>JBNMNB010000310.1:0-8429 GCA_051270635.1 Verrucomicrobiales bacterium | reverse complement strand
ATCGGATCAACATATCTTCCGATTGAAAGCTGCGATCGACGCCTTTCGATTCCGAGACGATGAGTGGTTCGATTTCGAAGATCCCGATCTACTCCCCGAGAACGACTCCATGCGAGAGGTCATCGAGCTGATGACGTCACTTGGAGATTCCGAGCTTGTTTGCGGCTACTACGAGGGCTTCGCTTTCTTATGCGCTCCGCGCTTGGCAGTCCCCATAGCCTGCCTCCCCACGCTCGGTCGCCCTCCCGCAGTTGGCTTCTGGTAGTTCTTTTCATCTCTTCGATGTTCATTCTATAGACGAGGGACTTGAACCCCCTTTGGTTTTCACCCATGCTGGACACACAAGATGGCGCTGACCAACCCGCTGCCGCTGTGGACTCGAAACCTGAATGAACGCTCGAAACATTAACACTGCATTAAAAGCGCGCCGCCCACAGTGGGTGGCAGGCCTACAACGCCTAAGAAAATGAAACCCATACTTACTGCGTATCTCCTAGCTTTTACATCCGCAGTGGTATGCGGGCAGGAGGAGCCGAGACAGGAAGCAGACGTCGAGGTCACTGCTGCGCTTATTGGTTACCACTCATTTAGGAAGCTGCCGTCAGGTGAGCGCGTCTGGAAGTTTGTCGCTGAACCATCACAGATCCACAATGCGGGGTTTCTTTTCTCCGTGCTCGAGCCGGAAACTCTGAAGGGTCGGATCTTTCGCCTGCACCATGATGGTTTGCTCGCATCGGGCGATCCTGTTACTCTCTACGATCCCGACAGGAAATATAAATTCACGATCGCTTCGACTTCTCTTGTTCGGTTGGATGATGCAGCACGAGCCCACTTGGTGAAGCAGTTCCAGATTCGGAATTGACCGATCCCCAGATTGACTCACTCAAGAAACGCCTGGAATCACGGGTAGCGATTACGAAACGTGGTTTGAGAAATTTCGAAACGGAGAGGAGTCAACTCGTCGAGAAGGCGCTTCCAGGCCTCCAAGGCCATCAGGAAGCACTTCGAAAGGAGCTAGTTAGACTGATGAGAGGAGCCGTAACGCCTGAAGAACGAAAGAAGAAAATTGAACAGATCCGGGAACTTGGGCACATCGAAGGCAATCTTAAGCTTTGGGAAGGCAGGCTGGAAGAATTGAACTTGAGGTTGACCGACCTCGTAAAACTGAAGGAGAAGCGCGCGCTGGTAAATCAACCCAAACCCACACAGCCCGATCAACAAGACGGCACACGCCAACCCGATACCGCTGTGGACTCGAAATCTGAGGCTAACGAGATAAGTCAGTCAGATGAGCGTGATGCACCGCGGCCCGAGAAGGAGACTTTCTTTAACTTTTCAATGCCAAACTCGGCGCAATTGGATTTCGCAAAAGCCGCACATTCCATAGGCGACCGGGTGATACTCCATGTGCGGGAAGGGCAGAGGTATCGAGTGAGGGTGGTCTACTGGCCCGGCGAAGATGAGCAAATTGTTAATGACCGTGTCGTCGAGGTATCATCTGACGTTGTTAATGTCGGGCTGTGGCATTCATTCTCCTATTCGATTTCGGGTGATGCAGTTGTAGTGAATAAGGACGAATGCCTGCTAATCCTCGAAGTGGATGGAGAAAGTTTTACGAGGGAAGCTCCTGAACTCGGTTATCGACCGCATGCCATTTTCACGAAGGAGGTCGATGTGTCGCAAGAGGAGCAACCGTTTTTGATTATGTATCATGGCAACAATATGGGGCCTGCCACTTTCGATATGGCGGCCGAATTCGCTCCCAGTGCAGCTGATGCTGTCGTGGCAACAATTCAGGAACTCCGTGATCGAGACAGCGAACAAGATGCTGCGTTGAAAGTTAGCATTGAGAAATGAAGAAGGGTTGCCTAATCGCTGAGATACGGGCTACGATATTCGACTAGCCTACCGCGACGATCCTGGCCACGTGGCCTACCGCGATGATCTCTACCCCACGGAAGACGACTGGCAGGTCATCAAGGATTTGCAGGTAATCGAGAACCTGGAGAGTGAAGGAGATGATGGATCTGGCTCTCGGAAGGTAGACCATTGGATCTACTTCGACGATAGAGCCTATTCAGTCGATTTCATCATTTGGGCGGAGAACGACCGGTTTACAGAAGAGCCGGAACATTCTCATGAGACCGATGTGAACTTGACCGTCCATGGCAATTCGACCATCTTCATTTCAGGCAACCCGCGACCTCTGTCGGGGATGACACGCCTTTGACGTTGATAGAAAAAATGGCCAAACCAATCACCATCCTTCGTAAGAAAGCAAAAGCAGGCGATCAAGGTCTTCCGCGTGCAACGCTTGCCTATTACGGGCAAGATGACAGACGCGCCACAAAGGCGGTGCTAGGAATCTTTCTCACCGATGACGAAGAAGGGTCGATCATCCACCGGTACTTCGAAGTGGGGAAAGATGTTCGGTTCGACGTGTCGATACAGGAAACGATTCTCGCCCGCCTCCGTGAACACGAAGTTCGATCGTTAATAATGTTAGAAAAGATTTTCGGAGGTCCTCACGAGGAAGGCGCGGATTACCCAGAGGGAGAGAGCTGCCCAGAATGTCCGTTTTGGAAGGATCGTGATCGATTTGAAGCGCTCGAGTAAAATCCGAAAATAAACAAGGCGATCAAGACGTCGATCCTAACGCCTGATCCGCCCCGAGTTCAATCCGCCATGACCATTCAACCATCAACCCAGAAGTCGGAGCGCGCCCTGGGTCAGGCGTAGGATGCCTCAAACGTAGTCCAAGAAAAATGAGACTCCTTCTTCACAACCTGCGCAGTTCCTGCCAGAAGAACCGGGCGATGATTGCCACGCAGGTGACTTTCCAAACCAGGAGCCACCATGGTTTCCACCAGGCACCGGTGCTCATCTCAATGGCATCTGAAATCCCAAATGCGAAAAATGCTGCCGCTGGTAGCCAGTCCTTGCGATTGCCTGTCGTGGCTGCACGCCGAGCGATGACCAAAGCAATTGCGATCCAGACGAAAATCTCGACCGCATTGACAAAATTTTCGAGAGCCGCAGGACTCATCGTGACGCTTCCGATTTCTCGCTCACGCTTTTCTGCATATTTTTACGCAATTCGCGTAATTCTGATCGATGCTGGGCGCGGACCGCCAGCAGGTCAAATAGCGCCAGCAGCAGCATGAATAAAATGCTGCTGAAACAAAGCGCCATGTATCCGAGAAATAACCATGGACTCTCCTTCAACGTGCCGAGCATAAAAAACACCCCGCCAAATACGAGCGCCAGGGTGACAATACACGAATAGAACATGATCTTCCGCCGTGCCTGCTTTTCGTGAAGAAGGACGCGCGAAATGAGAAGGATCGTTTGCGTATTGATCATGGGATGCGAGATGAGATGCGCAATGGGGGCAAATAGGGATAATTCGCGTTCGGCAGCACCAGATTAACACGGCAGCGGAAATGCGGCAAAGAGGGATTCGATCATCCGCGCAAATTCCCATGCAAATTGATCTTGCCATACGCCTGTAAAATTCGCTAGCACCGGAGACTCCCGAAGTATTATACTACGTTTATTATGGCAAGACCAGTTACTCTCTTTACCGGACAATGGGCAGATTTGCCGATTGATGAAATGTGCAGCAAAGCCAAATCTTTTGGCTACGATGGCGTGGAACTCGCCTGCTGGGGCGACCACTTTGAAGTCGACAAGGCGGATGCCGCTTACTGTCAGGAAAAGCGAGATCTGCTGGCAAAGCATGGATTGAAGCATTTCTCCATTTCCACTCACCTGGTGGGACAAGCAGTTTGCGACAACATTGATCCCCGCCATGCGCAGATTCTGCCAGACTATATCTACGGCGATGGCGATCCAGAAGGAGTCCGTCAACGCGCCGCTGAGGAAATAAAGAAGACGGCGACTGCAGCAAAGGAATTCGGTGTAAAAACGGTCAATGGATTCACCGGTTCATCGATCTGGAACCTTGTCTATTCGTTCCCGCCTAACCTTCCCGGTCAAGTTGATGCTGGATATGAGGATTTTGCAAATCGCTGGGGCCCGATCTTTGATCACTTTCAAAACGAAGGCGTCCGCTTTGCCCTCGAAGTGCATCCGACTGAAATTGCATTCGATATTTCATCTGCGAGACGCGCACTGGATGCTGTAGGAAACCACCCAGCGTTCGGATTTAATTACGATCCCAGCCACTTTGGCTACCAGGGAGTCGACTACGTTAAATTCCTCTACGACTTCTCAGATCGCATCTATCATGTGCATATGAAGGACGTCGCGTGGTCTGACACCCCGAAAGATGCTGGTGTCTTCGGCGGTCATGTTGACTTCCATCGGCCTGAGCGATTCTGGGACTTTAAGTCCGTCGGACGAGGCAGTATCAATTTTGAAAAGATCATCCGCGCACTTAATGACATTGCCTACGGAGGCCCACTTTCTGTCGAATGGGAAGACGGCGGAATGGATCGCGAACACGGTGCCGCGGAATCCTGTGAGTATGTAAAAAGGATTGACTTTCCACCTTCCGAGCTCATCTTCGACGCCCAGTTCGCTGAAAAATAACGGCGGAAAATTTTTTATCTATAAGCAACCAAACTGCGAGACGCAGGCCACTGGAAACAGCGGCCTGCGTTTTGCTTTCTACCCATTGGCGATTTCCGAATTCTTTCCTATCTCTAACTTCATCTCCTGCCGATGAGCGACGAGAATCCGTCGCAAAAGAAGGTGCAGCAAGAATTCACCGCTCGGCAACTGAGGGCACGACTTCTTCCTCGGGTATTGTTAGTAGGACTCTTGTCTGGCGCCATTGCGGTTGCATTTCGCTCGGCGCTATACGCAGCTGAGGGACTACGCACCAGACTACTGGAATCGAGCAATCATGACGGATGGAGTTTTTGCCTGCACTGGCTGGCGGCCAGCATCGCTACTGGGATCGCCATTCTTCTGGTGCGCCGAATCTCACCGGCAGCAGGCGGCAGCGGCATCCCTCATTTAAAGGCCGTGCTCCTGCACATGCGCCGGTTTCTGCCACTGCCAGTGCTTTTCGTGAAATTCATAGGCGGAGTTTTGGCGATCGGCTGCGGCCTGGCACTTGGGCGCGAAGGCCCGACAATTCAAATGGGGGGCGCTGCTGGAAAGTTGGCGGGCAAGATGATGGGAATGACTCATGACGAGCGTTTCATTCTCATCGCCGCTGGAGCAGGTGCTGGTTTGTCCGCAGCTTTCAATGCGCCGCTTGCTGGCCTCGTATTCGTGCTGGAAGAAATTCAACGCGCGTTTCATCGCCGTATCTTTTTTGCCACGCTTCTGGCGTCAGTTGTTGCCGATACGGTGTCACGCATGGTGTTGGGACAGGAACCGATCTTTTCGATTCCATCGTATCCGATTCCATCGCTCGGACTCCTCCCGGTCTTTCTTCTACTGGTGCTCCTGGTGGAATCTTTGCACCATTGTTAGCGCTGGGCTCCTGCTGTGGGCTAGTGATAGGTCTACTCACTCAGCGATATTATCCTGTCGAGTGCTCTCATCCGGGTATGTTTGCAGTAGTCGGAATGGCCGCCCTCTTTTCCTCGACCGTGCGGGCTCCGCTGACCGGCATCGTCCTCGTTGTGGAAATGACCGGGGAACACACTCTCATGCTGCCACTGCTCACCGCATGCCTTACCGCATTTCTTGTCGCTGACCAACTCGGCAGCCATCCGATTTATCACACCCTGATGGAGCGTGAGCTAGATGATTACCGTCACCGCATGGAGGATGAAGCCGAAGAGGAACGGGCGGAAATTCAATCGAACGGGTAGGTTTCAGCTCAGCAGCAAGGCGGAATTTGCGATAATAGCTGTCTATTTCCTAATTGAGCCAATTTCGGCGAATCTAATAATCTAACGAGTGAAATGACAAGTAGATTTACGGGATAGGGTGATAGTGCCGCCGGTACTACGATCAATTGACACGTTCCCGGGCTATGTGGGAGTCCACTAAGCCAAAATATCCTTCACTACCTTTGCATGCTCAACACCGGTGAGTCGTTGATCGAGTCCCTGGTATTTGAAAGTGAGGCGTTCGTGATCGACACCGAGGCAATGGAGTAGCGTGGCATTGAGATCGCGAATGTGGACGGGGTTCTCGACGATGTTATAGCAGTAGTCGTCGGTTTTTCCGTATTCGTATCCCGCCTTGATTCCTCCGCCGGCGGCCCAGGTGGTGAAGCAACGGCCGTGGTGATCGCGGCCGTGGTTGTCTTTGGTAAGAGTGCCTTGTGAGTAAATCGTGCGACCAAATTCTCCGCCCCAGACGACGAGCGTGTCGTCTAGCATGCCACGTTGCTTAAGATCCATCACGAGGGCAGCAGAAGCGCGGTCGACATCACCACATTGTCCCCGCAACTGCTTGGGCAGGTTACCATGTTGATCCCAGCCGCGATGGAATAACTGGATAAAGCGCACACCACTTTCCGCCAGTTTCCGCGCCCGCAGACAATTCGCAGCAAAGGTGCCCGGATTCTTCGCATCTTCCCCGTAGAGGTCGAATGTAGACTTAGGCTCACTGCTGGTGTCGAGAATCTCGGGCGCAGACATTTGCATGCGGAAGGCCATCTCGTATTGCGAAATTCTCGCCTCTGTTTCTGGATCTCCGTAACGTTCGAGATTTTTTGAGTTCAACTCAGCGAGACCATCCAAAACTACGCGGCGATCTTTGCGTGAGATACCTTCAGGATTCGACAAGTAGAGGACGGGATCGCCAGAGGAGCGAAGTTTCACTCCCTGGTGTTGCGCAGGAAGAAATCCACTACCCCAGAGCCGGGAGTAGAGCGCCTGCAGGTTGCCTTTGCCCCTGGAGATCATAACCACATAGGCAGGCATGTTCTTGTTGTCACTGCCCAGACCGTAGCTGAGCCACGCGCCCATGCTCGGCTTGCCGGGTTGCTGAGTGCCTGTGTTGATGAATGTGATGGCGGGATCGTGGTTGATCGCCTCGGTGTTCATCGATTTGATGATGGTCATCTCATCGACGATCGATGCCGTGTGCGGCAAAATTTCGCTGACCCAGGTGCCAGCCTTTCCATGGCGCTGAAAATCGAACATGGGAGCGGCGCAGGGAAACGACTTCTGCCCGCTGGTCATGCCAGTGATGCGCTGACCATTGCGAATAGAGTCAGGCAACTCGGTGCCGTGAATCTCTGGCAATGATTCCTTGTAATCAAATGTGTCGATGTGCGATGGCCCACCAGACATGAACAGATAGATCACTCGCTTGGCCTTTGGAGCCATGACTTGTGCACGATGCAGCATGGAATTTGCTGCGGCACGCTCTGCGCCTAACAATCCTCCCAAGGCTGCCATCCCAAGTCCGCCAGCAGCAGATTGGCTCAAAAACTGGCGTCGAGAGTATTTGCGAAGTTCTTCCTGAATCAGGTCTTTCATAAGTCAGTTGGGGCAAGGGGTCACATGGCCAGCAATCAGCCACGGGTAAGGAATTCGTCCAGGTTCAAGATCATGTTCACCAACACTGTCCACGCAGCATGGTCGGAGGGATCAAGCTCCGAATCGCGCGGTGCTTCCCCTGCAGCCAGATACTTTTCTGCAGCAGACGGATCGGCTTTAAAGGATGCCAGTTGGTGCTGGAAAACACGCTGGCAGGTCGCCATTTCCTCCACCGATGGTGGACGTGACACAGCAAGTCGAAACGCCTGAATCACTCGCGTCGAAAAGTCCGCCGACTCGTCTTTCAGCAATCGCTCTGCCAGGACGCGCGCGGCCTCGATGAACTGCACGTCATTCAAGGTCACCAATGCCTGTAGAGGCGTGTTAGTGCGATCGCGCATGACTACGCATTTTTCGCGCGAGGGCGCATCGAAAATCGTCATGCTGGGTGCCGGAGCGGACCTTTTCCAATATGTGTACATGCTGCGCCGGTAGAGCCCTTCGTCCTTGTCAGCCTTAAAGCGTAAGCCTCCATCAAGCGATACCTCATTCCACAGCCCATCCGGCTGATAAGGCTTCACTCCGGGGCCACCAACGTCATCCACTAACAGTCCGCTCACAGCAAGGGCACCGTCGCGAATGAACTCGCCCTGCAAACGGAATCGGGCGCCGCGTGCCAGCAGAATGTTGCCAGGATCCCGCTCCCGCAATTCCTCGGGAATGCGCGAAGACTGGCGATATGTCGCCGAGGTCACGATCTGGCGCAGTGTGCGCTTAATGTCCCATCCATGCTCGACAAAATCCACCGCAAGCCAGTCCAATAATTGCGGGTGGCTGGGCATTTCGCCCTGGCTGCCGAAATCGGTGACAGAGCCCACCAGGCCACGCCCGAATAGCAGTGCCCAGTAGCGATTTACCGTGACTCTAGCAGTGAGAGGATGATCGTCTGCCACTAACCAACGTGCGAGCGAAAGGCGATTCGCAGGCGCATCCCCCGGCAGCGGAGGCAAGGCC
>JBNMNB010000309.1:0-8507 GCA_051270635.1 Verrucomicrobiales bacterium | reverse complement strand
TACTCACCAGTCGCCCTCCATTTTACACGGGCGACATTCCCCTACAGATACTCAATAAAGTTCCGCCGTCAGTTGCAAGTCGCCGCGCAGAGCTGGGCTTTATTGGCGACCAACCCGTCCCCGATGAATGGGAAGAAGTGATCGCGGCCTGCTTGGAGAAATCCCCCAACGCACGACCGAGCACTATCGCCGAGGTCAAGGAGCGGCTGGGAAACGCACCACTCATCGACGAACTGGACAGCATCGCCCTCACGCAATCTCCCATTATCAACCGAGGTGGCCCTGCCCAGGGTGAGCGCAGTGCAGCGCCATTGCCGACGCGAATTTCTACGCGGCATGTATCGGTTCCCTCTCAGCCAGAGCAGCACGGCAATTCCGATCGCAGCGAAAAGAATTCTACTCCTCTCAAGTTGGGCACTGCCCCAAACAGTAACTTTTCACCGGCTGCCGCAGAATCGCCAGTCCCGCCCACATCGAAGGGCAAAAGCAAGGTCATGCTTTTCCTGGTCGGCACTTTTGCAACACTGGCAGCAGCAGCCATCGGCATTTTTTCAGCCCATTATCTGGATCAAATGAACACGGCAGCAGAAACTACTGCTGACACGATTCCCGGCAATTCACCGACAACATTGCTACCCGCTACGCCTGAGATTGATGAGGCAACCGCTGCCCTTGAACAAGAACGCAGTCAAGGAGAGAGAGATTCCCTTCTGCAACAGATTACAGATTTACAGCAACAGACGGGAAAAATGCAGGAGGCAAGTATCGCCAAGGAAAACACGCTGGAAGAACTCAGGAGCGAATTAGCAAAGCTACAGCAGGATTTTCAGCAGGTGAACACTTGTTCCGACTGTCCTACCGCGACTGGAAACCAATCGAAGAAACTGTTGTCATTGACGATGACACGGCACAGCAACCACTTGATCTCAAATTACCATTCGCATCCCTGACGGTGAACTCGATGCCCAAGGGCACATCCCTCTCCCTTGATGGTCAATCGATCGGCAAAGCACCGCAGAAAGTGATCGCTGAAGTGGGGCGTGAATACTTGATCTCCGGCCAATACAGAGACTGGCGCCCTGTCGAACGATCAGTGACATTAGCCGCAACGGGAGAGCAGGAACAAGTTCTGCGCTTCCCCCACGGCACGGTGAAATTTACCAGCGAGCCTGACGGTGCAAGTGTCAGGGTAGCGGATCAAACGATGGAGACGCCATGCACGATGGTTGTTGCAGCGGGCGTGGATCGGCACCGGAAACCCATTCGTCTATGCCAGATTCACTCGAAGGCACCACGCTCTAAATTGGTGGACGTTACAAGATCCTGCAGCGCATCGGCGAGGGTGGCTTCGGCACGAACACGGCCGAGCAGTCAACTAAGCAATATCTAAAACCATTTCCGCGATCGAAAAAAGACAACTTGTAACGCAACCACCAGTAGCAGGAAAATCACAAAAACCCAGAATGATGCCGAGCTTTCAGCACCGGGAATGCCGCCGACATTTATTCCCAACAACCCCGTGAGAAATCCCAGCGGTAAAAAAATCGCCGCTACGATAGAAAGTACATACATGCGGACATTTTGCTGTTCAGCGAGGCGGTTCTGCAATTCCTCCTGAGTCACAGCTGCGCGTTCGCGGATAGCATCGAGATCTTCCAAATGACGAATCAGGCGATCGCTCGTTTCCCGTAGAGACAGTCTATCATCATCATTGATCCAGGAGAATTTTAATGCGATGAGCGAGGCTAGCGCCTCTCGCTGAGGTGCGAGATAGCGGCGAAGAGCAATGAGCTGGCGGCGGAGATTGGCTAAAGCGAAGCGCGTCTCGCGACTGTTTTCATTGAGTGTCTGAACTTCGAGGTCGGCGATCAGTTCTTCCAGATTATCTACAGTGTCGCTCATGCGCGTCACCAGTCGCCGGGAGAGTTCCGTGATCAGTTGAGAGGTCGAAGCCGGACCGTCACCGGTTTCAAGGCTAGCGGCCACGTCCCCCACGGAACGCAGATTTCGTCGTTCAGTTGAAATGACGCGATGCTCATCAAGCCATACGCGAATGCCTATCATGTCGTCAGCGGCAGCATCTTCATTCAGGTTCACTCCGCGAAAAGCCATCAACGCTCCGTTTCCAAGACGGGTCACACGAGGACGAGATTCCACAGTCAACAACGACTCAACTGCCAGTCGGTCGAGACCGCTGTGTTGGGACAACCATTCTCGCGTTAATGCCGAAGTTAAATCAAAATGAAGCCAAAGCTTCCCCAGATCTGGAGTCCAATCATTCAAGGTGGATGGATCAAAAGAAGTGCCCCCTCCTTTACCATCTAGCAAGTGGGCACGAATGAGACCATGGGGTAGCTTACTCATAAGTTTACTTATTTAGTTGGGATGGGGACTCTGCTTGATGAACGGTGACCTGGGTGAATGGTATTGTCCATCCATGACTATTACATGCCTCGACACACATCCGTTGGATCGCTCGCTCAAGCATGTTGTACTGCGGCGCGGATTTTCCGGAAAAATCAGCAATAATGGCGTAGTTAAGTGATGAGGCAGCGGCTTCTGCAAGCTCCACCCGTAAATGCACGAGCTCACCTTCCTTGACTGTTTCAAGTAAGCCTTTCTCAACAGACAGTCGCATTTTATTCGGGATCTCCTCAGTGCTGTCTTTCTGATGTTGATAGTCCACCCCAAATAGCACCTGTAGTCGAAAGCCTGTCGAGAGATTCCGCGGCGTCAGTCCTATAAACTCAGAAGTAGCGTAGTTCATACGACTTCCTCCCAGCAGGACAAGCTGCACCCATTCCGGAGTTTGTTGAATCACTTTCCCAAAAATACCGTCAGAAAGTATTATCCATTCACCCTCGTTGCATGGGAACAAATACTCGTCAGGATCTGCTTCTCGAGATACCAATGCAACGACATCCCTCAGGGGAAGACGAAGGTGTCCGCCTTTGAGTTGAGGATTAACGAGGTCGCAATAAAGCTGGATTGTGTCAACTGTCCAGGGGATACCGTTGTATATGATACGCTCGCCTTCTCTGGTCGAGCCAAGATTAAGCATGAGCTTCACTTGCTCGAAAAAAACTGCAACCGATTGTTTGCCAGCCCATACGATTCCCGTCAGCACAACAAGGGAGAGTCCCAGCAGCATCCAATCTCCCATGATATAGAGCCCACCCAGTGCGACGATAATTGCCATCACCACTGTGAAGAGATAGTAGACAACGTCCACCAGTCGAACTGCGAGCGATCGTTTGCCTCGCCTTCGAACCGGGCTAAACCGATGAACTTGACGATGAATTACTCTCAGAATAAGAAACGTCAACAGGCCAAAGGCGATGGCACTCAGTGCGTTCCTGCCACGGGTTCGGAAAACGAAGTAACTGCGGCTGTTATACTCTCGAAGACAGATTCTTCTTTCCTTAATCGTTCCTCAAGTTGAAACTGGGCAACGGAGAGCTGTTTTATTGTCCGGTCTTGGCTTTCTTCCCACTCCTCAAGCTTCGCCTGAATCGCTTTTTTGACAGCAGAGTCGGCTACCTTGGTCTGCAGTGTCTTTAAGTTAGCCACGGCATCGGTTGCCATATTTTTCTGATTCTTGAGAGTGGCTAGAGCATCCCGCAGCTGCTCGGTTTCTCGAGGACGTGCAGTTGCCTTTCTCAACTCCCTCATGAACGGCTCGAGCAACTGCCGCAGTTCAGTTTCAAGCACCACTGCGCTATCCGCTTGCTCTCGAAATGAATCCAAATCAATCCCAGTGACTACGGAATCGAACCTCGCCTGCTCTTCGGCAATCAAAGAATTCAGACTGTCAATCTCTGCATCGATGTTCTTACGCTCCACTTCTGAGAGTGCGGTGTTGGATCGGCCTTTCCGCTTTTCAATGAGTTCCTTATTGAAAGCTGCAATATTCTCAAGCAGTGACTTCGCAGCGACTAGAGATCTGGGAGGGGCGGATGGTAGACTATCACCTTCCTGGGCGAAAATTCCTGATAGCGCTGTGGCTGCAATCGCTACTGTGGCAAACAGAAGAAATCTGCGAAGGGATGCTATTTTACGAATTCTCATGAGAGACTGAAGTTGACGAGAAATTGTCGTTCACCTTCGACTACAAAGATGCAACGCCTGTGACTTTTGTCAGTCAACTCGGCGTCAATGTTGATTGCAAAGGTAGTCGGGGCTTCTAGGCCATGTCCTCTACCTCCTGATTTCCGTCCTCAGCTTGATCAGCCACTTCTATAGTCACCAGGTTCACTCGCCGCCCATCCATGGATTTAACAGTAAATTGAAATCCCTGTTCGACAATCGAGTCACCCGTTTCAGGAATGCGCGTTAAACGAAACATAAGGAGTCCCGAAAGGGTGTTTGCATCCACATCTTCTTCGAACTGAATTTGTAGAGTGCGCTCGATATCACCGAGTTGAGTCCACCCGGAGGCTTCCCAGGTGCCGCCCCTTTTTGTCAGGATCGCTTCGTCCGACGTCTGGTCGAGTTCATCTGCGATTTCGCCAACGATTTCTTCCAGAAGATCCTCCATCGTTACGACCCCCGCGAAACTGCCATACTCATCTATCACGACTGCCATATGCTGACGGGCTGTTCGCATGACCTCAAACAGGACGCCTATGGTTTGGCTTTCCGGAACGACGAGCGGATCGCGGATGAGCTCCCTGAGCTTGTCTTTGAGATCATGGTCGCCAGACAGGGTGCGGCGGTAGAGATCCTTGGCTAGAATAATTCCCGTTAGATATTGATCTCCTCCGTCTACGACAGGGAAACGAGAATGTTCGATCTTGCTGAGCGTTTCGAATTGTTGCTCCCAGGGGTCTTGAAGATCGATATAGGCAGTATTGCCTCGTGGAACCATGATTTCCTCTACTGTGCGCGAATCAAATTCAAACATGTTGTTCAACATCGTTGCTTTATCAGATTCGATGTTGCCGTACTGTTCGCTGGTTTCGATCAACCCCTGGATCTCTTCGCCAGACAGGACTTCTGCATGCGAAGCCTCTGCGACGCCAAACATTCGGAGGATCGCCGAACTCGCCGCGTTCAATACCCAGTTTAGTGGAAAGATGAGGAGATAAAAAGCACGCAGTGGGTAGGCAATCCACATTGCCACCAGTTCAGGTTTGCGAATCGCGAATGTCTTGGGAACTTGTTCGCCTACCACGATATGAAGTGAGGAAAACACGATGAATCCGGTCAGGAAAGCGATGGTGTGCACAAGTTTTTCCGACAACCCTAAAGGATGCAGGAGAGGTTCCAGTAGTGCTGCCACGGTAGGTTCCCCGACCCATCCCAAGCCCAGCGACGCCATCGTAATTCCGAGCTGGCAGGCTGCCAGGTAAGGTTCAAGATTGCGATGAATGGACTGTGTGAGCTTGGCAGTTCCGTTTCCGGACTCTGCAAGCGCATCAATTCGAAAACTCTTGAGCTTAACAAGAGCAAATTCAGCTGCCACAAAGAAGCCGTTGGCCACTAGCAGGAGAATGGCGATTGTCAGGTTGACGAACATACAAGATTAGATTCAGTGCATAAAAATGAATAGGCAACTATTACATTTCACAATCATTGCAGTGGCTCTGAGCGATCGGGAAAATGGGCGGGATCTCTCCCGCCCATTTCTACTTTATTCTAGAGCTACAGAGCTACTTATTCCTTCTTGTCTCCCTTGATTTTTTCGCCAATTTTCTTGATGATATTGCCACCACCTTTGACGGCGTCAGCTCCTGCCTCGGTTACTTTACCAGTCGTCTCGACTGCGGTCCCTGCGCGCTTCACTAGGAATCGGCGGAATCCAGCCAAGCCGAACAGGCTCATGCCGAACAAGCCTAACATCGAACCACCATCAGGCACGGCTGAGCCGCCCAGACCAACGATGACCTGCATCTCTGTGCCCGCAACCTGGGCCGTTCCATCGAGGGCGACCAGCTGGAAATCGTAGGTGCCGTCAACTGTTGGGTCGAATCCTGGTACGAACCAATGAGCCTTCCAAGAATTCTGCGCAACGTTGTTGCTGGAGATGAGGGTGCTGTAGTTTGCTGCATCCGTAGCTACGGATCCGCCGCCGTTACCCGTGGTATTATCGCCGATCGCATGGTCCCAAAATAGGCCGTTGATCGGATCGAATGTGCTACTCGTAAAATCGACCCCCTGAGTTTCATCCGAGTCAATCCGCAATTCATAGGTTAAACCGTTGAGGAATCGGCCGCTTCCGTCAAAATCGGAGTTGATTGACCATTCGAAACTCCAAACGCCAGTCGGAGCGGACTGCGTAGGAGCAACTCCTGCAGCGAAGCTGTAGGTTCCATCGCCGTTGCTGTTGAAAGTGTTCTCAGGAGCCCCGCTGGCATTGTGCCTGAGCTTGCCTCGGAGTCCGAGTTCAATTCCGTTGGCTTGATCGACCGTGAAGCTCCCATTGGCATTTCCCGAGCCGAAGATGACGTCTGGCGTCACATTTTGATCGCAGGCAATGGCGGAGGCGCTCCCGAGCGACAGTCCGATAACGGCGAGCCCGGTGCTTAGTGAAAGTAAGTTTTTTGATTTATCCATCGACTAGATTCTGACGCAGCTTTGATGCCAATGAGGGCTCCAAAATTCTGGCATTCGCCCAAGCCGCAGGAAGCCTGTGGAATCTGATCCAGCCCAGCTCGAACTCACCGTAACTCACTGGTCGCCGAACTTAGAATTGCAGGAATGACAGCAAGCCGCCGATTTATCAGAACCCGCCACGTCCTCCAGCAGTAATCGAGATCACAACGTATGAACTTCTGCTGTTGGGCTGTTGGAACGGCACTGGACTAACGCTCTTGAATGCCTGGCCCGAGGTTTGCCCACCACGATTTCTCCAGTGCGGCTCGAAGATTTGCGAGCTTTTCTTGTGGGGATTTTCCGCGATCTTCGGTGACGGCACAACAGAGGCCCAGAGCACGTCCGAAGGTCAGCCACTTCGAGGCGAGAATCTTACGGCGCAGGCGCGACAGTTCTTTTTCGGCCTTGGCGCGTTCTTTCCATTCTGCTTTTTCGGCGCGGAGGGAATCGAACTTTTCTGCTAAGCCAGATTCTACCGACAGGGGCTTTCCGGGCTGGTGGTTGTTGACGAGTGCTTTGTTAGGGTAGGCGGCAAATTCCGGGAAGCTTTGTTCATCGAGTCCTGCGACCAGGGCATCGATCTTTTCGTGGGACAACTGGGCGGTGGCTTGTGCCAGCAGGGATTGGAAGAGGCCTGCGTGGAAGCTGGAGACGTTGTTCCAGGCTGCGCGGGTGTAGCGATAGAATCTTGAACGAAGCGCTGCGTCGGCGCGCAGTTGTGGGGCGAGGTCGTGGTAGAGATCGGCGTGCATGCGCAGCATCTCTTTGATCAAGGGCGCAGGGCTGGTGTTGATGGTATTGCTGGCGTGAATGCGGTAGCTTACCAGTGGTTCACGGACTAACAGAAACTGATCTTTCAGGACGGCATTGGCCAGGAAGTAGTAGTCGTGATTGAAGCGATAGGGTCGAAACGGATGCGCCAGCAGGAACTCGCGACGCGCAATGACATTGCTGGTGGTGGCAGGGAAATTGGCGGTCGCCATCCATTCGCAAAAATCCACTTCCGGGTCATCACCGATCGACCAAATTGCCTGGAACCACTTTGGCCGTGATGCCTGAGGGTCGACGGGATTGCCATCGTCATCGACCAGGCAGATCTCGGAGCAGACGACACTTTTGTCAGGATTCTTCTCCAGCTCAGCGAGACATTTCTCGAATCGCTGAGGGAAGTAGTGGTCGTCAGAGTTCAAGATGCTGATGACATCGCAGTCTTCGGCCGCCAGGGCGACCGCACGATTGATCGTGTTGTGCGCGCCAGCATTTTCCTGAACAATCAATTCAACTCCTCGATCAGCGAAGGTTTTGATCACTTCGACTGAAGCGTCTTTTGAGCCATCGTCAATGACCAGCACCCGATCAGGTGGGCGCGTCTGCCCTAACACTGACTCCAGGCCCTGCGCGATGTAGCGCTCGTGATTGTAGCAAGGGATGATGACCGCGAGTTTCATGAGAAAGTAGTAATGCGCTGCACCCAACGTTGCACAGACTGGCGAAAGGCATCGAGCGGCAGTGTCTGGCGTAATTTGATTGGCCCAAAGCGCAGATGCGAGACATCCGTCACCGTCGCCAACCCGATGGTGTCTTCTGCTTTGAGGTCATTCGCTAACCGTTCGTCGGCGACCGACAGCATGGCGAAGTCTGGCAGTAGTTTTTTGAGAGCACTGCGCCGCATCAATGGTCGCGGTTCAATGACTGCGCTCAGCCGAGGCGTGGCACTTTGCTCCATCAATTTCGTCACTAGCCAGTTGCAGAGAACGACGTCCGAACGAAATGCGTGAAGGTGCGACACTGGGTGCTTTGTAAGGAAATCGGCCAGCCAGACTGCTCGTCGCGCTTGAATATAAAAATCTTCACCATCGATCGATGTTCCCAACTCACGGCGTAGATCGTCAATAATTACTCGCCAGTCGGGA
>JBNMNB010000308.1:0-8533 GCA_051270635.1 Verrucomicrobiales bacterium | reverse complement strand
CGAACGCGGCGAGCCAGTGCGAACAATAGGAGTGGCGCAAAATGTCGGATTGCCAGCAGTCGAAAAGCTCGGCCTCCTTCCGGACAGTATCAAAACGCTTCCTGAAGTTGCGCTCCGGAGCGACCTTGCCTTCCGCTTTCCGGAACGGCAGTAGCCATTCGATCAAGTTCGATTCGAGATCAACAAAGCGCCTAGTTCTCGTTTTCGAGTTCGCGGCGACAATGCGAATATGGTTCTCGGAAAATTCAACGTCTAGCCACGTAAGCCGCTTGAGTTCGTCCGGTCGGATACCTGCGAAAAGACCGATGGCGAAGAATGGCACAAGTTCGGCGTCGAGTTCGGCGCACGTATCGAGGAGCCGCTTCGACTGTGTCGGCGAAAGGATTTCAGGATTGAGTTCTTGCGACTTTGGACGTGAGACTCCATCCAACGGATTCCGCTGGCAGTAATCGAGCGCAACGGCTCTTTTGAAAACCTTCGAGATAACGCGGATGCACGCCTTGCGGCTCGATTCGGTCGGACAGATTTGAGACAGAACCGCTTCGAGTTCTTCGGTCGAAATGTCTGCCACAAGCTTTTCGCCCAGCAACGGAAGAATCTTTCTGCCGATGTAGAAAATCTGCTCTTTCGATCGGTCGGCAAGATCCTGAATCGACTCGCCGTCGCGTTCTCGGCTCCAGAGTTCGGCGAAGGTCATGCTTTGCTGCCGCTGGTTCCAAGTCTCCAGATACTCGCGAGCGACTTCCAGCAACGTCGCGCCGGTAGGTTTCAGGATTCGGATAGCGGTAGCGGCTTCGTCGGTCACGGCTGGCGGCAGACTTCGAACGCTCGCGCCGTGCTCTTCGCGCATCTTTTTCAGTCGCGCTCGCTCGTGCTCGGCTTCGCGACTCGTGGCGAAGAACCAACGCTCACGCTTGCCGGATTCGCTATATCGCGGCGGAACATCGATAACCCAAGGCTTGGCGCGACCTTCGACTTTGCGGATCGGGAAATCAGTTCTCTTCGGCATTGGTGCGCTCCGTTAATTCTGCAACTTCCGACCAGTCGATCTCTCCCGACTCTGCGTGGATTAGCCTTTCTGCTACTGCGGCGATGGCTTCCCAATTCCCGCGGACTAGCGAAATTGTCTTCTCGAAATCATCCTCGGAAAGATTACCAATCCCCTCCATGTCGGTCTCGGAAGGAATAATGATCTCATCTTCCAGCCATTCGAGCCATTCCGCTGCGGAAGCGGGAGCATCGTCGTTGTCTCTCGCCAATGTCTCCGCCACTACTCCCGCTAATCCTATGGGAACCCGGTTGTCCTGATTGAAAATTCTGAATGAGGCTTGTCCTGTCCAAGTTTTTTCGTCCTCGGTCGGATTATCGACTGGAAAGATTCTCACTCGGTGAAGTTGCTCGCCGAGGATGTGCACTAGCACCGCGTGTGCCGCTTCATGATACGCGGCATTTCTCTTTTCGATCTTTTCGATTTCGTCATGGCTTAGCATTCCGCACCATAAATGTGGTGCCGTAAAGTGCCAGTAAAAAACACGTCTCGATGTAAAATGACGAAAAGCACGTAACGGCAGAGCCTATAAAACAAGGCATTTTCTGCCATGGTAGAGCGAGCGCAACTGACTCTGAATCAGGAAATCGCGGTGCAAATCCGTGTCCGGGTGCCAATTTTCCAGTCAATTTTGGAGCAGTGAAGGCAAGGGCTACTTCGCCCGCGAAATGGGACACCAGCCATTAAACAAGGTGCCACTGGCAAGGCATCAAAGTGAGGAACCCGACAATGTGAACGTGCATGTCGAGGAGCAGATTCGACTTCCGCCGCATGCCCTGCCTGCGATTCTCTCCAAAGCTCTCTGGGGCAGTGAGGACAGAGTTACTTCGTAACTAAAACGATCCACCCTGTAACGGTGAACAACCGACTCTGTCCGATTTTCTACACAGACCATTTCATTACACACACACAACAACACCAACCAACCAAACACCCTGAAAGGAGGTCACGAAGCAACTATGAGATTTAACAAACTACTGAAGCGGAAAAGCAGGCAACCCAAAGTCAACCTTGCTGGTGGCAAGGCGTATGATTCGTCACCAAGACTCGAACTGGTTTCTCTCATGCTGACCAGCTTTCTGGAAGACAAGTTCTATCGTTCTGGTAGCGCAACGGCTGTAAAACTTCAAGAAGTGATCCGGGAGGTGAATGACGACAAATTCGTGGCCAAGGCTGCTCTCTACGCACGTCATCAGGCGGGGATGCGTTCTGTGTCTCATCTTGTTGCCGGCGATATCGCCGCACGAGTGAAGGGCGCCGAGTGGACACAGCGCTTCTTTGATCGAGTGGTTCGCCGACCGGATGATGCGCTTGAGATCCTGGCCTATTCGAAGGCGGTGCACGGCAAGACATTGCCCAACGCCCTCAAAAAAGGGATCGGCTCCGCGCTCGCGCGTTTCGATCACTACCAGCTGGCGAAGTACCGAGGGGGCAACGCCGAACTGAAGTTGGTCGACGCGGTGAACCTTGTTCATCCGCCGCACACCGAAGCTCTGATGGCGCTCATGAAGGGCACTCTCGCTCCTGCCGCAACCTGGGAAACCGGGCTGACGCAGGCAGGCCAGAATGCTGTCTCTGAGATAGACAAAGCAGCAAAGAAAGCGGCCGCGTGGGTGGAGTTGATTCGTTCACGAAGAATCGGCTACTTTGCCCTGCTGCGCAATTTGCGTAACATCCTTGAGCAGGCGCCGGAAGTGACGGACGATGCCATCGCGCTTCTGACCGATCGGACGTTGATCAAACGTTCGCTGGTTCTACCGTTCCGATTTCGAACTGCGATCGATGCACTGGAATCCGCTTCTGGTCGAACCCACCAGAAGGTTGTCGAAGCGTTAAGCAAGGCTGTGGATCTTTCACTCGCCAATGTTCCGCGCTTTGATGGTCGCACATTGATCGCAATGGATTGTTCCGGATCGATGATCGGCCGTCCAATGAAAATCGGTTCCCTGTTTGCTGCCGTTCTTTACAAGGCTAACGACGCAGACTTGATGCTATTCAGTGGCGATGCGCGTTATGTTGGTCTTAACAAGAATGATGCAACGCTTACCACTGCTTCGAGAATCGAGGAAAAGGCAGAGTGGAGTGGAACGAACTTTCACTCGATATTCAATCGAGCGAAAGGCGCTTATGACAGAGTGATTATTCTGTCGGACATGCAGGCATGGATGGGAAGCAATGTGCCGAAGGCTGCCTTCAATGCCTACGCGCAGAAGGCAGGGCAACGGCCACGCATCTACAGCTTCGACCTTGCGGGACATGGAACAATGCAGTTCCCGGAACGCGAGGTGTACGCTCTGGCGGGATGGTCAGACAAGGTGCTGGATACAATGGCATTCCTCGAGAAGGATAAGCGTGCGCTTGTGCGAGAAATCGAGAACATTGATCTGTAGCCAGCCATCATGGGCGGCGTAGCGGAAGAGAATCCGCTGTGCCGCCCCTCTTTAAAAGTTATGAATATTTGCGGCCGGAGCCCAGTCCCAGTCGTATCATTTCCCCTCTCTATCTTTGACTTGCGACTGGACAAAATCAGGTGATGGGCGCAAACCATTGTGCCATGCCAGTTGCAAAACATAATTCGAAATTGACTCTGAAAGATCGGTTGTCTCGTCTGACTCTTCGTCAGGCGGAGAAGCTGCTTGGCCCAGACGGTAAGCGGTTGATTATGGATGGGGGGAAGATGGAGTTAGATCCGACGGAAGATGTTCTATTTGACGACGACTATTTGATGATTCGCTGGGGTGGTTTGAGCGACACTGCGGCGATTAGCCTTGATCCTGCAAGGCAGGGAAACCTGCTGCTACAGTGCTCGAGCTGTCACCCTGACATGTGTGAGCATCTGGGGATGGCGCTGTCGTTCGTGTTGGAAGAAAAAACGTTTCTTGGACTAGCTGTCGCACCTGTGGAGCGAGCATCCGTCGAGAGTTTATCAGAGCAGGAACTGGTAGATCAGGCGTTGGCTGAGAGGGAGAAGCGTGCTGCCGAAGAGAGCATGCGAGTTGTGTCTCAAGATCGTTCTACGCCCTGGGCTGACTATTTGGTGACGAGTGCTGCGTCTGGAAGAACCTATCGCGTGGCATTGCGCGGTATGGAACACGGTGATTCATTTTGCACCTGTCCAGACTATCGCAAGAACACACTGGGAACTTGCAAGCATGTGTTGCACACACTCGAGAAGGTGCGGAAGAAATTTTCGTCGCGCAAGTTGGCGACTCCGTGGCAATCGGATGGTTTTTATGTTTCTGTCCGCTATGGTGTGGATCTTGGCTTGTGCCTGGAAGCGCCGGGTGACATTACTCCAGCGCACAAGAAGGTCGTGCGCGGATTGATCGACAAGACGTTCACGGACGCCGCGACCATTCAACGATTGCTGAATGCGATTCGGCAGCTCGAACGCAGTGGCACTGCGGTCACCATTTATCCAGATGCGGAAGAGATGATCTCGCGCATTCTGCACGAGCATCGTGTGGAAAAGAAGATGCAGGAGATTCGTAAGAACCCTGCAACCCATAGCTTGCGTAACAAGCTGTTGAAGACAGAACTTCTGCCGTATCAGCTCGATGGCATTGCTTTCGCGACGTGTGCGGGGCGTTCGATTCTCGCTGATGACATGGGCCTGGGAAAAACGATCCAGGGGATTGGTGTTGGTGAAATGCTGGCCCGCGAGGTGGGGATCAAGCGTGTCCTGATCGTTTGTCCCGCTTCACTGAAATCGCAGTGGGCGCTGGAAATAGAAAAATTCTCCTGGCGCGATGCGCAGATCGTCGTCGGGCCCTACAGTGAACGGGGTGAGCAATACCGGGAAGGTGCCTTTTTTACGATTTGTAACTATGAGCAGGTATTGCGTGATCATGCGGATATCGACGCAGTGCCGTGGGATTTGATCATTCTGGACGAGGCCCAGCGCATTAAGAACTGGGAGGCAAAGACAACGGCTATGATCAAATCCTTGCGCTCAAAATACGCACTGGTGCTGACAGGAACGCCGCTGGAGAATCGCATTGATGACCTTTATTCGGTGATCGAATTTATTGATGATCGTAGGCTGGGGCCCGCATTCCGATTTTACAATCGCCACCGTGTGGTCGATGAAAAGGGCAAGGTCACCGGGTACAAAAATCTGGCCGCACTGCGAAAAGCATTGGCACCCGTTTTATTGCGCAGGACGCGCAAGTCAGTGCTGCAAGATCTGCCGCCACGTACCACAGAAGTGGTAAGGATTCAGCCCACGGAGGAGCAACAATTGATCAATGATGGGCAGATGCGAATCGTGTCTTCAGTGATCAGGAAACCCTATCTGAACGAGATGGATCTGCTGCGATTGCAGCGTGCACTGCTGATGGCTCGGATGTCGGCGGACAGCACCTATTTAGTCGACAAGGAAGAGCCGGGGTATTCTTCGAAGCTGGTACGTCTGCGGGAACTATTGGAGGTGCTACTTGGCGAGGATGATCGGAAAATTGTGCTGTTCTCTGAGTGGACGACGATGCTGAATTTGATCGAAAAGGATTTAAGCGATTTAGGGGTGCAATTTGTGCGGCTCGATGGTTCGGTTCCGCAGAAGAAACGGCAGGCGCTTGTAAATGAATTTCGTACCAATGCGGAGTGTAAACTCTTCATCACTACCAATGCAGGCTCGACAGGACTGAACTTGCAGGCTGCCAATACGGTGATCAATGTTGACCTGCCGTGGAATCCTGCATTGCTCGAACAGCGGATCGCGCGGGCGCACCGCATGGGTCAGAAGCGACCGGTGCAGGTCTATGTGCTCGTCACTGAAGGGACTATCGAGGAAGGGATGTTGAACACGTTGTCGATGAAGCACGAATTGGCGCAGGCTGCGCTCGATCCTGATTCAGATGTCGATCAGTTGACCTTTGGCAGTGGCATTGAAGAGCTGAAGAAGCGAATGGAGGTTCTGTTAGGGGCCGTGCCGGAGGGCCCGGTGGATGAGAGCAGAAAAGTGGAGACTGAGGTCGAAACTGCCATGCGAGAGGAGCGAAAAGCTCGCGTATCTGAAGCGGGAGGCCAGATGTTGAGCGCCGCCTTCACCATGCTGCAACAAATGCTCCCCGCCGGAGCTGCTGCAAAAACGCCTGCTCCTCAAGTCGAAGCTGTAGCAAAAGCTATCCGTAACAATTTGAACGAATGCCTGGAGACGGGGGAAGATGGCAAACCGCGACTGACCGTGACGCTGCCCAGTGCGGATGCGCTTGAAGGATTGGCTCAGGCTCTTGCGGTGTTGGCGAGCATGGGAGGGCAAACTGAGAAGTAGGCAGTGGTAGTTTTTGGAGTGCTCCGGCTTGACGAAGTTTTTTGAACGGGGAACGCGTTTGGTGGCGACCAGCGCACTGGAGATCGTTGTTGCATGCGGGAGTTGCTCGCTCGCTAGGCAGTTGGCGGAGTCGTCGATTTTCGGTCGTAGTTTTGGAGTGCTCCGGCTTGACGGAGCTTTTTTGAACATGGAACGCGTTTGGTGGTGAAAAAGCGCTGTCGAGACCAGCGCACTCCAGATGGTCGTCACAGGGCGCATCTGCGACAAAGATGATGCGGTTCGCCTTGTTACTTATCGCTGGAATCCGCTTCGACATCTGAGCGCGTTGTGATAGCGTGAACAGTATGAGTATTTTTCGCACCAACATCGTTGCGGTGAATCCGAAAGACGAATCGCTGACGACTCCGCCGATCGAGGCAGTCGTAGACACCGGTTCCGAGCTGACTTGGTTGCCGCGCGATCTGTTGGATAAAGCGGACATTCTTCCGAGACAGGAGCGGCATTTCCAATTGGCGGACGGATCCTCGGAAGTGCGTGAAGTTGGGTATGCGATCTTGCGTGTAGACGGGTTTGAAACCAACGATGAGGTGGTCTTTTGCGAGCCAGGCGATCTTTCGTTGATCGGCGTTCGGACGCTCGAAGGCTTTGGAGTCATGGTGGACAATATCGCGCATCGTCTGGTCGCTCGGGCACACCTGGCGGCTGGTAATTTGAAGCAGTGACCAAGTGACTTCCGATCGATGGCGAGTCGATGGAGACAACTATGCCATTCTGATAATGGGAGTGTTCCCCTCGGCGAACTTCGGACTTTCGCGGACTGGACGATTGCGTATACTCCAGTGATGACCATTGAAGAAATCGGCCCCGATGCATTGAAGTTATCGACGAGAGATCGTGCCCTGTTTTTTTGAGAAGCGACATCCTGCTTTCGGTCGAGAGCGAGGCTAGACTAGGCAGGCTTGGTGGTCGACTTCACTTTTCATGAAAATACTTCACTTTGGCGATATCCATGTCTGGCGGCTGCGGCTGGCTCCGGACTTCTGGTACTTAAAGCGAGTGCTGGGAACGGTGAATCTCATCGCACGGCGCCGACTGCGCTTTCCGTCGAACTACCCTGCAATTGTCGCTGCTGAGGTTCTGAAGAGTGATGCAGACGTGGTCATTTTTTCTGGTGACATGTCGACGATGTCGCTGGTGCCGGAGTTCGAGGAAGCGGCGCGATTGTTTGCTCCAATTCGCGAGAAGTGGGGGGATCGATTTTTCTGCATTCCGGGGAACCATGATCGCTACTCCCCAGGGAGCATGAAGTCCGGGGGCTACGAGCGCTACTTTCCCTACGGAGCTTTTGAGGAAGACAAACTGGTGAGGCGACAGTTGATCGATGACGGTCTCGTGATCGTTGGGTTTGATTGCTCGCATCCGTGCCGGATTCGTTCGAATGGAACGATCAGCGACAAGCTGGAGAGGGAACTTCGCACGGCACTGGAATTCGAGCGCGGCGAGGGCAATCGTGTATTGCTCACCGGGCACTATCCGCTGGCCTATCCGTCAGATGTGCATGCATCGTGGGAGCATAGGCTTCTCAAGGCCGAGCGACTTGCGAAGTTGGTCAACGAGTTCGAGCCGATCGCATACTTCCACGGCCACAAACATCAGCGCTGGATCGAGAGAGTAGGCAAGACTTTGTGTGTGAACTGTGGGGCAGCTGGGATGATTTCATCGGAGAAGCACAAGCAGGCAGGGTTCGTGACCGGCGAGCTTGATCGCGAAACTCTCACGAAGCCGGTGGCGCACTATCTTGATCGAGTGCCCGAGGAATTCGCAACCTACGATATGGAGATTCCTGGATGAGCAGTCACACGGTTCTCTTTGGAGCGTTCGAATTGAGCGATGATCCGCAAAGGATCCAAACAAGAAAGGAGATTCGAAATGGCAACATCTAACAAAGCCGCATTGCAGCTATTCCTGAGCCCTCCACATTAGGGATGGTGTTCGTCGGAGCGATCGGTTTGATGATCAGAAGAAAGCGTTAGTTTGCTTCCCTTTTTGCTTTCTCTCTTTATCCCTTTTTTTCTTTTTTTATTCCGAGCGAAGCGAGGGCGGAATTTTTTTGAGAAATTTCAGAGAGGTAGAGAAGCCCTTCGTGGCTTCTTTCTCGAGAGAATGCAGGAGAGCATCAGATGAAAGTGGAGAAACCGCGAGATGAGCCGGTA
>JBNMNB010000307.1:0-8578 GCA_051270635.1 Verrucomicrobiales bacterium | reverse complement strand
TTGAGTGAATGACTGGGGTGTTGAAAACGCGTCGATAAGCCCAGGGTTCTCTAACCCTGAGAATCGTATCGTATCGGTCTACGCAGCGGACTGCGAACTTGGAGTGCGCTGGTCTTGACAGCGCTTTTTCGCTATGAGACACGTTCTTTTCACAAAAAGCTCCGTCAAGCCGGAGCACTCCAGAAATTTGTGTTCCGTACAGCGTGCAGCAGGTGCCGACGCTCACCTACATTGTTTTGAATGCTGCGGGAACGTTTCCTGCCACATTCGGCCTGTTTTCAACACCCCAGTGAGTGACTGGAGTGTTGAAACGTTGAAAGGCGTTCCTGCATATGTTCAAAGATAGCCGACTCACAGCCCATGAACTTAGCCGTGGATAGAAACGGGCGCTGGTGCATTACCGCGAATAACGAAGAATGGTGATCTGTGCGCATCCTTCTTTATCTGTGGGTAATCTGTGTTGATTCTTTATTCTCGGGGAAGGGGGCACCTTGGCGGCACGAAATTCCTATTCCTAGTCCTTTTTCTGGATTTGTGATCGGAGGGCTGCGATGTCTTTTTCGATGCGTCCCAACAGTGCGGTGACTTCGGGATCATGGTGGGGTTCTGGAAGGACGGAGAGTTCCTGCATGGTGGAAACGATGATGCCGATGAAGAGATTCAGGATAGTGAAAGTGGCGATGATGATGAAGGGAACAAAAAATGCCCAGGCCCAGGGATGGACTTCCATGACCGGGCGGACGATACCCATTGACCAACTTTCCAGAGTCATGATCTGGAAGAGTGAGTAGAGGCTCTTGCCGAGTGAACCGAACCATACTGGATGAGAATCCCCAAACAGCTCGGTGGCCAGGACGCCGGTGGTGTAGAAAAAAATGGCCATGACGGCCATCACGCCGCTGAGACCAGGAATGGAATGGAGGAAGGCAGCGACCACTTTACGAAGCTGCGGGACGACAGTAAGTAAGCGCAGGACTCTCAAGACGCGTAGTGATCGCAGGACGGCCCATGGGCCGGCGCCGGGAACCAGGGCGATGGCGACGACTAGAAAGTCAAAGATGTTCCATCCATTGCGCCAGAAGTGCATGCGGTAGGCGAGTAGCTTAGCGACGAGTTCTGCAATAAATACGATGAGGCAAAATTTGTCGACCAAGTGCAGCAGGGAGCCGTAGTTCGCCATGATACCTGGATCGGTTTCGAGTCCGAGGACGGCGGCATTTATCAAGATGATGGCGACGATGAAATGCTGGATGATGGGCGATTCCACACGACGGGCCAGTTCACGACGCCAGCGCGGCGCGTTCTGCTGGTCGAGGATTGCGATCAATTCATTTTCGTTCATCATCCGCTAGTTTCACCGTAGTGTCGGATTCTGCAATGGAAGGATGGGGGGAACTATGAGGGCGGGATTCGGACTCACATTCACATTCCGCACGTCTCCGATGAATTTTCGAAATCAAATCAAAATCACAAGATCTTCCAACCCGGGCGGATCGCCTGGTCGCAACGCGACCGTTCATCATAGACGGGGTGCTTCAGCCCCCGTTTCCAAAAAAGAAAAAGGCAGTTCGTCGCGATGCGACGATTCACAATTCCGCTCAGCCAGTACTGTGAATTTTCGAGCGTGATCTGCCGATCAATCGTCGAAATAAGCGATCTCAACCACACTTGCCCGATTGAACAGAACCATTGTGAACCGTCGCATCGCGACGGGATGATGACCGGGACGCAGGCCGGGCGCTGAAGCGGCCCGGCTAATGGTGAGTTGTCGCATCACGACAGAGAAACAAGCCCTTAGCGGAACAGCAGGTTGTCGAATTTTGCGACAAAATCGCCAATTAGATCAGGATTCTTCGGTTGGCGAAATACTGAAATTGGTTAGAATTCCTCAATTGAATCACCCGAGCGGAGTAAGAATGGACAAGTTGATTCGATTTCCGAAATCGTCCCTTGTGGTGCGGAATGTGTGTTCGGAGGCTTTCGGCAGGAGGAATTGAAAATCAGTGCTTTTACAGTCTGTCAGTGTCGGTATACGTTGCGAGCGTTGAAGTTCGTGCCATCGAAAACGTTGTTGTGGATAACCGGGCTGGTGGTGGTTCCGGTCTTCGGTGCGATGACGTTTGTCCCGGGTCTGCGCCCATTGCTTATTCTGGGAGTATTGGTGTTAGTGGTCGTTTGTGTGCTGGATCTGCTGATTTCCATGCGTGTGCTGGCGGGGGTGACGGTGGATAGTTCGGAGCGCCTGCATGCCACGGTGGGACGTGAGTTCGAAATTCCGCTGCGGGTGGCGAATCGTAGTGGCAGGGAGGTTTCCGTCCGGGCGGCGCTGGCATTTGGTGAGGCATTTCGACCCGACAGGCCGACACGGGATCTTCGGTTGAGTGATGCCAGGGCGGTCACTCGGATTGACTGGTCAGTGATAGCCTTGCGGCGGGGAAAGTATGTATTTGATGCGCTATTCGCAGAGACGCTTTCGCGCTTTGGATTGTGGGATGTGCGCCGTCGGTTGCCTCTGGCGACGGAGGTGAGAGTTTACCCTGATCTGCGATCAGAACGCCACGGGTTGGCGGCGGTTTTTCTTCGACGAGGTGCGCAGGGTATTCAGCCGCGACCGCAGCTGGGGAAAGGGCGAGAATTTGAGCAGCTGCGGGAGTATGTCCCCGGTGACGATTATAGCGATATTTTCTGGAAAGGAACGGCGCGACGTGGCTATCCGACGACGAAGATGTTTCAAGTGGAACGAACCCAGGAGGTCTACGTAGTGATCGATCACTCGCGGTTGAGTGGCCGTGAGATTCGCGTGCCGGTGCCCACATTGCCTGGTGCGTCAGATGCATCGCAGCAGCAGGAATATCATGCGGGAGGTGAGTTTACGGTGACCACTCAGCTGGAGAAATACCTTCAGGCCGCGTTGGTGCTGGGAACAGTGGCGGAACAGCAGGCTGACTTGTTCGGATTGATTACCTTCAGCGATCAGGTCGATCATTTTGTGCGATCAAAGAACGGACGGCAGCATTTCGACAGCTGCCGAGATGCCATTTACGCGCTGCAGCCTGAGAGGGTGTCTCCCAACTACGATGAGCTGATTATTTTTATTCGCAAGCATCTGACGCGCCGCGCGTTGATCGTTGTGTTGACCGATTTGAGTGATCCGGTATCCGCAGAGAGTTTTTACGAAATGGTGCAGCTGGTCTCGCGGCAGCATTTGATGCTGGTGAATATGATCCGTCCGGAAGCTGCCCGTCCGGTGTTCGGCGAAGACTCGAAAGTAGCGACGACACGGGATCTCTATGAAGAATTGAACGGCCACTTCCATTGGTCAGAGTTGCAGGAAGTGGAGCGGATGCTGCGCAGCTGTGGCGTGCAATTTGCGTTGCCAGAGAGTGGTGAATTGACTCTGGATACAGTGAACCATTACATGCGAATCAAAAGTCGACAGCTGCTGTGATCCTCGATCTCGAAAGTTTCATAAAACGTGAGCGCCCGTTCTGGGATGAGCTCGAGAAGCTGCTTGAGAGGCAAAGTTTCGTGACGCGTGGCGACAGTGAGGAGTCACTGTCGCGCATTCGGCGATTCCACTATCTCTACAAGCGCACTTCCGCTGACCTGGCGAAATTACAGACATTCGCATCGGAACCGGAGCTGCGGCAGTATCTGGAAGATCTGATCGCGCAGGCCTACATTCGGTTGCATGGCAAGGCGGAGACGTCGGGGAAGTTTCGGCCATTGCACTGGATTCTGCGCGTCTATCCGCGGGCATTTCGTCGCCATGCGGGAGCATTCTGGCTGGCGTTCTGGGTGTCGATGATCGGTGCGTTGTTTGGTGGATTTGTGATTTCACAGGCGGCTGACAATAAGGTGCGCTTACTACCGCAACAGTTCGGGCATCTGGTGCAGAGTCCGTCCGAACGCGTGCAGGCGGAGGAGGCGAATGCACTGGAACCTGAACAAAATCAAAGCCGCGCGCCTTTCTCAGCTCATTTGATGAACAATAACATTCGAGTGGCGATCAATGCGATGGCGTTCGGTATCCTGTTCGGAATTTTTACGATCGTATTATTGTTTTACAACGGGATCATCCTTGGTCTTATCTGCTACGAATATGTGGCGGATGGACAGGCGGAGTTTCTAGCGGGCTGGCTATTGCCGCACGGTGTGCCTGAGTTGACCGCGATTTTTATGGGTGGACAGTGTGGGCTGATCCTGGCGCGCGCAGTGATCGGCTGGGGGACAAATCTAACCATTCGCGAGCGATTTCGAGCGATTCGGGATGATCTCGTGGTTCTGGTGATCGGATTTTGTGTGTTGTTAGTGTGGGCCGGAATCATTGAGTCCTATCTGTCACAGACACATGAGCCGGCGATTCCCTATTCGTTGAAAATCGGGTTTGGCATTGTCGAGCTAGTGGTCATGTCAGCGTATCTGTATCTGTCAGGACGGGGGGAGGACTCGCCCGATGAAGAAGTGATCAATAATCTGCCTGGTTTCAGACGAAGTCCTGCAGCGGCTGGCTTGCAAAGTCGATGAGAGAACCAATGAATCGATAATTATGGCAGTGGGACGCACAACGACTCTGGATATTCGCACTCCGGACGGCATCACATTTTCGATGCCGCTGGCTGGGCCAGTGACGCGATTTTTTGCATGGATGATCGATTTTATTGTCTTCATTGCCATTTCTCGTGCGATCGGAATCGTGGTGTCGATGGGGGCGATCATTAGTCCTGAAGTTGCCTTTGCCGTGCAGATGTTGCTGGACCTGGTGATCGGTGTCTGCTATTCGATGTTCTTTGAATGGATCTGGAATGGGCAGACAATCGGTAAGCGAGTGATGAAGTTGCGAGTGGTCGATGAAGGTGGGCGCGGCCTCAGTGGTGGGCAGGTTGTTGTGCGCAATTTGCTGCGGGCGGTCGATATGCTTCCGTTCTTCTACGGAGTCGGAGGAATTTTTCAAGTGACGACGGCAAGGTGCCAGCGGTTGGGCGATATTGCGGCCGGGACAGTGGTTATTCGTCGTGTTGCCACTGGCAGTCCGGATGTGGATGAATTGCTGGCTGGGAAGTACAATTCGTTCCGCGACTATCCAGTGATCGAGGCACGTCTGCGGCAGAGGGCGACGCCTGAAGAGGCGAAGATCTGCCTGAGCGCGTTGCTGCGGCGTAACGATCTTGATCCAGAGGCTCGGCTGGATGTGTACGGCCGGCTTGCAGAGCATTTTCGCAGTATCGTGGAGTTTCCTGATGCGGCGACCTTTGGGCTGACTGATGAACAGTATCTGCGCAATGTTGCTGAGTCACTTTTCCGCAAGCGGCCGACTGGTAAGCTGGCGAAAGCAAAGAAACAGCAAATGGATGAGGCCTCTGCTGGCCCTGAAGAGCAGGGACTTGTCGACGTGGTGGAAGAGTAGAGGGATCCGGGCTTGCCTTCTCTGGAGGGACTAGTGAAGACTGTGCGCATGCATAGACGATTATTTGCCCGGACTCTTTCAAGTGGTGTAGCTGCCCTGCTCGGTTTTGCGAGCGCAGTAGTGGCTGCCGACAAGCCTAACATTGTGGTGGTTTATGTAGATGATCTGGGGTTTGGCGATGTCGGTTGCTATGGCGCTACGGGCGTGGAAACGCCGCACATCGACAAGCTGGCGAAGGAAGGGCTGATGTTTACCGATGCCCATTGTTCCGCCGCAACTTGTACGCCCTCATGGTTTGCTCTGCTGACGGGATCGTATGCATTTCGACAGAGGGGACAGGAATCGCGCGAGGCGATGCGGCGGCGATCATCAAGCCGGGAACCGTTACTCTCCCATCATTGTTAAAGCAGGCTGGCTACCGCACTGGAGTCGTAGGAAAATGGCACCTGGGGCTGGGCGCTGGCAAAGCAGGGGACATCGACTGGAACGAAGAAATCAAGCCCGGTCCGAATCAGATTGGCTTCGATTATCATTTTTTGATTCCTGCCACAGGAGACCGGGTACCATGTGTATATGTTGAGCAGGGGCGAATCGTTGACCATGATCCTGCGGATCCGATCGTGACCAGTTACGGCGGAAGAATCGGTGATGCGCCTATTGGTAAGGAGCGGCCAGATTTGCTCAAAATGAAATGGTCACACGGTCACAACTCAACGATTGTGAACGGGATCTCTCGAATCGGATTCATGACCGGGCGGCACCAAAGCACGCTGGATCGATGAGGACATGGCAGATGTCATCAGTCACAAGGCAAGGACATTTATTAAAGAGAGTAAGGAAGAACCGTTCTTTTTGTTCTTTTCGCTGCACGATATTCATGTGCCGCGGGTGCCGCATTCGCGATTTGCAGGTAAGAGTGAAATGGGCCCGAGAGGGGATGCCATTGTGCAACTGGACTGGTGTCTGGGGCAGGTGCTGGAAGAACTGGAGGCACGCGGTGTTGCAAAAGAAACGCTGGTCGTTTTCTCTTCTGATAATGGCCCGGTTCTGGACGATGGCTATCATGATGAGGCGAATGAGAAGTTGGGGAGTCATCGGCCGTCAGGGAAATTTCGCGGTGGCAAGTATTCGTTATTCGAAGGCGGAACCAGAGTGCCAACAATCGCTCGCTGGCCGGGACGTATCAGTGCTGGCACCAGTAGCAACGCATTATTCGGGCAGGTCGATCTTGCGGCGTCGCTGGCGAAGCTGGTGGGAGTGGAAGTACCAGTCGATGGCGCACCTGACAGTCGGGATGAACTCGATACTTTGCTTGGTAAAGATTTGCTGGGACGTCCGCATCTTGTCCACGAAGCAGGTGCGCTGGCATTGCGGTCAGGCAATTGGAAATTTATCGCTCCCGGGGCTGTTCGCGAGAATTTGGGGCCATGGAAAACAGTAAAGTTCGTCGAGCCCGGTGCCCTTTATAAACTATCGAATGATCCCGGAGAACAAACCAACCTGGCGGCAGAGCATCCTGATCAATTGAAAAAGATGGCGGATCTTCTGACGAAGCTGAGGACGTCACCTGATCGCCTCTAAGCCCATGCCCGGATTCATTACTTAGCAATGGGAACTCCGTAGATACTGTGCGGATTGATGGCGTCCGAGTTCGTGGGCCGTGGATCGTTGTTGCCGGGACACAACCCCGTTGGGGTTGGAATCCCTGGCCACACATTCCCGGGGTAGCTCGTACCTCGCAACCCCGGGCTTTGTTACGTAGCCCCGTTGGGGCAGTGGGGCAGTGTTGAATTGAGAGATGTTACAGTCCCAATGCTAGAGGGCTGCCGCACTCTACAGCATCATCTTGAGCGAATTTCCGCCGTTCTGTATTAAGAGTGGAGATCCAATGCTCCGTCTTCACAGAATTTGGGCATTCCAAAGGTATCGATGTCGTTGCCCATTGCCTGGGCGATGGACAACCAGAGGCGATTGTGTGGTGTGCGCTTGAAGTCGAGCGAACGTCCTGTGTTAAACCCGCAGCCGCCGCCCAGCAGGACAAATGGAATGTTGTCGAGCGTGTGCGAGTTGCCTTTGCCGAGTTCGTTAACCCAGACGATTTGAGTGTTGTCCAGCATCGAGCCATCGGCTCCGGGCTCCGGCGTTTCAGCGAGCTTTTTGGTGAGATATGCCAGTTCGTTGGCGAACCACATGTTGATGCGCTGGAGTTTCTCGTGCGCACTCTCGTTTTCATCAGGCTCATGGGAGAGGCCGTGGTGACCGTCTTCGATTCCCAGCCAGCGCATCCGTGCCTGGCCGACTGAGCGCATGAATTGCAGGGTGGCGACGCGCGTCATGTCATTGGTAAAGCTGTTGACTAGCAGGTCAATTTGCATGCGGCTGATCTGCGGCGTGTTGTCGTTCACTAGCTCGATCTCAGGATCCAATTCTGGCTCTGGATGCGCCAGTTTATCAGTGCTGGTGTTTTTAAGATCATGTTCCATCTCGCGCACCAGTGTCAGGTGCTGGTCGAGGAGCGCTTTATCTTCTGCGCTGAGCTTAGAGCTGATGCGTTTTAGATTGGCAGTGACGTCGTCGAGCACGCTGACGACGCTCGCCTTGTCCTTCATTTGGCCATAAAGTTTCCCAAGCATCTGGTGCGGGTCATCGATCGGTGCTATCGGCTTGTTGGAATCGGCGTAAGACATGCGCGTCCACGGATCGGCGCGATTGGGCACGGCCACGCCGAATTCAAGAGAACCGAATCGCGTGCGTGTCTCGGGATTACTCTGCAGATGGTTCTTAATCTGCTGGTCGATGGAGATACCGCTGGACCAGCCCGCAGGTGTATGTGAGCCGCCCTGGATATTGCCAGGATTCAATCGCGCGCCAGTGAGCAGGCAGCTCATGCCGCGCATGTGGTTGTCGCCGTCTCCGCCAACGCGATTGCAGACACCTTTCATAATCAGCATTTGCTTCTTATAGGCCTCAAGTGGTTTCAAGATAGGCTTCAACTCAAAGTCAGCACCAGCGTCAGATTCAGTGGCGTCAGGCCAGAATAAATCTGGTAGCGTGCCATTGGGCGTGAACATGATGACCAGCCGCTGTTTGCGGTTTTGTCCTGATTCCTGACCGAAGAGGCTGGGCAATCCGCTGACGAATGGCAGGGCGGAGGCAGTCAGCCCGATATCA
>JBNMNB010000306.1:0-8582 GCA_051270635.1 Verrucomicrobiales bacterium | reverse complement strand
AGTAGCAGTCAACTAGGATCGCCAGCGGCAATTAAAGTGATTCCTGGTAGTGAGGATGACAGCGACTGGAACGAGGCAAGAATGGCAGCGCGCGTCCAGGGACAGCATATTGTGCCCGTGTTTAACGCCGGTGTTGCACACGGAGAACGATTTCTCATCCAAACCTATGTCGATGGAATTGATCTCCAGGAATTGCTCATTCGATGTGGGAAAGCTGGTATCTGTCTGCCTGACGGTTTCGTGCTCGAGATCTTCAAGCAGGCGACGCTCGGCGTTCAAGAAATTCATTCCGCCGGCGTCATTCATCGCGACATCAAGCCGCCGAATATTTTTCTTCGGGGAGATGGGCATGTCATGGTAGGGGATTTTGGAATTTCCGCTTCAAATCGCCGGAAATTGTCTGGATCTGGCACGCTTGGGTTCATGGCCCCTGAAATTGGATACAGCTGCACGGCTGACGTCCGCTCAGATCTCTTTGCGCTGGGTCGAACACTTGAATGGCTGATTCAAAACGATGCACCCTTGTCCGCCGGGCCTGTCCGCCAGGGCTTGAGAGCGATCGCGTCAAGACTCACAGCGGAGCTGCCAAGTGGCCGTTACCAGAACACGAAGGAATTGCTCGCCGTCCTCAGTCATCTTTCTGCTTTGAAGCTCAAGATCGAAGACGTTTCAGGAGCTGAAGCTCAGATCGGCTCGATGCGTGTCCGGCTCTCAAGAGGTGATCTTACCTGTCATCACCAGGACGTGATCGTCAGTGCCGCCAATGTCTGGATGGTGATGGACCAAGGAGTAGCCAAGGCAATTAAGGATCGAGGGGGGCAATCAATCGAGACGGAAGCCCTTGCCCATGGCAAAGTGGCGATGGGCGACGTTGTATGGACGCATGCAGGAACGCTGCAGGCGCAGTATGTGGCACACGCAGTGTCGGCCTTGGACGGAGCAATCTGCTTCCAGCGTTGCGTGCTAAGGTGCCTGTTTGGCGCGGAGTACCGGAAGATGCGATCAATCGCCTTTCCTGGACTTGGCACTGGTACTGCAAAAGTTCCAATGAGACTGGCAGCAAGACGAATATTGGATTCGATCAGACTGTTTGCTGAGTCGCGCCCTAATCACGTGCAGCACGTGGAAGTGGTTCTCGCAAACGAAAAGGCAGAGGAAGTCTGGATCGAAGCCCTTTCAGAGATGAAGGAGATCGTATGAATACTCGACTCGCTAGCAAAAACCGCGTCACTGGTTGCCTCATCGGACTCGCCGTTGGGGATGCACTGGGTACGACCCTTGAATTCAAAAGCCCTGGATCCTTCACGCCGTTGACGGATATGATTGGAGGAGGGCCGTTCCGATTGGAGCGAGGGCAGTGGACGGATGATACGTCGATGGCCCTTTGCCTCGCCGAGAGCCTTATCGATCGACGTGGATTTGATCCCTGCGATCAAATGCGACGCTTCCTGAGATGGTGGCGATTCGGTCATCTGAGTTCAACGGGAGAATGCTTTGATATTGGGAACACAACGCGCAGAGCTCTGGCCAATTTCGAAGTAAGTGGTGAGCCTTACTCCGGTTCCACTGATCCGCATGCATCTGGTAATGGATGCCTCATGCGACTCGCTCCAATTCCAATGTTCTTTCATTCACGACCGGATCTGGCACTTCACTATGCAGCCGAATCCTCGCGAACAACTCATGGAGCAGAGGAATGCCTTGCGGCCTCGCGCTATTTTGCCGGATTGCTCGTTGGGGCGATGCTAGGAGAGTCCAAGGAAATACTGCTCTCTCGGCGATATAGTCCTCCAGGATGCATCCCTGATTGGGACGCATTTCCTGCCAAAGTCTTGGCGATAGCCGATGGCTCATACTTACTCAAGGAACCTCCGGAAATCCGTGGAATCGGCTATGTGGTGAAGAGCCTGGAAGCAGCACTCTGGGCGTTTGCCAAATCTCAAACTTTCGAACAGGGCTCAAAGCCAATGGTGGTCTCTATGAAAAAGGCCCAGATTGGGGTTCATATGTGGTGGTCGATGGCAAGCTCGTCACCGGACAGAACCCTGCGTCGTCAGAAGCTGCCGCAGAGGCGCTGCTAAAGCTCCTATAACCGTGTCTCGATGGATCTGTTCTTTGTTCGATTCATCTATCTGCGCAAAATGCCTGACAGATCAGGCAAATCATCGGTTGGGCACCGAAAATTCGACTCTTTTACCGATGAGATCACCATATGCTTGATATTTCAGTCAAAAAGACGAGAATATCTCTTCTGGAGTGAAAAAGAAGCCGAAAAACGGCGTATCGCCTGATTTATCATGCAATCCATTGAACTAGCAAGCCTGATTGCTTGGCACCGCAAGAGAGCTGGCTTGAGCCAAACTGATTTGGCTCGGCATGCAGGGGTGAGCCGGTACGTGGTTCAGGACTTAGAAGCCGGGCATGGACGTACCACCTGGAAGAAGATGGATGCGGTTCTGGAAGTGCTGAACCTGCGTCTTGAGCCGGAGGGACCGCTGGTCTCCAAGTGGCGCGCGAGTCAGAACAAAGTAGCCGCCGATGAGTGATCTTGAACCCACCGATTTCATCCGACGCCGGGCTGTGATCGCGCAGCATGGCGAGCTGGCCGGACACCTCGAAGAGCAGGCACCGGGCATGTGGACATTCACCTACCTCGAGGAATACACGGGTGCACCAGTCTCCCTCACGATGCCAGTGCGACCCACCCGCTACGAGTTCGATGGGTTCCCTGCCGTTTTCGAAGGCCTCCTCCCGGAGGGCCCCCAGCTCGAAGCCTTGCTGCGCAAGCACAAGATCGACCGCAGCAACGCCTTTCTACAGCTGGTCACGGTCGGTGCCGATTTGGTCGGTTCTCTGACGGTGCGCGAAGCGTTAACCGCGTCATAATTCCAAATTCCAACGTTCATCATTGCGCCTCCTTCAACCTGTCCAATGACACTCGAGCCGATACCGGCGGGCACGATGTTCTCGCGTGAAGGATTGCGCCGGCTTGACCCCAAGCTGCTGGATCTGAGACCACTCGATCTTAGTCACGAGGAGCAACTCGAACAGGCCCGGCAGCGTGCCGACAAGATGTCAGTGCAAGGCTTTCAGCCCAAACTATCGGCAGTGCTCAAAGTGAAGCAGGGGCGCTTCGAAGTCGTGGATCGGGGCGGAACGTTCCTTTTAAAACCGAACCCACCTGGCTATGAGGAGGTACCAGCGAACGAGGCCCTGACCATGACGATGGCTGCCGCAGCAGGCATTGAAGTGCCCGTACATGGATTGGTGCCAGCGGTCGACGGCAGCTGGGTGTATTTCATCCGCCGGTTTGATCGCGCAGGCAGATCGGCCAAGCGGCACGTTGAGGATTTCGCCCAGCTTCTCGGAGGGACGCGCGAGACAAAGTACGACAGCTCAATAGAGCGCGTCATCTCAGTGATCGAAAATTACTGCACGTTCCCGGCGCTGGAAAAACCCAAGCTGGCGCGGCGCTTGCTATTTTGCTTCCTGACGGGGAACGAGGACATGCACTTGAAGAATTTTTCTCTCCAAGTCAAAGACGACACCATCTCGCTCACTCCGGCCTACGATCTTCTCAATTCAACCCTGGCAATGGGCGAAGCTGTCGAGGAATCCGCTCTCCCGCTGAAGGGCAAGAAGAAAAACCTGACCCGAAAGCTATGGGTCGACTACCTCTGCAAAGAGCGACTGAAACTGTCCAGCCCGAATATCGAAGACATGCTGAACGACCTCGCCACCGCTGCTCCGGTCTGGCAAAATCTCATCGAAAGGAGCTGCCTGACATTGCCCGGGAGAGAAGCCTACCAGAGCCTGCTGAGCGAGCGGCTGAGCCGTTTGAGTTTGGTGGTGTCGTGATCTCACTGGCGTTCGGTGCCTGAGGTCTGGAATCCGGAACTCCATTGTCGCGGAGCCAACGGCAGAGCGGGATGAAGGTTAGCTTTGAATCGATGCGAAGGTGTCTGGATCAAGCGGTGGCGAAGCAGTGGAACGATTGAGTTCTCTGCCGTGGGAAAGTCTTGCCTGAACGGGGAATTCGTAAGAAGATTCCCTGTGTGCCAGCCCATCCATGCCCATCAGTTTTCAGACAACGTTACTTCCCTGCGTTGTTGAACGGTTTCTTTGTCGCAGTCACGGCCATCGCATTCTCGGTCGTCGGAATTGGCGCTTCGTGGTCGCAGGAATCGCCGAAGGGCCTGCCCAAATTGCCCAAATGGAGCCACGGGCCGCCGCAGAGCGAGGAGTATTTTCCCATCGCCGTTTGGCTGCAGAATCCCAGGAATGCCGCGAAATTCAAGGAAGCGGGAATTAACCTCTACGTCGGCCTTTGGAACGGGCCGAATGAGGAACAACTCGCGACTCTAGCGAAGGCGAGGATGCCCGTGATCTGCGATCAGAACGCGTTCGCTTTGCAGGAGAAGGACAACCCGATCATTGTCGGCTGGATGCACGGCGACGAGCCGGACAATGCCCAGTCTCTCGGGAGGGGGCGCGGCTACGGGCCGCCGATCCTGCCGGAAAAGATCGTTCGCGACTATGAGCGGATTCGAGCCAGTGATCCGACGAGGCCAGTGTTGCTGAATCTTGGTCAGGGCGTCGCCTGGGACAATTACATCGGCCGTGGCGTGCGGCGCAATCATCCCGAAGACTATCCGGAATACATCAAAGGCTGCGACATTGCTTCCTTCGATATTTATCCTGCTGTTCACAAAAGTCCGGAGGTAGCAGGCAAGCTGGAGTTCGTCGCCCGCGGCGTGGAGCGGCTCGTGACATGGGGCGGAGGAGACAAGGCTGTATGGAATTGCATCGAGTGCACACACATCGGCAATGCGAACGTCAAGCCCACGCCCGACCAAGTACGTTCGGAAGTCTGGATGGCGCTCATTTGCGGATCCCGGGGACTGATCTATTTCGTCCATCAATTCGAACCCACCTTCCGAGAGGCCGCACTGCTCGACGATCCCGAAATGCTCGCCGCTGTCACCGCGATCAACCGGGAGATCCGCGAACTCGCTCCCGTGCTGAATCGTCCCAGTGTCATGGGCGGAGTCGAGGTGGAATCATCGACGGAAGGCGCACCCATCGCCTGGATGCTGAAACGCAATGCCGAAACGATGCATCTCTTTGCCGTGAACCTGGGAAGCGTCGCAACGGAAGCCGCGTTCACGATTTCGGAGGCTCCGGATGGCGCGAAGGTCGAAGTGATAGGGGAATCACGCACCGTTCCACTGAAAGACGGCCGGCTCGACGATTCCTTCAAGCCCTACGAGGTGCACCTCTACAAGCTGGAAGTCTTGAAGCCATAGATAATACGCCGAGAACGCGAGGGGATGTTGTCACCGATCCGTTTCAACCAACGGCTGTTGCGCTATCGGCTGGAGGACATCCTGGCGATCGAGCGATCGTTGAGATTGGTTGCCCCAGGCCGGGTTCTCCTCGGAAAGCATGAGGAGGCAGCCGTTGAGCATCATCTCGGCGTGCCCGATGGCCCCCGAGCTTGGAACGCTAAGACGAAAGAGCTCTGTCGCCCCGAAGGTGGCAGTGTAGAACTCGATGGCCCTGGCCGCGTCATTCACGGTCATATAGGGGCTCATCGGCTCCTATCCGGCAACTGCTCGAAGCAGCCCCTCAACGATTTTGGCAGTCAACACACCGAGAATCGAGTAAGCTTGCCCGTCAGCCTCGAAAACGGACATCTACAACCGTGGACTACCAGCAAATCCTCTCAGACATCAAAATGGAAGTACGTGCCGCCCGCCTCGGTGGTGAAGTGGCCACCTTTATACCTGAGCTAGCCAAAGTTTCACCAGATAAGTTTGCCATCCATCTCACGACGATTTCGGGCGAGGACTACTCGGTCGGAGACAGCGAAGAGCCGTTCTCTATCCAGAGCATCTCGAAGGTGATTCTCCTGACAAGAGCGCTTCTGGAAGTTGGCAGGCCTCTTTGGAAACGCGTGAGAGTTGAGCCTTCAGGCGATCCCTTCAACTCGCTAATCCAGTTGGAATACGAACGCGGAATTCCGAGAAATCCGCTGATCAATGCGGGCGCACTGGTGATCTGCGACGTACTCATGAGTTGTGCCTGACAGATCCGAAAACGGATTATTTGAACTTCGTTCGCAAAATCTCAGGTAACCCATCCATCGGCTATGATAAGCAGGTTGCGGACTCCGAGCGATCACAGGCCTATCACAACCGTGCCATCATCAACCTTATGAAGGCGTTTGGGAACATCCACAACGACGCCGAGGCTGTTCTGGATTTCTACTTCGACGCCTGTTCAATCAGCATGTCCTGCCACGGCCTTGCGCAGACGTTCACTGTCTTCGCCAATCAGGGCAAGTTGATTGAGATCGGAGAGGTAATCTTGAGCGCGAGGCGAACCAAGCGAATCAATGCGATCATGCAAACTTGCGGGTTCTACGATGAAGCTGGAGACTTCTCCTTCCGAGTAGGCCTCCCAGGGAAGAGCGGTGTCGGCGGGGGGATTGCAGCCGTTCATCCCTCGAAATTCAGCGTCGCGGTGTGGAGTCCTCCCTTGAATGAAAAAGGGAATTCCAAATCGGGTATACTGGCTCTTGAACTCCTCACCAACATCACTGGCTCATCGATCTTCTAACTGATGCCCTTTATGTGCCAATACCGACCAAAAGCTTCCGCGATCCAACCATCTATAGATGCCTAACTCTTTGCGTAATCGGAGCTGGCATCACATTCTCCTGATATCAGGTCTTCTCTTGATCGCGGTAAACCTGCGCCCGTCCGTCACAGCGTTGGCTCCTTTGTCGGAACGCATGCACGAAGCGGGGATGAGCCGCCAAGCAATCGGCATGTTGACAACGATGCCGCTCGTCCTGTTTGGCCTGGCTGGCGTGTTCGTGGGTGCTATTGGCAATCGCATCGGATTCGCGCGGGCACTTGGTGTCGGGCTCGTGCTCCTGTCAGCGGGCTGTTTCTTTCGGTCTTCGAACATTGATAGTGGAGCGAGCTTTACCAGTATTCTCGGAGCTATCTTGATTGGGACCGGCATCGCTTTTGGGAACGTACTTCTGCCGGGAATCGTCAAGAGCCGATTTCCAAGCCATGTCGGTTCAATGACGAGCCTCTACTCTACGGCGATGAATCTGGGTGGCACCTTGGGTATTGCCTTGGCGGTGCCGCTCGCGAATTCACTCTCGGGTGGTTGGCAGGCGTCACTGAGTAGCTGGGGCTATGCCGCGCTGATTCCGCTAGTGATCTGGCTTCCCCAACTCTTTAAGGAGCCGAACGTTCGTTCTCAGAAGAGTCTGCTGGGTGGCATTGTAGGACTCATGCGAAACCGACGTGCCTGGCAGGTGACGGCTCACATGGGGCTGCAATCGCTGCTCTTCTATTCAAGCGTTGCTTGGCTTCCCACCGTGCTACAGCTGCGCGGCATGAGTGAGTCTGAGGCGGCCGCCTGGCCAACCGCGATGCAGATCTGTGGGTGCGTGGCCAGTCTTATCATCCCTACACTGGCTAGCAGAGTCCGCAATCAAAGCGGATGGGCTGCCGCTTGTGGCTTCACGAGTGCGATCAGTATCGTCGGGATTCTCTGGATGCCTCAGGCGTGGGTCGGCTTGGCCACGATCGGTCTCGGCTTGGGTCTAAATGCTGGGTTTAGCCTGTCATTGCTCCTCATCGCGATGAGAAGTAATGACGCGGAGACGGCGGGTAATCTCTCCTCGATGGCGCAGACGTTCGGTTATCTCGTCGCCGCTCCCTTTCCATGGTTCATCGGATGGCTGAGCACCGCAACGGGTAGCTGGACCGTCGCTTATGTGTTTCTTGTCATCCCTGCGCTCGCGGTGGCTCTGGCAGGAGCGCTAGCTGGTCGGGCGGGTTTCGTTCGATAACAGAACAGTTGGTAGTTCGCGCATCGGTGAGAGGCAAAAAAGAGCAGAGAACAAGACTCTCCATTGATAAGCTATTCATCATTCTGTACGAGCAGTTTGTGCAGAAAGTGACGGCTATGCCCCTCCGCGAAATCAGGTAGATACCCAAATTCATCGTACCCCATCTTTCGGTAGAATCCCAAGGCCTGGAAACTGAACGTATTTAGAAAGGCGTGAGAGCAGGCATTTTTTATTGCCTCGTCTTCAGCGGCTTTGAGCATAGAAGCCGCCCTGCCCTCACCTCGGCAACTTTCGCTGACCCACAAATAGTTGATCTCAAGATAGTTCCAATAGGTTTTGCCAATCAATCCACCGAGAAGTTCACCGCATGCCGAGCGATCAAAGACACAAAGGGGCAATTTGTCGCTCGGGAGAATCTCGCGATTGAACGCGCGGACTCCTTCAATTATTTGTGATTCGACGTTGAGGTCGGGTACCGATGTGATCTGTAGCGCCATTCTTACAACCGTCCTCCAAACACGTCCTCATAATCTTTCATAGAGGCATTGATGACCTCGAACGCATGCTCCCTGCCGTAGGTATTGCCGAACCAGTTTCGCTTGCTGCTGCACACGGCAGCCTACGCGATTCTACATCGCTTTCGCGGCACGGTGCTGGCAGGGACAAAATGGGAACGCAGCACCTTTGCGGAGATCCGACTGAAGCT
>JBNMNB010000305.1:0-8605 GCA_051270635.1 Verrucomicrobiales bacterium | reverse complement strand
CGGCCGGATCTGGCCAGCTCGACTGCCTGCGCTTTGAACTCTTCGGTAAATCGTTTTCGCGTCTTCTTCATTTAGTTAGTGGGTTATCCACTGGTCCAGGAATCTACCGCACCTCAAAGCGTTGTTGAATCCGATAACGGAAAACAGAAACAGGAAGGTCGCTGCGTAAAGCACGAGGGCTGTCAGACGGACTCCTCGATCCTCCCGGCCACTGCCCATCAGTTGCAGCGCGGCAGCGAATGAAAAGCCACAGAGCAGCGCTGAGACCACAGTCGCGCCGCTGAAAAACTTCCCGACAACATCCTGATAATCTGGTTCGTTGGGTTCCACCGCTGCCGACTTTTCATCCCTTAGATCGTCAGCGTCAGCAATCGTGATCTCAGTCCCGCCACCCACTGTTGAAAGTGCCCGCCCCACGAGCGTCGGGTCAAGCACGAACGGATTCTCGTTGCCCTGAACGGCGGCGATCCTGGCGCTTCTGACGCGTTCCGGGTCGTCAACAGGGTCCAGCTCGTGCCAGCTGATCAACGTCTCGATCTGGGGCGTGAACCAGTCCCTGTCGATCTGACGGTCGCCGTAGATCGAGTAGAAATAGAACATCGCTCGGGCAACGTTTCCTTTGTGGGCTTCGCGCGGTTCAAAAACCAGATCGGTTGATTCGCTGTATCCTTCGATATTCTCTCCGGGGATCTCTGACAGGGCCGTGGCGCTGGCCCACCACTCCTGCGTTTCGGTGTCGGGAATGTCGTCGAATGGGCGGCTTCCACGCTTGTTGTTCACCAGCGAGGCCGTAGCGAATAAATGATGGAGGTCGGCCTTCATCTGCTCTTCGCCCCTCGCGTTTTTGAATTTGGACTGCGGCCATGTGTGCTCGGTGTTGACCACCGTGTGGTCGGGTATCCCGTCGGTCTCGAACTCCTTCCCGGTGTAGACCAGAATTACTTTGCCGTCCCGGTTGTCGATTGAGGTGAACATCTCCTGCCGGGCATCGGTGTAGGAGAGATCGCGCGTGCGTTGGTAGTCCTGTCGGAGACGATTGATCAGCTCTTCGCCAGCCACTCCGGGGTGGATTTGGTCGGCGAGAGGTCCGCCCGTCAGAAGCAGCGGGAGCAGGAGGAGGGGGAGAGAGACCTTCATGTCGCCAGCAGTCTAATCCGGCGAGAATCGCGAAGGCAATCGATTAGCAACGTCAGGGCCTATTTTGAGCTGGAATATCTGGAGTCGTGCAAGAAACGCGTCTAACCATCGCCAGTGAGTGCAGTCAAGACATCCGAGATAACCATCCCTATCGGCAACGAAGTTCTCAGTGTAATTGCTCGGGTCGCACACGATCTTGATCTGGATGGGCCAGAGGAACTTCTCGCAGTGCTGATCGAAGACTTCACCCTCGCTGAGGCTGAACCGGAAGGGCCGGTAGCCAACGCGCTCGCAGAGTGGCTGGAGCTACACCTTTGAGGTGTTGTAACTGCGGACTTACCTTGATCCGAAGACCTCCCACCGTCGTGTCAGGGCACTTGGAGAGCGAGTTCGCAATCGCTTGATCTCCGTCCTGTTGGGCGGACTCGTTGCCTGATGAAACTGCGCACCATCACTCTGATCAGCCTCTTTGCGGGCCGCACATGATAAATGCACAGGAAGATGGAAAACCATGAGCGACGACCCAACAGACAGAATTGCCGAGCTGTTCCGCATCGAACGGGTGAAGATCGTCAGGGACAGGCAAGAAACCGAGCCTTACCGGCTTGAGGTTTTCAAGCGCCAGCTGGAGCCGTATCTCAAAGCTGCGGCATTGAATCAGTGTTTTCCCCTGGAGGCGCTGAGCGCAAAGCAGGCAGAGGAACTTGTTATGGCCTTGGACGGACGTGTTCCCGGACCAGCGTTGATCAGCCAGATGAACGGTCTGGAGCTTCAACTGCATCGGCGTGAGGCCGAGGCTGTGTTCCTGCTCAGGGATGGGCGAAAGCCGATTCTGCGGGATGACCGCGCTGCGCCCGAAACAGTGAAGGCTTTGGACTGGTTCGAGCGCTCCGGCGGTCATTACATTGAGATGGAGTTCGAGTGGATGGCGGACTTCTATGCGCTCGACTACGTTGAGGTGGAAGCCCGGGCTGGCCGATTGGGGTTTCAAGCTGCCGATGGCTCACGAGTCATCCTGACAGTCGAGCATGTCACTGAGTTCAAGCGCACGAGGTTTGAATCGGGCCTGTTTCGAAAGATCTCCGAAGTGCTGAGCCAGCCATAGAGTCCCGGGAAGCTACTAGCGAAACTCGCAGGGAATTTCCGGCGAACCGAGGCTGAGCCAGATGGACCTGAGGCTGAAGCTATCGTGAGTTGGTTGGAGCTACACATCTGAGTCTAGCCAGGGCGATCATCGAGAAGTCGGGCTCAAAAAAACTGCCATACGAAACCCCGGGTGGCGGGAAAATGTATGACACAGGCCGTCGAAACGTAAACAGTTAACGTTGATGCCGGAGGAGTGATATACAAGTTAACGTATATGCTCAAGGAGTGACATACATCGAGCCGAAATTTCGTATGGCATTTGCTGATCCCAGGTCGAGCAGCCTCAGGCACCGATTGACCAAGGCGGGCTGAGATCCAGATCGTTGCAGACGACGAGGTTGCCGTCGATCAGTTCAAGGCGACGGTCTTCAAAGGCGACCGAATTACTGAGTTGCTGCATATACGAAGGCCGCAGGGAAGTTGATTGACTTGGGGGCCAAACGACGCAGATGATGACCGACAATCCTCGCAGCCACAAGGTAGCAACCAGCGCATGAGCGAAGAAATCGAACTGATAACATCACCTCTTAGCCGACCTTTTTCTCAAGACGGGTTAACTGTTGAAGTTGAGATTTATAGTTCTGGCCGGGACGACTGGCAACTTGAAGTTGTCGATCACTGGGGAAACTCGACGGTTTGGGAGGAAAGTTTTTCAACAGACGAACTCGCTTTGGCGGAATTTGTGAATGCCCTCGAATCTGAGGGCATTCACGCGCTCATCGGTCCTGAGCCGCTCAACAACAACTGAATCAGTTGATCATCCGGCGAACTGGGTTGGGCTCGATCATATGGCGGCGCTCGCCAGTTGATTAAGATTTGAGACGGTCCCTTCAGTCGCCAATGTTTATTCAATCGGTCCGTTTTCTAGACAATCTGGCAGAATTGCCGCCGCTGCTTTCCGTAGCCAGCAGGAATCGGCGGCAGCCTTAGGCTCTCACTTAACCTGTCCACCATTTACTCCAACCACCCGACCAATCGTCGAGGGAGAAACTCCGAACAGCCGCGCAACCTCAGTTTTGCTCATCTCGCCAGAGCTAACTTTTTTCTTCGCCTCGTCGATCTGTTGCTTGGTCAGCTTTGGTCGCCTGCCACCAATGTGCGCCCGGCATGCGTGCCGACTCTCGTCCTGCACGCGTGCGATCTCGGATCATTGACTGGTGGTCAAGAACACTGGAGAGCAAGTCGGGAGATCGTGCTGGGGTGGACGCCGAAGAGTCTCGCGATTGCTGCTTTCGATTTCTGGCCTGACTTGACCATCTTGATTGCCTCGGCTTCCTGCTCGTCAGTCAAGCTGCGGGGGCGACCCCCGACGCGCCCTGCCTTGCGTGCTGCCTTCAGCCCCTCGCGAGTGCGTTCACGGATCATGTCCCGTTCGAATTCAGCAAAGACACCGACCATCCTCATCATTGCCCGGCCCGCAGCGGAACTGGTGTCGATGCTTTCGGTCAGCGAGCAGAATTCGACCTTTGCCGAATCCAGTTTCTCCAAGATCGTGAGCAGATCTTTGAGTGATCGGCTCAACCTGTCCAGCTTCCAAACGGTCACGCAATCCCCGGAGCGGAGCTGATCGAGCAGCCGGTGAAGTTCGACACGCTCCCACTTCGAGCCAGATGCCTGTTCTACGAAGACCCTCGCGCATCCGGCTTCCTCCAGCGCAATCACCTGCATCGAGGCGTCCTGATCGCTCGTGCTGACTCGGGCGTATCCAATCTTCATGAATTTCAGTATGCATCGGAAAGACGTGGTGGCAACCATTTTCGGTGTGCATCGAAATTCTTTTGATGCGCACTGAAAACGGATTAGTGTTCGAGATGGCAGACCGAGGAAGACCTCCGAAGGCAGAGGACGAGAAGTTTGTGCGGGTGACACTGACCCTGCCGCCAGCCTTGCTGAAGCGAGCTAGGAAGCAGGCTCGCCCGGAGGACGGTGGGTTGTCGGGTTTGGTCGCCCAGGCATTGGAGACACTCCTTCGGGGCGGATCTGGGAATCGTGGAAAAACCCCGTAGGCCGTTTCGGAGTATCGCGGCGGGTTTTTGCACGGTCCGCCAACGGGGAAAAACTCAGTCTCCTCGGATCAAGGAAAAACCACCGTTTGAGCAAGGCTGCCTGCTGAGGATTTCCCGAACTCGACCTAACCTACCCCCAGTGCCTTATACACCGCATCCACTGGGTCGGCCTTGTGAGGTCAAATGTTGAGATTGGTCAATCATGCATTCTGCATGAGCCACTCAATCGAATAGAACATCCACTCTAGCCAGCCAGGGGGCTCAGCGCCTGCCTCTAGCCAGCCCATCCAAAGAAGCAGTGATCGAACCAGAAAAATCAGGATGGAAATGAAGACTAGAAGGATCGCCGACAGCGTCATGAAAAAGGCCTTGTTTGTGCTCTCTCCTTCTTTGACGCGGAAGAGCGTTTGTCCCGCTGACACCAGAATTCCCCCGCCAAAGAAAGCGGCAAACAGGTAGCCCGCGATTTTCAAGTTCCCGAGCGCACTCCCATATGACTCGGGTCCCGAATTTTCCACGCCAAATTTTGCCATGGCTAAAAGGACCGCAGTCGCGAACACGTTGTAAATCCAAGTCAGGACTGTTTTCATCTTCGGCATGTTCAGTGGCGGTGGGAGAGAGTCAAGGCACTTGGAGCCTGACAACTTGTGCATTCGTCAGGCTCGCCTACCTTTCCGCAAGGACTTTGTCACATCACTAACAACGATCATGGTCCATTGTCGCGCGCATTAATCAGTTGCCGCAGATCATCCTTGCCGACTCACTTCCCGCCCGATCCGTGCAAGGACGAAATCAAGCCCGCGTGCGCCGTCTCTACCGCGATGGCGCTATGAAGTCCGTGATCACTCGCACGAACGGTTCCACGCTCTTCTGAGCGTAGCCAAGCACGTAATCGTAGCTGCCATCGTTGTTCGCGTCAGGCATGAAGCAGCGCACGACGCCTTTGAAATCCTGGCAGCCTTCTTTCGCATCGAACTCGATACCGAGATGAGGCTCGACGCTCAGGCGTCCGTCATCACCCACGATCACTCGATTAAAGTTTAGCGAAGAGGGGTCTTCGGCGAGGAAGAAAATCTGTCCATCGGGCGAGGTGAAAATCACTTCGCTTGGGCGCTTGAACTCGATGAGCTGGATCGGCGCGCCTGATGGGCCGCGTGGCGCAACAGCATCCACGAACTGCTTTTGGGCGATGCTGTAACTGAAGAGCACGCCGTCCTGGGTCATGATGACGACAAAGCGATTGCATGGCGACATCACGATATGGCCTTCGGTCGCATGCCCGCCTCCCTCCGACGGCAGTGAGAAGCCAAACAGATCGCGCAGGCCAGTCTCGTTAATATCATAAAGAAAAATCTTCGCGTCGAGGTTCGTCGGACCGATGGACGGATCTTTGAGTTCGTTGATCATCTGCTGGCGGACAGAACCGCTCGCGGCAAAGACTTCCTGATGCTTGGTGCCATCCCGGGCATTCCAGACCATTCGGCCTCGCAACGTCCTGAGCACGAAACAGCGGCTCATTTGCGCGGAGGTTTGGCTCGTCGCTCGGCCCGTGCTGAGTTGACTGGGATCAAACATTTCGACTCCCGTGGAATACGCATCGCCGCCGCGACCTCCGAGCCCGTAGCCGGAATCGAGGAGCCGTCCGTCGAACACATGCAGCAGCCCGTCAATCTTCTTCATCGACGTGCGGGTATGACCATCCACCGCATGCTGGGCGATGCGGCTGTTGAACACATCGCCGGTTATTTTCGGCAGCACCTTGCCGCCTCTGGAATACAGTATCCGCGACATTCCGGTGTAGCCCGTGACATAAAGCCACTGCTCATCGCCGTCCCGCACCCACGTGGAGTTGTAAGGACCGAGCCCAACTCTGCCAGGGACGTCTGGCGGCAGCGAGGTTTTCGTCACCGTCCCGCGATCCTTCAGGTGCGAAAAATCGAGCACGGCCAGGGGGTATCCCGCATACTCGCAGACTGCGACGGCGCGGTTCGGTTCGCCAGGGATCGGCGAAAGCAGGAAGGCAGGCCCCATGCTGAGACCGCTATTCAATGAGTCCGCCAGCGGCCCCTTCGCATCTGGATGCGCACGCAGTTTCTCGATCAGATCGTAGCGCAGGGTGATCGTTCCCTGGGGCGCGCCTTCATAGGTTGAGACGTGCTTGCTGATTTTGATCAGTTGGATCCCGTCCAGGCCCTGCGTGAGCAATCGGACCGATGAACGCGGCATCACGACCTCCCCGGTGTTAAACTTGACCAAGCTTCGACCGGCACCCGGCCCGACGTTCAACTCGCGACCTTGCGGGATTCCTTTGACCGTCACGAGCTTCGTTGGCGCAAGCCCTGAGCCATCCTCGGCCTCCGTGTCTTCGAGCGAATCAACCACACCGAAGAACGTTGTGTTTCCCTGCTCATCCAGATCGAGCCGCCACGGGCCGCCTTGATACTTGGCTTCGGCTTTAGTGATGAATAAACCCGCCTCGGTAACGCTGACCCTGCCGAGTTTGCGCTCTACCACATCGGGCTTCGGTGGCGTCCCGTAGAAGGTGGGGCGGGCGGTCTCCCAGCTTCCAACATGAAGGCGTATGTCCGCCTCAAACCCCGCTCTATCGCTCCAGTCTTGGGAGATGGAGAAGACGCCGCCTAATCGTCGGCGATGGGCGTTGCCGGGATCGCCAGTGCTCAGTGTGTCCCAGGGCATGGTGAAGTAGACGCGACCACGGGTGCAGGTCACTTTGCAGAGGCCATCATTCAACATGCCGACATCGCCGGGCACGAATTTTTGGAAATCCATGCGGATCGGTGGCTGCTCGAAGTTCTTTGTGTGAGGATTGAAACGCACGACATAAGCAGCTCCACCGCCGTCGATGCGCCAATAGATGCGCCCCTGCTCATCGGTGTCGAACTCGCCCAACTGCCCTAGATCGCTCTCCGCGTCGTTGAGCATGTTTCTGCCGGAAGGAGCCTCTTCATTGGTGATGTGGACCTCGAACTCGTCGGGCTTCAGAGTGAGGCTTTCGTCGCCCTCACCAGCACCCCAGGCTTCCTGCACCGGCACTTCGACGAGGAATTTCTGCCAGCGCTCCAACTTCGCGCCATCGTAGATCGCCTTCTTCGCGGAAAAGTAGAGACTCGCCTTGTTCGTATCACGTGGTGCTGCCGTTTGCCTTCCGACGACCACGCCACCGATCAGTGGATAGTCGATGTCGGTTACGACCGGGAATTTGATCTGTTGTTTCGACACGAGGCGACTCGGAGCATCGAGGTTGATCGTGCGTAATTGGTCCAGGTCTGGCAGAGCGATCTTCGGAGCGTTCAGGGCGTCACGCATTGCCGTGCCGGGCTCGATATAGGCAAAGGATGCCGACAGGCCTGACTTCATCCCTGGCACCGGGCGCTCGGGGATTGGCCCGGAAGTAAGTGATGCGATCTCCTTCCCGCTCTCACTGACAATCGTCGCGCTGATCCCGTCACAACGGCCAAACTCGGCCATATCAAGGACCAAAGCTCCGCGAACAGCCGGATCTGCGAGATCGATAGTCATCGGGACTTCCTTGCCGTCCTGCTTGAGTCGCAAGTTCGCCTTCAATTCGGGGTGTGTCCGTTGAAGACCCTCAAGACCGGCTATGTTGACGATCAGTTCATCGCCGGAACGGAAGACCGTGATGGCGTCGTCGGCGCAAAACGATGTCGTGGTCAGAACTGAAAGCAGGGCAGCTAAGGCAAGTGAAAGTTTCATTGGGCAGGAAGTCATCGTCACGGCCTGTAGTCGCGATCAGCCGCATACGGTTAAGGATCACGCTTGTGGCGCAGTTCGGTCAAGTTGTGACTGACATACGGCGAGGGGCGTCATGCCACTTGGAACTGCCCAGCTGTCGTCGTTTATCCACGCGGCGCGTCCTCGGTCCAGCGCTGGCGAGTTTCATGGCCCGCCGTTGGGCTTCCTGGAGGCAACTCTGGTCCAAACGAACCCAAGCCAGAGTGGAGCGGCGGTCCGCAGACATTGTCCAATCCTAACCAAATCAAAGCCTGGCTGTCGGGATGGACAATTTCTCTTCCCTAGTAACGTATGGCCCTAATTCCTACGGGGGAATAACCGGCCTCAAAATCGTTTCGTATGGCAGTTATGGGTTCATACCCCCGTAGCAGTGTTAACTCATTATGGAAATTCAACTCGGCATTTCAGCTTAGCCTCGATTTTCAATCTAGAGCAATTCCTCCCTTAGATCCGGCGCTCGGCACGCCGACGAGATCGGCCAGGCCCACACCGATCAGACACAGCAGCGTGGAGCGATCAAGAGGCCGTCGATCCAACTGAGA
>JBNMNB010000304.1:0-8608 GCA_051270635.1 Verrucomicrobiales bacterium | reverse complement strand
TCGGCGAGATACGCCTGTGCCGCTTCAACGACATCGATCTCGGCGGAGCCCTGCTCGGAGCCAAAAGTCAGGTAGCCCGTTAGGAACGTGTCCTCTGCCTTGATGACTTGAGGGCCGCGCACATATCGAATTTCGGATAGCTGCGAGAGCGGCACCATCGCTCCTTCTTTGCTTGTCACTAGCGTGTCCTCTAGTGCCTCGATCGAATCGCGCATTTCGCGAGCATAGCGCACTTGCACACCGTAGCGTTCACGCCCTTCGACAGTGGTCGAGACGATCATTCCACCGACGGCCAGTTGGATGGTTTGATGTATATCAGCAATGTTCAGTCCGTAGCGCTTCGCTGCCTGACGATCCGGTACGATCTCCAAATAGGGCTTCCCGACAATGCGGTCTGCGTTGACCGTTGATGTAGCGAGGCCGGGGACTTCACCGGAACGCAGCAAGCCTTCGAGCTTGAGTCCGAAATCTTCGATAATCTCCAATGAAGGCCCCTTGATCTTGATGCCCATGGGTGCACGCATCCCAGTGCGCAACATCACCAGGCGGGTTTCGATGGGCTGTAGTTTGGGAGCCCCAGTCGCTCCAGGGAGTTTTGCTACCTTGTCGATTTCACGCCAAATGTCATCGGGGCTCTTGATGTGCGCCCGCCACTGTCGGAATGGCTTGCCGCGTTTGTCAGCGATCAGCTCGCCATCTTGATAAAGAAAATTTCCTTCGGCATCTGTCTTGAACCGAAGTGAGCGGCCTCTCTTGTCGCTTCGGTATTCGGGCAGGTAGTTGACGACGGTCTCTACCATCGAAATCGGGGCGGGATCCAAGGGAGATTCTACCCGACCAATCTTGCCCACCACTTGGGACACTTCCGGCACACTGGCAATGGCTGCATCGAGTGTGCGCAGCGCATCGATCGCTTCTTCGATCGATGCGTGTGGGCTGACAGTCGGCATGAAGAGGAAGGAACCTTCATCAAGAGAAGGGCGGAACTCGCGGCCAAGTCCCGGAAACTTCTGAACGAGATCGGCACCAATCCGGGAGTCCTCAGCAAAGCCTGGCAGAACCTTGTCTGCACCCTGCCAAACGAGGACAGCGATAAGGACGGAGACTAAAGGGATGCTGAGGAACGCGACCTTGTGCCGCAGGCACCAAGCCAGCACTGCGCCATAGAATTTCTCGAAGATTCTGAAGAAGAAAAGCAGCCCTCCGATAATGAGCACCACGAAGAGAATGTTGGCGAGAACCGTCCGGTTTAAGCCAAGCGGCATCCAGTCTCTCGCAAGGAACCACACGACGACTAGCGCAAAGGAAAAATTGATAATGACCGAAGCTCTGCGCTTCGGGGCGAACTTCCACTCCCGTTTGAAGAGAATATGCGCTACTGGCGGGATGATCGTTAGAGCGACGATGATCGACGCGACGAGAGCGAACGTCTTGGTAAATGCCAGAGGGCGGAACAGGCGACCGGCCTCCCCCGTCATGCTGAAGACCGGAAGGAAGCTGACCACCGTTGTCGCCACAGACGTCGAGACTGCTGAGGCTACTTCGGTCACGGCCTCGTAGATGACTGTCAGCCGTGACTTCTCGGCGGGAGCTTCATCGATATGCTTGAGAATATTCTCGGTTAGAACGATGCCGACATCAACCACGGTACCAATGGCGATGGCAATCCCCGACAGTGCGACAATGTTCGCATCGATGCCAAACTGTTTCATCGCAATGAAGGTGACGAGAACGGCAAGCGGCAGCATTGCAGAAATAAGGAGGCTGCTTCGCAAATGCATCACCATGATGATGACCACGATGATTGTCACCAGCACTTGTTGGAACAGCGCTTCGTTCAGTGTGTTCAACGTTTCATCGATCAAGCTAGATCGATCATAGAATGATTGGATCGTGACCTTTGAGGTATTGAGCCAGTCTGGCCAAGCGGCTCGTTCGTTCGTCTCCGTCCACATGAGAAGGTCGTCGTGGGTGACCTGGTGTTCGGCGAGGAAGGCTTCGACGGCTGCATTGTCAGTCTTTCCCCAGTCGATCACAGCACGCTTGGGCAGGGCGCTCTCAAGTTCGCTGATCTTGGTTTTCACGTTCGTGATCGCTTCCATCGGATTCGCGCCGAAGCGCGACACGACAACACCGCCAACGGCATCAGCCCCGTTTAGATCGAGGGCACCGCGTCGCATCGCCGGGCCTAACTGGACAGTGGCCACATCGCCAACAGTGATCGGCACGTTGTCGCGCACGGCGACAACGGCATCTCGCAGGTCTTCTAAGTTCTCGATGTAGCCAGTTCCGCGCAGAATGTATTCCACACCGTTAATCGCGAGGTTGCGGGCACCGATCTCCTGGTTCGATTTACGAACGGCATCGGCAACCATCGCCAGGTGAATGTTGTTCGCCCGGAGTGCATTCGGATCTACTTCGACCTGGTATTGTTTCACGAAACCGCCGACCGAGGAGACGTCTGCGATACCCTTGGCGCTGAGCAGTGCATAGCGGACTTGCCAGTCCTGGATCGAACGTAACTCGTCCGTGTCCCACCCCCCAATGGGCTTTCCGTCAGGATCTCGACCCTCGAGCACATACCAGTAGACCTGTCCAAGGCCAGTAGCATCCGGCCCTAGCGAAGGCGTGACGTCATCGGGCAAGAGGTTCGCCGGCAGACTATTCAGCTTCTCCAGGACTCGGCTGCGCGACCAGTAGAATTCTATGTCTTCCTCGAAGATGAGGTAGACATAGGAATAGCCAAACATCGAGAAGCTCCTGACTTCACGCACCCCTGGAATCCCCAGGAGGGACACGGTAAGAGGGTAGGTAATCTGATCCTCTACATCCTGCGGCGACCTCCCTGCATACTCGGTGAATACGATCTGTTGATTGTCTCCAAGATCGGGAATGGCATCGACCGGCACAGGATCGCGCTCCAGCACACCTGTGTTCCAATCAAAGGGAGCCACCTTCATGCCCCAGCCCACAAATAGCACTAGCAGAAGCAGGACTACCAGCTTCTGGTGCAGGCAGAAATGGATGAGGCGGTTCAATTGGCGAGGCGTTAGTAGATGATGACAAAGGCTTCACCGTCGAAGACGACGGCAGGCTTCGACCAGGCTGCTGACTTCTCTCCACTCATGGGCGTACCAATGGGACTACCGTCAGGCGCAAAGAGTTGCCATGCGAGGGTGCCCTCTTTCTTCCAACCTCCACCGTCGATCCAGGTGAGCAAGGCGTGCCCGTCAGGCGCCAAGGCGATGTCGGGAAATTTGCGCTTCTTCTTCCCGTGCGGAACACGGTTCTTGATTTCCGTGCCAATGATAGCGTAGGCAACGTCGCCCCCTTTCGCTTCCCAGGCAGCTGCCATAGAACCGCCAGCGAAGCTCAACGCCATCGCCGACATCGGACAGGATTCGGTCTTCCATCGATCCAACACCGTTCCAGAGAATGGTGCATTGCCCCCTCTGGAATGGAGAAGGTAGATGTCACGATCGACCTTTTCGGTCGCAGATCGATACAGCACCCACGATTGTTTCCCGGACGCGCCCGCTGTCATGCCACAGCATCCGCAGACACCTGTTGGCTTGTCCCAGGCGGGCACTTCTGCAGCAAAGGACTTGCCGTCATCGCTGGAGCGCGTGACCCAGATCTGGCGACCGGTCTCGCCGCCATCTGGCGATCCAGCATGCCAGAAGACATCGACTTTTCCCGTTTGATCTGCGGCGATGGCACCACCACCGTCGAGCCCATAGGCCTTGGTGATGAGGTCGCGCTCCGGCTCGAAGGACTTTCCGCCATCGGTCGACCGTGCGTACAGCATCGGTGCACGATGATGATCATTGCCAGGAGTTGCTTTGCTAGAGCCGTTCCAGACGACGTGCACGTATCCCTCACGACCGAGCGCAAGCTGTGCTCCCCGAATCGTCCCCATGGCAATGGAGCTGCCATCGCTGGAGTTGACGCGGATACCCTTTCCGAATGCGCTAGATCCCTTTGGTCGAACTGCATAGTAGAGGTCGCCGTGCGCCGCGTCGCCCTGGAAGTAAACGACGTGGACATTGCCTGCAGCATCTGACTCCGCGACTGGTTGGATACCTTTTTCAGGGGCGCGAGTAGTGATCACTTCGGGTGCGCCACTAGCCAGTGGTGCCACCGCCGCCAAGCATGCGAAAATCAGCGATTTCATTTTATTTTCGCCATGTAGGTTTCAGGATCCTTATCGAACTTTGGCAGGCAACTCTTACAGCAGAACTTCACAGTCTTGCCGTTGTGCTCTTTGACGACGGGCTCGCCCATGCTGCCAAGTTCTTCGCCGGATACGACGCAAGTGGTGAGCGGGTAGTCGCCTTCGGCTGCCTTGCCCGTGTCGCTTGCCGCAGGATCATCCTTGGAACAGGACGCCATGGCGAGCGGGAGGGCGAGGATAATGGAGAGTGTGGTCTTGATTTTCATGGTTTTATCGTTTGGTAAGGTTGTGGGTTATAATTAGAGATTCGTGTGGCGCAATCGGAGGGCATTCGCGATGACCGAGACGGAGCTAAGACTCATCGCGGCCCCGGCGATCATCGGGCTGAGTAATATGCCAGTGAATGGGTAGAGTACCCCGGCGGCGATTGGGATACCGAGGGCGTTGTAACCGAAAGCGAAGAATAGATTCTGACGAATGTTCGTCATGACGGCCTTGCTCACGCGGATCGCTTTTGCAATGCCTGATAGATCTCCTTTGACGAGGGTGATCCCGGCGCTTTCGATAGCGACATCTGTTCCGGTGCCCATGGCGATGCCGACGTGCGCTTCTGCTAAGGCGGGGGCGTCGTTGATCCCATCGCCTGCCATCGCGACGGTAAGCCCAGAAGCCTTCAACTCTTTGACCAACTGGATTTTATCCTGGGGAGAAAGTCCGGATCGAACATCGTCGATGTTCAATTTCCTGCCGACGGCCTCAGCGGTCTTGCGGTTGTCTCCCGTACCCATGACCACCTTCAATCCAAGTTGATGCAAAGATTCGATCGCGCTGGCGGTGCTTTCCTTGATCGGGTCGGAAACGCCGAAGACGCCTATCACTTTTTTGTCCGCCGCCAACCAGACGACGCTCTGTGCCTCGTCCTGCATTTCGGACGCCAACTTGGCCAGCTGGTCTGGGATGGCAATGCCCTGATCTGTCAGGAAGGATTCCTTGCCAGCTTGCACGGTAACGCCATCCACCGTCGCAGTGACTCCTCCGCCTGTTGTGCTGGCGAAGCCGCGACTCGACGGAACCTCGATCTCCCGCTCTTTCGCATGGGCGACGAGGGCTTGCGCCAATGGGTGTTCGCTGTTGGCTTCGACGGCAGCAGCGTATCCAATCAGAAGCGTCTCACTCGCATCATCAGCGACGGCTACCGAAGTGACCTTCGGTTCACCTGCCGTGAGCGTTCCCGTTTTGTCCGTGAGCAGGCAATCCACCTTCTCGGTGATCTCAATAGCCTCTGCATTCTTGACGAGAATTCCTTCGCTGGCAGCACGTCCCACTCCCACCATAATTGACATCGGTGTGGCTAAACCCAGCGCACACGGGCAGGCGATGATGAGCACCGATACCGCGGCGACAATTGCGTGTGCAATAGCAGGGTCAGGGCCGAATATTGCCCATACGATGAAGGTGAGGACAGCGATACCCAGAACGATAGGAACGAAATAACTTGCCACCTTGTCCGCCGTCTTCTGGATCGGAGCACGACTGCGTTGCGCTTCTGATACCATGTGAACGATCTGCGAGAGAACGGTGTCGCCACCTACCTTTTCAGCGCGCATCACGAATGATCCCGTCTGGTTGATCGTCGCGCCGATCACGCGATCTCCGGTCGATTTCGTCACCGGGACGGGCTCTCCCGTGATCATCGCTTCCTCGACGTTGCTCTCGCCCTCCAGCAGGACGCCATCGGCCGGCACCTTCTCGCCAGGTCGCACGCGCAGCCGATCACCTGCTCGGATGTCTTCAATAGCGATTTCCTCTTCTTCCCCGGATTCGGACAGGCGGCGAGCCGATTTGGCGGCGAGCCCCATAAGTGCACTGATCGCTGCGCCAGTCCGGCTCCGTGCTTTTGCTTCCAACAACTGCCCGAGCAGCACAAGCACCGTGATGACCGCTGCCGCTTCAAAGTAGAGACCGACGTGTCCGTGCACTTTGAACGAATCAGGAAACAACCCTGGAGCCAACACGCCAACCGCACTATAGATGTAGGCCACGCCCACGCCGATCGCGATCAGCGTGAACATGTTAAGGTGACGGTTCGCCACTGAGCGCCAGCCTTTGACGAAAAAGATCCATCCGCACCAGAGGACAACCGGGGTGGCGAAACCAAACTCGATCCATTTCGAAATGTCTTTGGAAATCAACTTCTCCAGACCGGGGATCATACCGCCCATGGCGAGCAGAAACACAGGCGCGGTGAGGGCAAGACCTACCCAGAATTTGAGCGATAGATCGCGAATCTCGGCCTGCGCATGTTCTTCGGCTTCGGCAGAGGCACCACCCACCATTTCCAGGGGCATCCCGCACTTGGGACAATCGCCTGGCGTATCCGAAACCACTTCCGGATGCATCGGGCAGGTGTACTGACCTGACTCAGCATTCGTCTCCGAAACGTTGGCATGCTGTTCACCATGTTCGCAGCAGGACATCGGTTCCTGCGATGGATGTGAAGATTTGCTCATTGTTAGAATCGAATACTGACACCTCCACCGACACCGTAGTTGGTATCCCAGAGCGCCGTAGCGGAGAAGTTTTTGTTGATGAGATAGGATGCTCCGCTTTGATACGACCAGCCTTCAAGCGTGTCGTATTCGGCTTCGCCAAAGATGCCAAGGCGCGGCGCGAGCATGATTTCCCGCTCAAACGTCACGCGTGCCTCGCCCTCATTGTCCACCCAGGCAGCGGCGTGAAGATTGAGCGGCAAGGTGTAGTCGAGTCCTACGATGGCTCGAATGTCCTCTCTCGTAGAATCCACACCCTCAAGATAAGCTCCCCCGAATACGGTTAAGAATCGATTCAGGTAGCGCCCGTAGGTGATCTCAGATTCCCAGGTCGTGCCCTCGACATTCTCCCAACCGGCCTCCCAGCTTAGCGAGAGATCGTTGCGCAGGTTGGAGAGCATCAGCGAGCCCTGCGTCATGTTCGACAAGGCATCCGCTTGGCCGAAGAAATAGGTGTGCTGCTTGTAGGTCTTATCGGCAATGGCAGCGGTGGCAGGATCAGCGTGGTAGCCATCGTAGCGCACGACGCGGGCCATTCCGCTGTCCATGTGATAGAGCAAGTGGCAGTGGAAGAACCAGTCTCCAACCTCGTTGGCCTTAAACTCGATCACCGTGGTGGACATCGGTTCCACATCGATCGTGTGTTTGAGAGGCGAGTAGTCGCCCTGCCCATTGATGACACGGAAGAAATGCCCGTGCAAGTGCATCGGGTGATGCATCATCGTACGATTGATCATGTGGAAACGAACGACCTCGCCCTTCTTGATCTTAATGTCGTTGCCAGGCAACAAGGGCTCGTTGTTGATGAACCAGACGTAGCGTCCCATGTCGCCGTCGAGCGTGAGTCTGACATCGCGCCGAGGCGCCGATTCCGAGAATGTGGTCTTCCTCTTCGCGCGGAGCTGTTTGTAAGGGGCGAACGGTCGCTCTATCGACATCATGCTGTCACTGGCCATGACACGCTTGTTTGCCGCATCCTCACGCAACAGGAAGTCGTACCAAACCGGGTTGTTGATGAACACGCCTTTCTCTTCGCCCATGTCCATCTTCGTGGAGCCGCCCTGCTTGCTACCCATGCTCATGCCGCCCATGTCCATTCCACTGTGATCCATCCCACCCATGTCCATCCCACCGTGACCCATGCCGATCATGTTCATTCCTGGTTCGTCGAACATACCCATCTTCACCTGGTGATTCGGCATGCCCATCGTTCCCGCCGGAGTGAGCGCGAAGAATTTTTTCCAGCCAAACATGTCCATCGTGTCGTAGACGAACGGTGCTGGCATGGGCTCTACCGGATGCTCGTTGCCGGAGCCAATCCACACAGAAGCATAGCCCGAGCCATCATGTGCCGTGGCGCGGAACTCGTAGGCTCCCTTGCCAGGCACCTTCACAAGCACATCGTAGGTCTCGGCCACGCCGATCAGGAGCGGTTTGTCTATCATCACCGTCTCGACCGGCTGACCGTCTGCCGCCACGATCCGCATCGGGCTTCCCGCATACTGGAGATGGAAGAAGGTGCTGGCCGATCCGTCGATAATCCTCAGTCTAACGGTTTCCCCTGCGCGCCCTTCGAGACGTGATGACGATTTGCCGTTGATCAGAAACGCATCGTAGGCAACGTCTGCGAGATCCATGGCGGGCATGCGCATCGCCTCACGTTTCATCCACTTACCGACCTTGCCGGTCTTTGCCGCGCCTAGCAGACTCTGCGCGGCCTTCTTCTTAACACCGTAGTATTCTGAACCGCGCCGCAAGGTGCGCAGGACAGAGTCGGGATTCTCGTTCACCCAATCGGAAAGCATCACGACATGATCCCGCGAAGCGCGATGCCCGTCTTTGTTTGGCAGGATAACGATACTGCCATAGACGCCGAGCTGCTCCT
>JBNMNB010000303.1:0-8616 GCA_051270635.1 Verrucomicrobiales bacterium | reverse complement strand
CTGATGATTGATGCAAAGCGAAAATTACGTGTAATGCTCGACGGCGAGATCTTGAGACTTCCAGCGCCTCTCGCTTTCGAAAGCCATCCACAGAGTTTGCGTGTGATCCGCCCGAGTGGAGAGGGAGGGAGTGATAGAAGTAGGCATCATGCATCTCGCAATGCCCGATCACCAGAGGCCATTGTATTCAGAAATAGTCAGGTAACTCGAGTGAGAGTTTTGGTCGGAAATTTGGCCATTTAGCCTTGGCCGCGGTAGCATAATCTCTTCAAAGATTGAGTTCTCTATCCGAGAATGTCTCTAATGTCATCGCCCATCTCTGCAATTCGCTGATACCGCCGTTCGGGCCTTTTCTCGAGCGCCTTGAACACGATGTCGTCGATCCGTTTATCTATCGATCTAAGTTCCGACGGTGGATCAAAACGCCCCATGGGCAGTTCTCCTGTCAGCAATTTGTAGAATACGACTCCAACTGAATAAATGTCAGTACGATGGTCCACCTCAGATGCATCTTCAATCTGCTCTGGTGCAAGATAGCTTGGAGTTCCCACCATCGTCCCGGTCTGCGTCAGCGAAAACGATTCCGATTGATCTAAGAACTTCACTAACCCAAAGTCGACCAGCTTTGCCCGCCCCTCTTCATCCAGTAGAATATTGCCGGGCTTGATATCACGGTGGACGACACCGTTATCGTGCGCGTATTGCAAGGCATCACAGACTTGGCAAGTGATAGCCGCCGCCTTCTCGAATGAAATATCACCTTCTTCCAATACTCGATTCAAGTCTCCCCCTTCCAACATCTCTAATAGGAAAAAGCTGTGCTCTCCTCGTAGTCCAAAGTCATACACGGTCACAATATTCGGATGATTCAGCATGGCAACTGCTTTGGCCTCGAGCGTAAACCGCTCGCTCAATACTGGTGACTTCTGCACATCGGGCCTGGACAACTTTAGCGCGACCATGCGGTCGAGACCTTTTTGCCGTGCGCGGTAGATTCCTGACATTCCTCCCCGCCCAATCAATTCAAGAATCTCTAGATCAGGAAATAGAGGAGCCAGTTGTTCTACCTCTGGCGGTTCCCAGAATATATCCAACTCAGGCTCTGAATCGCTATTTCCGCTGTTCGAATCGTTTTCATTAAACCCCCATCGAATGAGCGAAGCAGGGCGCACCCCAACTGCAAGGGGCTCCGCTTCACCACAGGATTGGACAAAGGACAGGAATTGCTTCAGTTCTCGCCTGTTTGATGCTTCATCAGGCCGCAACAGCGTCGACTCCAATTCTTGTCGAAGACATTCTCTCCATCTGGAGCGTATGGCTTCGGCCTCTGCGATGGTGTCTTCATTATCAAAATCCGGCGGAGGCCATTCTAAATATTCACGCAATAGATCGTCACCGTTGGGGTCTTCAATCTCAGAAGTCATCCTGGTAATGCTCCGTTCAACAAAAGTCAGTGCCCAGCAAAAATCGTAAATTGCTTCAGGTGTTTTGGACTCAGGACGCCACTTGGAATACCATGACTCAAGACTGGAAATCGTGTCCTGCGAAAATCGATCTTCTCTTTGGTCCAACTTTGAATCGTCGGCCTGATGAATTTTTATCGCATAGAGCAGAAAAGTCCGAAGCGAGTCCCTCTCCTTTTTGAGATCTCGTAAGAATTCATGATCACCGACAAGGCGGTCATAGAAATTCTTCAATGACTGTTTGACTTCCTCCGCGTTTTCCCCCCGCTCCCGCAGGAAAGAATAGAGTGGGCAGGCATACTGCATAAACAGATTCTCCATAGACTCCGATTGACTACGGTCTCCACAATCGATTTGCTCGACTACATCTTGCCATGGGGAAACCGTTTTGCTGGATATTTCCTCGATCATGTGGACAACAATTGCATGCTGGCTGGTTTCGTGCAAACCCAGACGTTTAACGACACGTTTCAGAGTGTCTGTCTAATTCCAGGATCTTTGGCCGCTGAGGACATAGTTCTAACGGAATCGGGGTAAGCCTTACTGATTAGTTCAGTTTCTGGCGATCTACTCGGTGGGAATGCACGTTGCGCATTGCAGCCCAGATACGTAATCGCAGTTGGGCAATCTGCACGCTAAGCATTCCAAGAGCGTTGCAATTCGCACGAAATGGAGGATCGCAGAGTGAAGTGCATCAGTCGCTATTGTTTTATTTTAAGAGACTTAGAAACAGGATGCTTTGTCGGCATACGATCTGCGATCTCGGGGCAATCACAAAGCAGATGAACACTGAAAGCAAACCACCGAAACGACTAAGTGAAGTGCTGCACAAGAAGCGAGGCGAACCTTGCTGAGTGTCTTCGGCGTTTCTGCGATCATCGGGCTCATCTCAGGATCGATTGCTCTACTTGACGTCTCCACCAACGGATTTATGCAAATTGTTGCGCTCGTCGCATTGATCATCACCACCATTCTGTTTCTAGCCCTGCTGCCTTTTTACGTGAGATTAAAGGGAATCCGCCAATTCTGAACCCTAACGTTGCTACCATGCTATTTTCTTTTACCCCATTCCTGGCGCAGGCCAAAACTCCAACTACTCCAGGAGAAATTTCCGCAACTATTCAAGAATCTCTGCTTAAGTCTTGGGACGGGTTCGTGGAACATGTGCCGTTCCTAGGTGTCGGATTCATAGTTCTTTTGCTGACTTGGGGAGTCGCAAAGGTCGTAAGCTCGGTAGCGGCACGTACTCTCAGGAAGTCCAAGCTCCGCGGGTCGCTCCAGGATTTGCTCACCCGACTGGCAGTCATCTTGGTATGGGTGACGGGCATCATGGTGGCGATGACTTTCGTTCTGCCCGGGGTCACTCCGGCAAAGGCACTGGGAGGACTGGGACTTGCCTCTGTCGCCGTTGGCTTCGCGTTCAAAGACATTTTTGAAAACTTCTTCGCGGGTATCCTGCTTCTCTGGAGATTTCCATTTGAGAATGGCGATTACATCGAGTGCGAGGGCATCGAAGGCAAAGTCGAGCGAATCAACATTCGCATGAGTGAAATCCGAAAGACAACCGGGGAACTGGTCGTTGTCCCGAATGCTTTCCTCTTTAGCAACCCGGTGGACGTACTTACTAATCTCCCGCATCGTCGAGTGACTGTGATGGCAGGCGTTTCCTATGACACGAAGCTCGATGAGGCGCTGCCCGTGATCGAACAGGCAGTGAAAACTTGCGATACGGTCAATCAGAATCAGCCGGTTCAGATTTTCCCGCAAGCCTTTGGCTCCAGCAGCATTGACATCGAGGTCACTTGGTGGACCGCTCCAAAGCCAGCCGATATCCGGACCTCTCTCGCTCAAGTAATCGAGGCCGTGAAAGGTGCTCTAGACGACGCAGGTATCGAAATTCCGTTTCCCTATCGGACGCTTACTTTCAAAGGGCCACTTCCAATCATCCAGAATTCCTGACAAATTAAAAATCCTATGCTGACCCGACTCCATCCGGACCACCTTGCCCGATACCGAGACATCGCACTGCTACTTTTCCGATACGGGAGGAACGATCTTCTCAATGCTCCCGGCGCTGCGGAAGTTGTTTCCGAGTCCGATGCTGGTGAACTCGCTACCAGTGCCGAGAGCTTCGCCTCCGACCTTGAAGAGATGGGGGCTACGTTTGTTAAAATTGGCCAAATGCTTTCTACGCGATCGGATTTGTTGCCGCCGGAATTTCTCAAAGCGCTCGAGCGTCTCCAATCGGATGTGAAGCCGTTCGCATTCGATGAAGTTGAGGGCATCGTCACCCGCGATTTGGGAGTTCGGTTGTCGAAGGGATTCTCATCTTTCGACGAAACACCACTGGCTTGTGCGTCGCTGGGGCAAGTCCACAGGGCGACCATGCGAGATGGCCGAGAAGTGGTCGTCAAGGTGCAGCGGCCCGGAGTGGAAAAGGAGATCGTTCGCGACTTGCAGAGTCTCGAGGCCATTGCAGAATTCCTGGACGAGCACACAGAGTTAGGGAAGCGCTACGAGTTTGCGCGAATCGTAGAAGAGCTACGCAAAAACATCCTCAAGGAATTGGACTACGGACGGGAAGCCCGGAATCTTGATGCGTTTGGATCGGCGCTCGCTAGTTACAAGAGTATCATCGTGCCCGCTTCGGTGGAGGACTACTGCAGTCGCCACGTGTTAACCATGGAGTTTATCGCTGGAAAACCTGTCACCGCATTCTCTGGTGTTGTGATGACCGATGTTGATGGGAGCCACCTTGCGGACGAACTCTTTCGGGCGTACCTGCAACAGATCCTCGTTGATGGGTTTTTTCACGCTGATCCTCACCCGGGTAATATCCTATTGACTGAAGATCCTCGAAGGATCGGCTTGATCGATCTTGGGATGACTGGACAGGTTCCAGAGAATTTGCGCGAGCAATTGGCGCGTTTCCTGATTGAAGTGAGCCAGGGGAACAGTTCAGGGGCTGCAGAGATCGTAATACGCATGGGAACCCAACGTGATGGCTTCGATAAAGACGGGTTCCTTGCGGCGGTAACCAGTATTATCCAAACGTATCGGACGCAAAACGTGGGCGATATGCAGATCGGGCAGTTAGTGATGGAAGTGACCGCAGCATGTGCAGAAAACGGACTGCGAATTCCTGAATCGGTCATCATGCTCGGCAAGACCCTGCTGAATCTGGATCGCGTCGGAAAGGCGCTCGACCCTAACTTTGATCCTAATGAGGCGATCCGCAAATACGCCGGCGCCATTTTACGCGATCAGCTTCAAGACCAGTTTTCGATCTCGCAGCTCCTGGGATCAATGCAGGACACCCGCGAGTTGGTCACAGGGAATGCCGTCCAAGCTGAGCCAAATTCTGGATACAGTTGCCAATAACGATCTCCGGATAAATGTCGATGCAATCGATGAGAGAAGCATCGTCGATGGTTTTCAAAAGATCGCGAATCGGATCACGGTGGGAATCATCTTAGGATCTACGATTATGGGAGCCGCCATGATGATGCAGGTCGAGACAAGGTTCACGCTGCTCGGCTATCCGGGGATCGCGATCATCTTCTTCCTTTTTGCAGCGATCGGTGGCTTTGGACTCGCCTGCAGCATTATTTTCAAAGACCGCTAGAAGGCATGGATATCGGGCAGACGATGGAATACTTGTGGCTGCTGGCGGTTGCCTACGTTCTCGCGCTTCCAACAGCCTGGGATCGAGAGAAGGAGTCGCGAAGTGCCGGACTCCGAACATATCCGCTTGTCGCCATCGGAGCTTGTGGCTTCCTGCTGGTAGGCAAGTCATTCTTTGATGATCCAACTCCTAACGCCCGCCTTATGCAGGGATTGATCGGCGGCCTGGGCTTCCTCGGTGGCGGTGCGATCCTCAAGGATAAGGGTTCTGTCTTAGGGATGGCGACCGCCGCCAGTATCTGGAATACCGGGGCGATCGGAATGGCCGCAGCCTACGAGCGGTTCGAAATCGCCGTAATACTCTGTGTTTTGAACTTCGCAACTCTGCGAATAGGGACGAGAATCAAGGCAGCGACCAACGATTCAACTTGAATGAAAATCAGAATTCTTCACCTCTGGGAGAAAATGCGTACGAGCTTCTGGTTCATTCCAGGATTTACCGTGGCATGTTTCATGGCTGCTGGATTCACGATGCTCGAAGTGGATGAACGATGGAGATCTGATCTGTTGGCCGAGGTGCCAGCGCTTCACGATGTTTCGCCTGGCGGCCTTCGCTCGCTCCTATCAACAGCAGGGACGGCGGTTCTCGCACTCGCTGGAGTGACGTTTTCAGGGGCCTTAGTTGCGCTGACACTTGCCTCCGGACAATTTGGATCCCGATTACTCCGAAACTTCATTAGGGCTCTGCCAAACCAGATCGCCCTTGGCGTGCAACTGGGAACGTTCGTCATGTGCCTGATCATTCTGCGGAGCGTGCGCGACTTCAATGATGGCAGCTTCTTGCCTCATCTCTCCGCCTTCATGGCATTTCTCGCTACCGTGGCGAGTCTGGGAACGTTCATCTATTTTATCCACCACATTTCAACGTCCCTCCAGGCCGAGCGCATCGTGGGCAACGTTTTCAAAGATCTCGATGAAACGATCGAGCACCGTTTTCCCGATGGGATTTCGACTGATCGCGAGGAGGATGAAGCGGAGACCACTCGCGAAATGTGGGGCGAATCGGATGACGAGCATCGAGTGGCTTCGGATGTCACCGGTTATCTACAGGCAATTAATATCGAAGGACTCGTCGAGCTGACCAGAGAACTTGGTTCGGGCGTATGCGGTCGCGTTCTGGCACATCCGGGAAAATTCATTGTTGAAGGCGAAGCACTAGTTGCAATCAGGGGTGGGGTTCCTGACGAGGAGGATCCTTGGCGAAACTGTTTCATTACCGGGATGGAGCGCACTCCCGAACAGGATTTCGAACAACACATTCGCCAGCTCGTTGAAACCGGCCTGCGCGCTCTCTCTCCGGGAATCAATGATCCGTTTACCGCCATCCATTGTATCGACTATCTTGGTGCAGCACTTGCGAAAGTGGCCAGGCGCCGACTACCAACGAACGAGCACCTTGACGAGGATGGTAACGCTCGGATTCTGACACGGCCTATCAGCTTCGATAGCATGATGGCGACAGCCTTCAACCAGCTGCGTCAGGCATCGCGGGGCAAGCCAGATATCGCGATGCGCCTGCTTGAGACGTTCGCCAGTATTGCTCGAGCATCGGAAACAAAAGAGGCTCGTAAAGCGATTCGCCAACACGCAGACCTCGTTGGGAATATTTCGGAATCAGAGGAACTGGCGGAACCCGATCTCGATTGCATTCGAATGCGACTCGAAACAGTCAGGAAGCTTACTGAATAGAGCTCGGGGTTCCATGTGGCAGGAGTGCAGGTGTGGTGCGTACCCTATTGCGCCTTGACGAAACGATGCCTAGGGCCGGGGGAAACACTCACTTCCAGCTTTCAGGCGGTCGGACTCTTTCTCGTCTATCGCTAACAACGGGCCACTCAGTGTGCTCAAGCAAGTTTCTGAATTGTAGCTCGTCCGGATCGGAAGCGGCCTGCGCTGGTATTGTGTCGACCACTGGGCCGGAGATATGAAGAAGAGCCCAAATCGAAGCCACCTTTTTTTGACCTGAAAGGCCATCAGTAGCGGGAACGCGATTCGTAGTTGCTGGTGTTCTTTGATCCTGCGGCTTCGATGGTGCCAAAGCCTGCTGTGTCGTAGTGATGATTGGTGGCGTTAATCTTCACGTTTCCACTGGCGCGAACCCTTCCGCCGGCGTCGACGCGAATTGTCTGGCCAGCGAGTTGGGTGTTGGGTGAATTGATTTCGACGTCGCCGCGGAAGCGCAGGGTGGATGCGCCTTCTGCGTAGAGGCGCACTAAGGTGGATGCATCAAATCTGGATCCGTCGATTATCAGGGCATTGCGCCCGCCGTTCTGGAATCCACGGGCCTTGATGACATCGGCTGCAAAGGTGCTATTGCGCAGTGTCAGGGTGCGCTCGAAGATGGTGCCCGCATCAATGTTGATTCCGCCAGGTGTGCGGGTGAATGTCGAGTTCTCGATCGTGATGTTTTCGCCAAAGGACGCCAGGGCGACGGCCTGTGCGAGTGCATTCAGATCGGAGGAATCGCTGACAGTGACAACAAGCGGTTCTTCCGACTCATTGTTCAGGTCGCCACGGCTTTCTTCTCCTCCAATAGAGACGCCGTCGACTTTGCCCCCGCCGACGATGGTGCGCTCAGCGGGTTCCCGCGATTCCAGAGTGCGGCTGCCGCCGTCTTCGTGTGAAATTTGAGCAAGGCGGTTTGCGTCAGGTGATCCGATGGTGCCGACCGGCACCGAGTTACTGCTTCACGCACAGGCAGCCGAACTTAGACTGCCACCTCCCGTTGAGGCGACTGCGCCGCCACCACTTCCACCGCCTCCGCCGCCACTGGATGAGCCGCCGGAGGAACTGCTACTGCTGCCACCGCTACTACTGGACGAGTCAGATTGGCTGCCGCCTGAGGGGCTATCGCCGACGGATGTTTCTCCGCCAGATCCGCTGACGGTGACGCTGGAGGCGAGCAATTTTCCTTTCGCGAGTGCTCGCTGTTGCCGTGCGATCGCGCGCCGGATTCCTTTCTCGGCATTGAGCTCGCTGAAGGGTTTACCGAGCAGTCCGGCAGTGCGCGTCAGGCGCTGCAGATCGATTTCCACAGGGACGGGAAGCTCAGAAGAGGAATTGTCTAACATTACCATACTGCCAGCGCTGAGCTGCAGGAACTGGCTGCGCCGCTTAGCCAGTCGCACGACGGCACTGCCCTCGAGGCAGGTGACCTTAACACTAGCACCATCGGCAGCAACCAGGACACTGCCATTGCAGGCGACATCGGCTGTGTCGGTAGAAAGTTGTTCCGAACGTCGGCCGAGGATGCGGCCAGCACTACTCACTAGAACGCTGCCGCGAATCAATTGCGCTTTGCCTTTGCTGACACTGGCAGAAGTTGCCCTTCCCAATCGGAAGGTGGCTTCAGAAGGAGTGATGAGTTCGGCGTTGTTTCGGGGACTGGTGGAAATGACAACGTCCGGCACAACGCTTTGACCTGCACGAAAAGTCTGGTCGCTGGCGATCACACTGCCAACCGTGAGAG
>JBNMNB010000302.1:0-8622 GCA_051270635.1 Verrucomicrobiales bacterium | reverse complement strand
CCAATATCATAGGCGTTGCACATGATTGCGAAAGTATCTGAAAGAATGGCACGTCGGTCAATCCGTTAGCCGTCACTCACTGGGAACGCGACCAAGCGATTCGGCGACTTCCTCCTCCCACTCCCGACCGTTTCGTTTCGCGCACACTCGAAAAAAGCTCTCCTTAAACGTGATCTGCATTCACGGATGGCGAATCATGCTCCATCACGGGTGGCGACAACTACCTGTCAAAGCACCTACGCGCGAACGACTACTACGAGGAAGGCAAGGAAGTCTCCGGCGAATGGATCGGAAACGGTGCTCAAAAACTAGGACTTGAGGGGGACGTCGAATCCGAACATTTCGAGATGCCCCGGAACAATAAGCACCCGTTCACCGGAGAACGTCACACCGATCGCAAGTAGACCGTCGCCAAGGTGACGAATCCGAGAACCGATCGAGTCGAGGGTCGCAAACCGATCACGCTGCATGACATCAACATCAGCGCTCCGAAGGCCGCGAGCATCGTCGCAATTGTCGGCGGAGATGATCGTGTTGTCGAGGCGTGGAAGGAATCGGTTAGGCTTGCCGTGAAAGAAATGGAACACTTCGCAGCCGTTAGATTGCGCGCGGGCGAATTCAGGAACTCCGAGAAACTCCGCATCACCGGCAATGTAGTCGGCGCTCTCTTCTTCCACGATAGCAGCCGAGAGCTTGATTCTCAGCTGCATGCCCATGCCGTGATGGTCAACGCGAGCTTTGATAGGAAGCGCGACAAGAGGATGGCGCTACAGCATCGCGCCATGATGGAGGCTAACGTCTACGTGCGCGAATTTCTCTATCATGATTTCGCCCGGAAACTGACGCAGTTAGGTTACAAACTCGAGCGTCCTCACATTTACGCTGCAAGCTTTGCGCTCGGCTACTCGGGTTGAGGACTTACATATCCGCTAGCAGGTATCCTCACATGGAACTTCACTCCCCGTTGCGGCCTGGTGCTCAGTTCTGGCGAAAAGTGGCTGAAAAATGGCAGGGCGACCTGGCAGCCGTGGAGGAAACCGGTTGTCTAGCGAGTCCCTCTGAGCAGCGATTCTAAGCGAAGCTTTTCTGGCGAGGGAAAGAGACTCGCACTTCTGAATTGCGTTCCGTAATGACTGCGGCTAGGCTCGGCAAAGCACTTGGTTTACACTAGCAACATCGAAAAATGGACTTAAAGAAAACGATAGCTGGCCTGCTGACCACCTGTTTTTTCTTTGTACATGTGTTCGGATCGGTGGTGGGCATTGAGTTTGAGCATTCGCATCATTCTCACGGGGATCACGACCACGATTTCACTGGCAACGGCTTACCAACGGGCGGACACCCCGATTCGGACTCCCACGATCACGCGCCGCCCAACAGTGACGAGGACGATCAACCGGAAGAGGATTTCCCTTCGCACTCTCACGTAATTTCACTGAATGTCGATGCTGCGGCTCGCGTTTCGGTCTCTTTTGATTTCGATCCCAAGGCGATTGAGTCTGGGGAAAATCCCCGTCTGGAAAAAGAGTTTTGTCCAGACGGTCCTTCGTTTGAAGTTTCGAAGCCGCCTCAATTGGTCTGAGGTTAGTTAACGGATTCGCTTCGGCATCATCGCTCGATCCGGATTCTTTGATGTCTGCCATAGCAGGGTAGACTTGCGATTCGGTAGATTCGCCGTGTCGTCCTTCCTAGGTCAATCAGGACAGAAATTCGCATCAACGTTGCGCCCTTCCGCCAAACACCTGGCGCACCGAACCGCCCCTTGATGTGCTACCGCACACGGTAGACCTGCGACAAGGCAGATCCGCCGAGTTGTCCTTCTTTCTTAGGTCAATCAGACCAAAAATTCGCATCAATGGGTGCGCCCGTCCGCCAGAAACCACTGCGGAGCAAGCGTTGAACCTTCGACCAACTCCCCGCCTTTGAGGCACTATGCAAAAACTACTTAGAACAATATCCTTCAGCGCTGACCGGAAGTCTGGCTGGGCTTTTCGGCATATCATCGCCGCGTCACTAGCGCTTGCGCTACCCGGCGGATGCAAGACGTACCGACCCGAACCTCTCGACCTTCCGGCTCATTCAAAGGCGTGGCGAGCCCAGAGCGTGTCGAGTGAGAAGGTCAGCACCTTTGCCAAGCAACTGGCTGAGTCCGCACCTAACAAAGTGGCATTCGATCCCAAGAACGGACTGAACTTGAGCGAGGCCGAGCTGGTCGCGTTGGTCTTCAATCCTGACCTTCGAGTTGCACGCTCACGAGCCGGAGTCGCCGAAGCGAGCGCCAAATACGCTGGACTGTGGGACGACCCAGAACTCAGCTTCGATGTATTAAAAATCTCCAATGGCGTTCCAGATCCCTGGATCGTCGGTTCTGCGCTTTCGCTAACCGTTCCGGTTTCTGGTCGCCTTGGCGTCGAAAAGAAACGCGCCAAGGCGGAGATGCACGCGGAGCTCAACCGCGTTGCCGAGGCCGAATGGAAAGTGCTGTTGGACCTCCGGGATGCCTGGGTGGCTTGGTCTGCGCTACGACTCAGGCTGCAGGAGACTGAAGAAATCGTCAAATCTCTGAACTCGATCGTCAGCTCCACTTCCCAGCTCGCGGAGGCTGGTGAGCTTCTTAAAACCGAAGCGGCTCTGTTCTCCATCGAGCGGGAAAGCCGTCGCGCCGAGCTTGGGCAACTAAGGGGCGAAGTGACCGAGAGGACGCACCAGATCCGGGCGTTGCTTGGTTTGTCTCCTGAAGCTCCCGTGGATCTGATCCCGGCTCTCACCGCAGTGGGAAGCGAATCGGACAGCGCCCTTCCGGACGAAACCAATCTCACCCTAGCGCGGCTTCGCAGCGAGTATGCAGTCGCCGAGCAGACGCTCATGCGGGAAGTGCGAAAGCAATACCCTGATGTCACGATCGGGCCGCAGGCGGAGAGCGACGAAGGCCAGTCGCGGATCGGCTTTGTCGGAGCCGTCCCTGTGCCGATTCTTAATTCAAACAAAGGTGGGATTGCTAGAGCACGAGCCGAACGTGAGGTTGCGAGAGCTGCGTTCGAGACTGAATACGAAAAAACCGCTGGTCGGCTCGCCTCCTTGCGCGCGCGGCTGAAAGGCGTGCGTGCTCGAAGTAAGGCCATGAACGATTCCCTGGTGCCGATGGTCGACCGCCAGGTGGTAGACGCAAGCAAACTGGTCGAACTCGGCGAGGGTGGGAGCCTTGTTCTCCTCGAGAGCCTGGTGCGCGCCCATGAAGCAAAAATGAAACTGATCGATATCCGGGCGGAGGACAGCCGGACGAATAACGAGATCCAATTCCTCCTCGGGCCAAACAACGGCAAGTCGAACTCTCAGCTGAACTGAACACATGAAACCAATCAATTTTTACACCATCCCCTTGCTTCTACTCTGTCTGATCCTACCCGCGTGTGAGCGCGGTGGCGATGAGGGCGGCGATCCTGCAAAGGTGGAAGCAGGCGATCAGCCAACCAACCGCGTCGATATTCCCACTTCGGTGCGGAGCAACCTCGGAATCACCTTCGCGAAGGTGGAGCGTCGCGATGTAGCTAACACGATCCGCGTGCCAGGTTCATTCGAGCTACAACCGCTCGCGCGGCACGAATATCGTCTGATGCTGCCTGGCCACATCCAGTTCGAGGTCAATCAATTCGATAAAGTGGAGGTTGGCACCCCGCTTTACCGTTTCCGCTCCCCGCAGTGGCTCGAATTGCAGTCGCGCGTTGATCTGGCAAAGGCTTCGCTCGAGCAATCCCGTGCAAAATCTGCAGCGGTGGAGGCAAGGATCAAGGTTCTCCAGAAGGCGGATTTCAAACGTGCCGACCTGACGGCACAGGCTGCCGAGTTGCGGGCAGATATTCCCAAACAGGAAGCTGAACTGCGCGTAGCGAGCGCTGCGTTGAACAATGCAGGGCGGGCTCGAGAGAAGAGTGGAACGGGACCCGCGCAACCCCAGTTGATCGACTGGATCGAGGTGCGTGCCAAGGAGCCCGGCATCGTCGAATCGTTGGCGGTTACTGACGGCACGTTTGTCGAAGGGACAACACTGCTTTTGACCACTGTCGATCCGAGCTTGATCCGCTTTCGGGCTCTGGGACTGCAGAGCGATCTTCTCAAGTTCAAGAGCGGACAGAAGGTTCATATTGTGCAGCCGCAGGCAAACGGTTCCAACATCAATGAGTCGATCGAAGCTGACTTGATGATTGGCCTGGCCGCCGATCCGATCCAGCGCACCGTCCCACTCTTCGCCACGCCGAAGGAACTACGCCCCTGGAGCCTGGCGGGCGTTTCAGCGTTCTTGGAGATCGCCACCGAATCGACAGACGGCGTCGCACTGGCCATTCCACGCTCGGCGGTGGTCAAAGACGGCATCATCCATGTGTTCTTCAAGCGGGACCCTGGCAATGCGAACAAAGCGATCCGAGTCGAAGCTGACCTCGGCGTTGACGACGGACGGTGGGTGGAGATCAAGAGCGATCTTGGACCGAACGACGAAGTGGTTCTCAACGGAGCCTACGAGTTGAAGCTCGCCACAGCGATGAGCGGAACGAGCCAAAAGGGCGGGCACTTCCACGCGGATGGTGCCTTCCACGGAAAACACTGATCTCAAGATTGATGCTAAAGAAATTAATTCAATTCTCGATAGATCGCGCCTCGCTAGTGCTTTTGCTAGCAGGAGTGCTTCTAGTGTTTGCGTTAGCCCGATTGCCGCAAACGCCGGTGGACGTCTTTCCCGAACTCAATGCGCCCACCGTGGTCATTATGACCGAGGCACCCGGCCTGGCGGCGGACGAGGTCGAGCAATATGTGACCTTTCCGATAGAAACATCGGTGAACGGAGTGCCGGGAGTGCGCAGGGTACGGACGTCCAGCGCGATTGGACTGTCCATCGCCTACGTCGAGTTCGATTGGGGTATGAAAATCCTCGAGGCGAGGCAACTCGTTTCGGAACGGCTCGATTCCGTGCGTGAAGACTTGCCGCCGGATGCTCACGCCGAGATGACGCCAATCACTTCGATCACTGGGGAAATCTTGCTTCTGGCAGTGTCCTCGCCCGAGCTGACGGTGAGCGAGCTTGATATCCGTGCGTATGCTGAATACGACCTGCGCAACAAGCTACTTGCGATTCCAGGAGTGTCGCAGGTTTCAGTCATCGGCGGTGAACTGCCAGAGTATCAAGTGCTGGTGCGCCAAGATGACCTACGCCTATACGACCTGACGATCGAGGAGGTCGTCGAAGCCGCTGGCGCTTCGCACAGTACGCTAAGCGCTGGATACATCGCCAACATCGAATCGCTCGAAATGCCGGTGAGGCAAAGTGGACGCGTGCGGTCGGTGGCGGATATCGCAGGCACGGTGATCAAATATCACGACGGCTTTCCGGTGAAGATCGAACAGGTCGCGGACGTTAAGTTGGGCCCGGCCCCCAAGCGGGGCACCGGTGCGGACGGAGGCAAGCCCGCCGTCGTGATGACGATACAGAAAGCTCCGGGAACGAACACCATCGCGATCACGGAGCGGATCGACGAGATGCTCGATGAACTGAAGTCCTCGCTGCCCGAAGGTCTTCACGTCAACCGGCAGATCTTCCGCCAGGCGGACTTCATCAAGATCTCCGTGAAGAACGTGATCCATGCCCTGCGAGATGCCGCAATCGTCGTCGCCGTTATCCTGATTCTATTCTTGCTCAACGTGCGCACGACCGTGATCACGCTGACGGCCATACCGCTGTCTCTGGCTGTGGGGTTGTTAGCTCTCGACTGGATGAACATGACGGTCAACGTCATGACCTTGGGAGGGCTGGCGATCGCCGTGGGAAGCCTGGTGGATGACGCGGTGATCGATGTGGAAAACGTCTTCCGCCGATTAAATGAAAACGCGGCGAGAGCCGAAGCTGATCGGCAGCCACGGCTGAAAGTCATCCTCGACGCCAGCAACGAGATCCGGCCAGCAATGGTCTTCGCGACGATTATTATCGTGCTAGCGTTTCTTCCTCTCATGTTTCTTGGCGGCATCGAGGGGCGCTTTTTCCGCCCTCTCGGGATCGCCTTCGGCGTGTCTATCATTGCCTCCTTGCTAGTGGCGCTAACAGTGATACCTGCAATGTGCCGCTATCTGATGTACGGTCGAAAAGATCATTCTGAATCCAGCGACACTTCCCTCGTCCGCTGGCTCAAAGGCATCTACGCCCCCACGGTAACCTGGGCGGTGAAATACAAGAAGATGGTTCTCAGCGGAGCCTTGGCCATCACCCTGCTCGTGATGTGGCTCGGGTCTACCTTCGGTAAATCATTCCTTCCAGAATTCAACGAGGGCACGTTCACGGTCGGACTCTTCGCCCCTCCTGGCACGTCTCTCGTTGCTAGCGATCGCATGGCGGGATCCATCGAGCAACAGTTGCTGGCGCTGGATGGCGTGAAGAGTGTGACCCGCCGAACCGGTCGAGCCGAGCGAGACGAACACGCCGAACCAGTTAGCAACTCGGAGATCGATGTGACCATCAAACCCGGCTTCCGCAAGGAGGAGGTGCGCCATCAGATCAGTCAGATCCTCGAAAAGGTTCCGGGCATTACGACGAACATCGGACAGCCGATCGAGCACCGGCTCAGCCACATCCTTTCCGGCACTCCGGCAGCTATTGCCATCAACGTCTATGGTGACGACTTGGACAAACTGCGAACCATCGCAAAGGAGATTGAGGGAGCCCTTAAACCTCTTTCCGGAACGCGGGACGTGGCGGCCAACCGCGAAGTCTTGATCCAGTCCCTACCGGTGGAGTATCGACCCGCCGATCTCGCTGCGCACGGCCTGACACCACGCGCCGCAGCACAGCAGGTTCGCGATGCGGTCTTCGGTGTGTCCGTCGCGCAAATCAACGAGGGCGTCCGCCGATACGACTTGGCAGTGCGTCTAGTGGACTCGGAACGCGACGACCTGCGTGATCTCCAGAACCTCGTGCTTCGCGGAGAGGGCGGAGCGCTAGTTCGGCTCCATGAGGTGGCCGATATCGGGCCGGAGATGACCTCGAACTTAATCGCAAGAGAGAACACCCAGCGGAAGGCGATTGTGACGCTGAATGTCGAGGAGGGCTACAACCTCGGACACATGGTCGAACAGGTGCGCCTGCGAGTGGATCCGATTGTGCAGCGGTTCGGTTACACCGTGCGCTACGGTGGCCAGTTCGAAGCCCAACAGGCCGCTAGCCATACCATCCTTGTCTATGGTGGCCTTGTAGTCGTCATCATGTTGATGCTCCTGCAGCTGGCAATCGGATCGTTCCGTGTGGCGCTGTTGGTGCTGGTCAACCTGCCGCTTGCTTTGATCGGTGGTATTGTCGCCATCTACCTCACCGAGTCGCCCGGCATCATCAGCAACACGATAGCGCTGTTGAACCTAGGCGGGCGTTACACTGCTCCGGTGATTTCGATTGCCAGCATGGTCGGTTTCATCACCCTTTTCGGAATCGCGATCCGCAATGGAATTCTGCTCGTGAATCACTATCAGCATCTCATGGAACACGATGAAAAATCCATGTACGAGGCAATTGTGCAGGGATCGTTAGAGAGGCTGGTGCCCATCCTCATGACGGCCCTGACAGCCGCACTTGCAGTTGTGCCAATCGTACTTCAAGGAGACAATCCTGGCAACGAGATCCTTGCTCCGCTCTCGGTCGTCATCCTAGGAGGCCTCCTATCATCGACATTTCTCAATCTCATCATTGTCCCGGCGGGCTACGCGGCCATTCACCGCGTGTCAGCCTCGAAACCAAACCCACTACCTAACACAAAAACACCAACACAATAGAACCATGAAGAAACTGAATACCATCATTCCTGCATTCGCACTTTTCGCACTTTTCGCACTGCTCGTCGGCTGCGGCGATTCTGGCAAGACTCCGAACACGTCGACTGACAAAGAGTCGGCCAAGGAGGAAGATCACGGGCACGAGCATGAAGAGATCGCTCTCGGCAAGTTCGATATCGAGGGCATTTCCGTCGAGGCTCTGCAAGGCCACGGCAACGTTGAAGCAGGCAAGGAAGGTCATCTCGTGATCAAGCTTCCTTACAAGGACGATGGCGAGACGGTAGTCCGCGCCTGGATCGGCGGCGAAGACCGCACGCTATCGTCGGTCGGCAAGGGAGATTACGCACCATCCCATGACGACTACGACATACACGCCGTCGCATCAGATCCAATTGCCGATGGTTCAAAATGGTGGCTTGAAATCGAGAAGCCAGATGGCACCAAGGCTATAGGTTCGTTTCCTTTACTTAAAGACATCAAGTAAGATGGCAATCCCCGACGTCGCGATTCTGTCGCCTCGCCCGGGATCGGATGAACGTTGGGTGGCTATCTGCCTCTAGTCACCTCATAGGGGTTCCGTGAGCGGAGCCCCTAGGCGCTAGCAAGTCAATGGGATCGTCCCCGTTGAGGTATTCGTCCGCTTGCTCGAACGAAAGAATGACAGGCATCCGATTGTGAATGTGTTCCATCGCTGCGTTTGGCGTCGTTGTGATCATCGAATAGCACAGGCCGTGCTCAGCGTGCTCTTCCCACACGCCAGCCATCCACATCCAGTGATCCGGGTCGAGGTCAGTCGCCCGAATCCGATGCGCCTGCTTG
>JBNMNB010000301.1:0-8627 GCA_051270635.1 Verrucomicrobiales bacterium | reverse complement strand
TGACCACTTTACTCTACACCTTGATCGCCCTACACATGATCCTTCTGGCAGTTGGTGGTCACTACACCTACGCACTGGTGCCGGCCGGCGACTGGGTGCGGGACTGGCTCGAACTGAGCAGGAATCACTACGATCGCCTCGGCCACTTTGCCCAGGGATTTGTTCCTGCAATGATCACGCGGGAGCTGTTCCTGCGATGGAATGTCATCGCCAGACGCGGTTGGTTGAATTTCTTAATCTGCTCGGTTTGCCTGGCCATCAGTGCTGTCTATGAATTGATCGAATGGGCCGCCGCACTCATCATGGGCCAAAGCTCTGAAGCATTTCTGGGCACCCAGGGTGACGTCTGGGATACGCAAGCGGACATGTTCATTTGCCTGATCGGAGCGATCGCCGCGCTGCTGATACTACCCAGGTGGCACGACAGACAACTTCACTCGGTCAAGAATTCCACTGTTGCATCGTAACCTTTCGCCTTGGCGAGATCGATGGGCCGAACTCCCTGTGCATTGGCTGCGTGTAGATCTGCACCGTAGTCGAGGAGCAGTTGCAGGTTGTCAGATTTTTCATTCCAGAATGTGCCCGCTGCGTAGTGTGCAGGCGTAAATCCAGCGGAGTCTTCGGCATCCACGCTGGCACCAAGCTGCAACAGACAGTTGACCGCTTCCGATTGACCTTCTCCAAGTGCGAGCATCAGTGGTGTCTTGCCTTGAGTGAGTTGAAAGGGCGCGAACGGCTTCATCTCGAACAGTTGCGATCCGTCTTTCCCTGTTTCGACCGTTGGCAGATCGACCGCGACACCTGCCTTCTCGACAAACCAGCGAATGAAATCAGTGCGATCATAGATCGCTGACAAATGGATGCCCGCATCACCGAATGGCGACGAGGGGGCCTGCATCTCTGCACCACCGCGCTGCAGGACATCAGCTGCTGCAATGTCGCCACGCCCCAGCGCCAGCATGTGGATCAGTCGCCAGTCGGCTAGACCTCGCTCAACGGAAGATTCCTCCCAATCAAACCAGGCAACTTTCGAAATCGGAACATTGGGATCCACTCCATGATCCAACAGCGTCTCAATCACTTCGGGGTGGCGCAGGGCAAACTGGATGGGATAAAAGGAATCCAACTGCCGGTTAGCGCCGGCGGGACATTCTCTAAGAATGCTTTTAACGACGTCAATCTCGCCAAGCGCACAAGCAGAGTGAAGGTCGAGTTCCGCTCCTCGCTCGATAAGAAGCGGCGCAAAGTCCGGGCGGACAAAGGCAGTGATCTGCAACAAGGTGGCACCGATTGCTGAGAACCAACTGGAGTAAGTTGATTCATTCTGCGAGCAATTCAGCCACTCTGCGGATGGTTCTTCCGCTTCCAGGGCAGACAGAAACGCATCCCTGTCATTCTTACGGACAGCGTCAAGAAAGCGAGTCATCATGGATCTGCTGGCGGGTTAAACTTTTCAGGCATGATGAATCGGTGTCTATCCAGTGCTCACTTCGCCAGCAGTGCACTGATTTCTTTGAATCCCAGCTTCACTACGATTTCCACAGGATTAGTTTCGGGGGGATCATTGCGATTGATCTGCGCTCCGTTCTTTAAAAGAAGGCGCACATAGTCGGTGACGCCTTCGCTGACAGCGCTGGACAGTGGCGGGTGGTTACGATCTTGTGAGACCGACTTCCCATAGCGTTGATGATATCAAAGTCAGAAAAATTTGTAAATATTTTTGAATCATAAGTGACAGAAAAGTGTTTGGAATCGTTCAATCTCGCTTTAGTAACCTCTGAGTTGCGAGATCTTCAAACAGACCCGCTGTGGCAGGCGGATGACTTGGGCAAGCCCGTGCCGGACGATCCGCATGCAGTCTCGGTTGCGCTTCCATTGTGGGAACAAGTCATCGGTTATGAGGAAGGTGATCCCGCGGTGATCGAAACTTTCCAGGCTGGCTACCCGCGCTTCTTTTGCCATCCAAAAGTGGAGGCACTGTTCGCCGTCGCCCGGCGATTACACACGAATTCCGGAGAAGACTTGCTGGTTTTTCCCACCCGGGAATCGGCTGAGCGGTGTGGTGCTTACCTGAGGCGAAAAACGGGCATCATAACGCGGCACCATCCCTTTGCTGATCACTCAGAGCAAGGTTTGCACGTCCTCTGCTTTCCTGAGAATGCCCGGCAAACAGCGCGCTTTTACTGGCGTATCAGTGGCGAAATCGTCAGCAGCCGCCTGGCCGAAGCTGCGTTGGGCGATCATCGTGCAGCAGTGCTGGTAGCCAGTGCTGTCGATGCTGCTGCCGACGAACCTCAGGCGCTGGTGCGTTCGCGGCTCGCTCAGCTGAGTGGCCAGCGCACCGAGGACGTATTCCTTTATCCTTCAGGCATGTGTGCCGTGTCGAGCGTGCACCGCGCCCTATTGCAGATTCGGCCAGATCGCAAGTGTGTGCAGCTCGACTTTCCCTATGTCGATGTGCTCAAGGTGCAGCAGGAATTTGGCGCAGGAGTTGTGTTCCTCGGCACGGGCGGAACTGAGGATCTGGAAAGGCTCGAAACTCTTTTGCAACAAGACGCCATCTCGGGAATCTACTGCGAGTTCCCAAGCAATCCGCTGCTGCGCAGCGTCGACCTGGAGCGCGTCTCAAAGGCAGCGCGGTCCGCGGGCGTTCCCCTGATTGTCGATGATACCATTGCCTCTGTTTGCAACGTCGATGTCTATCCATTCGCCGACGTAGTAACCACCAGCCTGACAAAGTATTTTTCCGGCGTCGGCAATGTCATGGCGGGCTCCGTGATCTTGAACAACGCGTCTCCATTTCGTGATTCATTCAATCAGCAGTTACAGACAGACAACGTCCCACTCTGGCACGGAGATGCAGCCGTCCTGGAAGCCAACTCACGCGACTTTCCTGAGCGCATGGCAAAGATCAATGTGCACACCGAAGATCTTTACCACCGTCTGACAGAACACCCGGCGATCGACAAGGTTTTCCATCCGCTATCGCAGACACCCGAACTCTTCCGCCAGGCGATGCGCCCCGTTGCCGGCTATGGAGGATTGTTGTCGATTTTACTCAAAGACCGTAGCCAGTCACCCGCCTTCTACGATGCCATGCGGGTGACCAAAGGCCCCAGCCTCGGCACCAATTTCTCCATCGCCTGCCCTTACACTCTACTGGCCCACTACACAGAACTCCCCTGGGCAGAACGCTGTGGTGTCGACCGCAATCTCATTCGTATCTCGGTAGGCGTCGATGGCATTGATCAATCATGTCTGCCACTGGAGTAAGCCCCTCAAAAGATGCCACTCATGACTGTCAACCAACTCTCGGAGCAGGAACCGTTCACTACCAGGGACGGCTCGACCATACGCAGTATTCTCGACAGCACCAATGCTCCAGTTGCGATGCAAAGCCTGGCGGAAGCCAGCATCCCCATCGGCAAGCAGACGGATCGGCATTACCACAAAGTGAGCGAGGAGATCTATTTCATTTTGGAAGGCACCGCGTCCGTGGAAATCGATGCTCAGGTGCAGCAAGTCGGCCCCGGCGATGGAATTCTTATTCCACCGGGTGCCTGGCATCAGATCACCGCGCTGAGCGACGTCAGATTCCTCTGCTGCTGCGCTCCACCGTATGCACATGAGGATACGTATTTCGTCTGAGTCTTGTCCTTAACGACCTGCAATTCCTCACTATGACACAGAATCAAAGTAAGTTTTCGATAGTACTACTGTTATCCTGTGGCTTCCTCGCAGGTTGCACCAATGGCACTGGCTCCAGTGGTTGGGCATATCAATCGGATTCAGGTGCCTACAATTCGCAGTTGTACGACGAGCAAGTAGAGAAATTGACGAAGTCGCTTTTCGATTCTGGAAAGTTCGAATCTGAGGGAGATGCGGAACGTCGGGCGAGAGAGATCATCCAGAAAGACGCGGATGAGAATCTTCGTCGTCATCAGGCAGGTCAGGATAACTTTGAGGGGAGCGTTTCCTGGGAAAAGGATCTCGGGGATTAAAATAATATATCACTAAGCAGCTTCGGTTTGGCCATCCAAGTTGGGCCTGCCAGCAAGGGAATTCTTGATTTCCTCCATTGAGATAGGCTTAGAGATAAAGCTATTCATCCCCGCCTCGTGGCAGGCTCGCCGATCTTGTGGGAGAACGTTTGCGGTCATGGCGGAGATGCTGAATTTGGCCGCTCGTTGGGGCTTTTGATACGGGCTCTGGTGTGATTCTTTCAGATCGTAGAGATAGCGATTCGGCAATTTAGACATGGCCGAGCTCTAGCCGCCCATGGCCTTTTTCAGGTCGATCCACGCCGCTAGACGCGACTCCTTCGCTTGCAGGGCGTGGCGTTCTGCTTCGAGAGCTCGGCGTTGATCTTCCAGAACTTCGAGCTGCGAAACCACACCGCTGTCGAATTTTTCCTGGGTGCGTCGATAGACAGCGCGCAGTGAGGCAGCACTTTTGTCAGCACTGCGTTGGATGTTCTCCTGCGCTGATAGATTGGTGAGTGCAGCGGCGGTTTCCTCAAACGCACGGAGGACTTTATCGCGATATTCGGCGGCGACGAGTCTGGCGCGCGCATTGCTTCCTTGGGCATTGGCGCGGCGCACTGGATCCCAGATGGGAACTTCCAGCGTGGGGGCAATCTGCGCGATCCACTCGTCGATCGACGGGCTGAGGCGCATGGATCTTCCGCTCGCCAGGCCGGTGAATTGAAGCTTTGGCAGTAGATCAAGTGTGGCGGCTTTTGACAAATGCCAGCTGGCGGCGACGCGAGCGGAGGCAGCACGGATGTCAGGACGCTTGTCGAGAACTTCAGTCTTCACGACGTCTGGCAATTGCGGCAAGTCAGGCATCGCTGGTGCGCTGGGCCAATCACCGACGCCTGGGTCGCGACCGAGCAACCGGTCGAGCGCGAGTTCGGCCAGACGGCGTTGCCTTCGCAGTTCTTCGATGTTGCGTTGCAGTGCGTCGCCCTCGGCGCTTTGCCTGTCGGCGAGGTTGTGATCGATGATCCCAGCCTGCTGTTTTTCGCGCAGACGCTGGACGCTCTCAGTGTTGGCATCGAGTGTTGCAGTAATCACTTCTTCCTCGCTGGCGAGCCTGCGGCGTGAAAGATCGAGGCGTGCGATCTCGGAGATGAGCAGGAGTCGTCCAGCCTCTTCATCAGCGAAGGCGGCCTCGACCTTGTGGCGGGCGCCTTTGCGCAATTGCCTCACACGCCCCCAGAAATCGAGTTCCCAGGCAAAGCTGGCATCGCCGCTGTAACGCATGACGCTGGCGCGTTCACCTCCTGTCTCGAACTCCTGTCGTTCGCCAAACTGGCGTCCTGCACCAACAGAGATGGAAGGCTGAGAGGTAGCCGTGAGCAAGCGGGCATCTGCCCTGGCAACTTCCACGCGGGCGGCGAGAACTTCGACCGTGGGAGAATTCTTGAATGCCTCGCGCACCAGTGCATCAAGCGAACGCCCGCCAATTTCCCTCCACCAATTGGTCGAGCTGGCGCGTCCAATCGCAGCCGCCTCCGAGCTGGCCGGTGCATGACCCGTGGTGCTGCAAGCCGTCACAATGACTGCGGCAGCAAGACAGGCCGATTGGTAGACGATGATTCGCAGGCGCGGCATGGCTGCGACCTAAGGTTTCTCGACGTGGATCTTGTCGGCATTGATGATCAATGCTTCGGCAGTAGATGCCGCATCGACAGTGCCCGAGACCACGAGGTGGCTGAGTTCCTTAAGATCACCGATGCCGCGCAGGGTCGAGCGCAGCAATTTTCCATCGTCGCCCATGACTTGGATGGTAGCAGTGGAAGCGGCAATCTTAGATGCCTCTTCACAGCAATAGTCCCAGGGAGTTTCGCATAGATCGTCGGGATTCTGGTCGCAGGATGCGATCGCATTCTCATCGGCAAGGACGAGGATGGCGGCAGTGTCGGAGATCGGCGTCATCTTGCCGCCGACTTTGCCACGCAGGACGATTGCGGCGCCGGGTTTCGCTGCGGCGCGTGCTTCTACTACGCTCACTGCGTTTTCAGGGGCAGTTGCGGAAATGAGGCCGTCGGGGATTGCAGAAGCAACTGTGGACTGGACGGCATCGGAGGTGCTCTTGCTATCGCAGGAGATATTAAACGTGGCGATCGTGGCGCAGGCGACGATGAATGGCAGTATTTTCGTATTCATTTAGGAATTGCGTTATGGTTATGTTAGGATGATCGCAGTGCGATCGGAAGTTTCGGCCGCAGGCAGGTCCATGCGGGTGGCAGTGCGCCGACGATGGCAAGGACGAGGCCCCCAACGAGGCCAATGCCAAGCACCGACGGCGAAATATCGATGACAAATGTGCCAATTGAGAATGGAACCGTGGTGCCATCGGCAACCCACAGCGCGAATGCTGCGGCAATGAGGGCACCAAGCATGGTGGCGAGCAGCGATTCCTGCAGCAGGCTCAGAAGCAACGCCGGGCGTTTGAAGCCAACCGCTTGCAGGGTGGCCATCTCGCGAATGCGGGAGCTGAAGGCGGCATAGAGTGTATTGAGTCCGCCGAAGACGGCGCCTGCTGCGACTAATGCTGCCGTGACCCAGGTCATGGCGCGCAGTGGCGTGTAGAAGGCGGAAAGTTTGGCGTAATATTCGCTTTCACGGAGTGCGACGAGTTCAAGATCAAGCCGCTGAAGCGTGAAGACTTCGACGTCACCAAAGTCCGCGTCGCCGAGGCGCACCACCGCGCAGGAAATCGTGTCGCGTTGAGCGATGGCGAGCATGTCGCCGAGATCCGTCCAGACTTCCGCCTCCATGACCGTGCCGGGAGCCTGGAAAATGCCGGAAATAGTCAGAGTGGTGTCGCCGACTCGAATGTTGTCACCGACTTTGAACGTCTGTTCCGGCAGGCGCATCTTGTGGCTCGCCAGACGTCCTACCATTGCTTCCCCGGGGCGCGGAAAGGTGCCTTCAATCAACCGAACTTCTGGATGGACAAGCAGGGCGGCAGGCGTGACGCCGCGCAACAGGGCCTGACGTCGTTCCTCGCCACTACTACCGGGCGGCGTGAGGAATCCATTGTAGTGAATTTCGCCGGAGACTGCGGCCCTTCCGAGCACTGTTTTGAGTCCGGGCACTGATGCTGCCACCAGACTTGGGACGGCGGCATTCACTTCACTGCGTTCGACACTGTCTTCGCTGCCACTGCCCAGGAGGATAACGTTGCGCTCGGAACCCGACGAGCGCAGCACAGCATCCATGCCATCTGAAAGCGCAGAAGCGAGCATCAGCAGCACGATCACCAGGGCTGCGCCAAGGACGATCTGCGCACAGCGCGCAGGGACACGAAACAAGTTTCGGATAGCGTATGTGATGGGTAACATCGTCAGGAGGCGCGAAGCGAGTGAACTATTGGAACTCTGGAGGCCTGCCATGCCGGGTAGAGGCTGGCAAGTAGCCCAAGGGCAAAAGCGACAGCAAGCCCGCGAACTACAATCATGCTGTCAGGAACGACGGACATGGTGAGGCCCTCGTTGCCGATGGTGTAACTCTGCCAGGTGAGAAAGAAGAAGGCACCAGCGACTCCGACGACTCCGCCTGCCAGTCCAAGCAACACGCCTTCGATCGCCACAAGCACACCGATGGTTGATTGCGGGTAGCCGAGAGTTTGCAGGACGGCGTTCTCTTTTACTCTGCCGCGAACTACCAGAAGCACCGCGTTCGCGACGAGTCCAAGGACGGCGGCAACAGCACCGATGCCCAGCCAGCGGGTGAAGCCAACGAGTTCAATGAGTTCGCTGGCGGTTTGTGCAAAGAACGCTTTTTCGGGACGTGTGCTGGTGGGTTGTTGATCCGTGGCGAAGGTGGCGTCGATCTCTTCGGCGATGCGGTTGAGTTGATTAGAGGAATCGGCACGCACGTTGAATTGGGTGACTATGCCCAGGCCAGCACGCGATGCCTGCTGCAGGAAATCGAGATGCACGTAAGCGACGTTGTTGTCCTGCGGTTGATCGCTTTCGATGATCCCGGCAACGGAGACAGTGACGCCGGCGGCGTCGAAGCGATCGCCAACTTTTAATCCGCGGCGTGCTGCAAAGTGCTTGCCGAGCAGTGCGGCATCGCTGCGTTGTTTCCAATCGCCAATCGATCCGGATTCCACGTTCAATTGGGGAGCGTAGCGTTCAAGGCTGTCTGGCGGCACACCGCGAAAGGCGATGACGTCAAGGCTGGCGCCGCAATTGTTTACCACAATCTGAATCGGAATGACTTCCTTTACGCCTTCGATTTTCCGGATCTGTGATTCGTAGTGTTCAGGAAGTCTGCTGGTGGCGGGGCAGAAGCGGTTCTCGCGGTAAACGACCAAGGTCGTGTCGTCGGCGCTGATTTCGGTGGCTTCACGCAGGCTGCGCTGCATGGTTTCGACCGTGGCAAAGAGGAACATCCCCATCGCCACACCGAGCACAGTTAACAATGAACGCACCCGGTGACGCGTCAGTTGTTTCAGTGCCAGGCCGATGAGTGCTGGTAAATTTCGTATCATGGTGAGGGAGCATCCGCGAGGCGGCCTTTTTCGAGGTAGAGAATTCTATCGGCAGCGGCAGCGGCCTTTGGATCGTGGGTGACCATCACGATGGTCTTACCATGGTCACGCACTAACAT
>JBNMNB010000300.1:0-8632 GCA_051270635.1 Verrucomicrobiales bacterium | reverse complement strand
CCAGCCGCTAGCGCAACGATTGACCGTGGATCGTACTGCACAACCAATTCGGGTGACGGTGTGCGAGCCGCTTCTCTGGTTCCATTTCCTGTGATGATAAAGGCGATTGCGTTGCCTGCTTTCCACTCGGGCTGATCGATCACTTCCTGAAGAATGAGGGAAAGGTCAGGCGTGCTGGTGCCATGCGGATCATTGACCCATGTCCATGCGGGGGGCGACCATGTTATCATTGCATCCGTTCTCGCGCGGGTGGAGATCGACAGGGGGGCGTTGGTTCCAGCTGCAGCATCGGGCGATTTCTCGGCTTCTATAAACAATTCAACGGGCTCGTCATTCTCAACGCCTACCGAAAATCTAATGTAAGAATGGAGGATCGTCGCACCTGCCGGTATCGGAAAATCGGGAAAACGCAAAGCTGTCAGTTGGCCGTCTCCGAGAAACAGGCTATCACGCAGTGTGCTGAAGTCTGCGGTGAGTTCCTCAAATTTGTCTGAGATCGAAGCGATTTCGGTGGCAAACGTTTCGATCTGAAAAGGAGCGACTGAAATGAGTGAAATATTTTTTGATGTCGCTGGGCTCCTTCGCTCGCCGTTCCGCCAGATCGTCCGTGCGCTGACGACATGGGAACGATCACCACTCAGAAAAAACGGAGCAGAGTAAATTGGCGAAGTTCCGCTCGGAGGTGAGTTGTCCAAAGTGTAGCGGATTTCAGCATCCGGTGCAGCAATACCCGGGTCAATGGTTACTTCGCTGCCGCCAGCAACGCTCTTCACTTCAATTTCAGGGCCTGTAGTTGGAGACCAGGGATAGGCAGCAGCGACTGGTTCAACCGTTTCCATTTTGGAAATCGTGAAAGTGTCCCGGACTGCACCGAATTCATCCAACATGCGGCCAGTCAGCTTGTCTGCATCGACATCCATGAGAACGGATCCAGTTACAGGAAGAGTCGTGCGCATGATGTTCATGATGCCTTTGGAATGCTGACGAGGTTCCGCTCCTCTGCCATGTCCTGCAACGATTGCGACGGTACCATTGTTAGGGGCCAACCTTTCGTTCTTACGGTAGGGGCCATCTCCTCCTGGATCACCGTCACCGTCGTCCAGCACTGTTTCCACTGTAGTTGTCGGCGTGGAGTAAGCACCGTCGATCAGCATGGATCGTTCATAGGTGTGCGAATGACCACAAATTACAAGATCAACACCGGCAGACTCCAGAATTGGCATGATGTGCATGCGCAGTTCCTCCATGTCGGGATTGAATTCATTATCGTCGCTGTCGTAGGAACCCTTGGTATAGGGAGGGTGGTGCCAGAAGGCTACTAGCCATCCAGCGTTCGTTTGTTCGAGATCAGACTTCAGCCATTGGGCCATGAATCCATCGGGGGCGCGATCCTGGTCGTTGCTCTCGAGGCAAACGAAGTGAACATCTCCTACATCAAAAGAATAGTAGGCTTCTGTGCCCGATGGAGCTCCCCCAGCTTCACCCTGTGTGGGAAGAACAAATGCATCGTAGTAGGGGCCAGCAGCGGTCACTCCATCCGATTCATACGCCTCATGATTGCCCATCGTGGTCCACGTCACGGTGTGCCGCATCAAATCACCATATACGCCAAAGAAATTATCAGAGAAGTTAGCATCGGTGCCGCCTTGGCCTTGGCCCATCGTGCCGTAGGCCATGTCTCCCAGGTGGATGTAACCATCGATTGCTCGTTTTTCGTCTATCGGCTCGTTCTCAAGAAAATGATACAGCCCGCGGTAGCCCGCGAATTGCGCTGGTGTGCCGTCACCCGTGTCGCCAGCAAACCAAAACCGCAGCGGCCTGCTTGAACCACTGGAAGGCGGCGTTCGAAACCAATGTTCTGAGTCACCCCCTGCGACAATATCGAGCAGATCCATGATCATGTAGAAATACTCCGCATCAGGATCCAGACCCGAAACATGGGCCTCATATTGAAACGTTTGCTCAGGAGCACCAGAAAGCCTGGCAACGGAAGCCGGAGCAGCAACGTCAGTGGACAGACGAACGATGATTTGATCCGCCTGGATGATAGTTCTTGCAGTTGCAGCATCTACGGAGTCGCGAATGGCAATCCAGGGGGTGATGGGCCGGCTGGTTCGCCAAACGATCACAGCCGATTGCGGTGTCGTTATTTGAATATAAGGCCCTCGAGCCAAGTGGGCGTTTCCACCGGTTTCCTGCGCAGGACAGGTGATCATTAAACCAAGAAACATAAGAGGCAAAAGCCAAGCTGTTCTTGCCCACCCAGCACTCTCAATCCGAACAAAAATCATCGCGTAATGTTCGCAATAGCTGAATCAATTTGTCAATCTCGCAAGCCTGACAGGGTGAAGTTTCCGTGAAGAATGGGGTGGCGCTATCTACTTCCAATTCTCAACAGAAAGAAAAATCATCCTCCTGCAATGGGCGGCATGATCACCATTTCCCGGGCGCCCTCTGGGACGGTGGCTTCTCCGTCGACTCGGACGTGCTCGCCATCGATGGCAATGAACAATGTGCTTCCGCAATCACCGTTTTCGTCGAATACAAGTTCGCGGAAACGCTCACTTTCCTGCGCCGCCACTTCTTGTAACAAGCTCACAAGACTAGTTCCCGCTGCGACTTCACGGGTGATCTTCGCAGCAGTGGTGGTCAGGGCGAGTTGGCCTCGGAACTCGATGGAAAGCATCATGGGAAGAGCATACGCGGCGTGGTCGGGGCTGGCCAGCAAAGGTTTACATTGATAGAACGATCGCATTTCACCACCATTGCGCCAGCAAGATTCCCAGCGGCACGGTGACAATGCCCGCGAGTGTCGACACGACCAGCACAGCTGACCCAAACTCCGGCGAGCCACCGTAGAGGCGGGCCATGATGGGTGTGGTGGCGGCGGCCGGCATGACGGCAACGATGTTCCACAGGAACTTGCCATCGTCCGTGAGCGGCAGGAAGTGCCCGATGACGATGGCGATGGCGGGGATGATCAAGTTACGCACGGCAGTGGTGTAAGCAATGTCCCACACCGGTTCCTTGCGAAACGCACCGCGCAGGATGGCCCCGGTGATGATCAACATGAGTGGCACAGCAATGGATCCCGCTGCATCTGCCGTGCGCAGCAGCATGGACGGAATCCATTCGCGACCGCCCAGATGGGCAATGGGGATCGCCATGCAGATCGCCAGCATAGGTGGCGAAATCGCGCGCTTCCAGGCATCTCGCAGGCCGCCGCCGGTGAGCGTGATCACACCAATCGTCCAGAAGCCAATGGTGCTGCCGAGATTGAACACAAAGAATAATGCCAGCAAGGTGGCTGGCGCCTGGCCAGTGTCGATGAGATTGGAAATGATGTAAATCGGCAGGAAGCCGAAATTATTGATCGCCGCGACGTGCATGAACGTCCGCTGCCGGTCCGGCTCGCGGTTCGATAATCCCCATTTCAAGACCAAACCTGCCGCGCCGCCCATTACCATGAGCCCGAAACCGAGCAATGGCAGCGTCCACAGCGCCGCGAAGTGCGAGGTGTCGAGATCGCGCACGATGGAATGAAAGATGAGCAGAGGCAGGAAAAAATCGACCGCGACTTTTGACCATCGCTGGTAATCATCGTTCGTGCAGTAGCCCAGGCGGTCGATCAACCAGCCAAGGGCACAGAGTCCGGCCATCTGGCCTATGGATGAAACGACAACTTCCAGCACGGCGCACCTGTCCACTGATCGCACTCACATGCAAGCCCGCTGATACCAATTTCTGCTCTATGCAGCACACGAAAGTGTTTGTCGGCGGGTGAATTGGCGGTTTAGCTCTGACATGTTCGACCGCTTGCATTCGTGTCTCAAATCCGCCGTTCCATGGCTGAAACGCTTTGGCCTGATGCTGCTCGCTGTGGTGATCTCGCTGCTGGTGCGCGAGAACTATCCGTTTTCCCACAACCCGATGTACTCGAAATTCGATCCGTACACGTATTTCCTGCACGTCACGGATGAGAATGACAAGGTGTTGTTCTTCCGCGAAGAATTTGGCTTCAGCGCGATTCGATTGAAGAAGGTGTTCTCGACCAAATTCAAGCTGGTTCGGAAAAATCCGGAGACTGCGGGCCTTAGTCGCGATGAGCACTTGAGAATCGCTGGGGAAGGAACGCTGCAGCAATATCACCGGCAGCGTCATCCACGAACGGATAATCCTACGCAGTATCAAACACTCAAGCTGGTGCGCACAGACATCGCACTGGGCGATGGCAAGGTGAATGAAAAAGTGACGGTAATCGCTCAAATTGATGGAGGGCCAGCACAATGAAACAGCACTTGATCGAGTGGTTGAAGAAGCTGTTTCGGATCGCACCGCGCGATGAAGGAACCATCGAACTGGCCATCGTGCGCGTGGCGATTGCGCTGCTGCTGGCGAACAATTTCCTGTTTGATCTCCGGCCCGCCGTCGAGTCGCAGCGTGAATGGCTGGGCGATACGGTTACGAACAGTTCGGTTGAAGTGCTCAGCCAGCTGACCTTTTTCTTCAAGTTCCAATACGATGAACAGGAGCACCCGCAGGGCATGGCCAGCTTGTGGGGACTGCGCGATCTGTGGGGGCTGGCACCATCAAAGGAGCTGGTGAACGTGCCGCTCACCTTTCTGGCTGAACCGGAAGTCTTCGCGGGAGGCGGCGTCGATGTTTCGCAGTGGCCGCTTTTGAAATTGCTTTTCGCGGTAATGTTAGTGTTATTCTGCTGCGGAATTTCACCCATCATTTCCTGTGGTTACGTGACCTTTATCGTTATTGCTATCGGCAGCCTGCGCAATTCGCAGGGCAATACCCACCACGGCACGCAGATCGTCGCGATGGCCATGCTCGGGCATTGGTTGGGTTATCTCTGGTGTGCGTGGAAGCAGCGCAATTGGAAAGCCGCACTGACAATGGCAACCATGACCTCACAGCGCACCAGCTATTTTGCTGCGCAGCAAATGGCTGCCGCCGCTTACGTCGTGGCAGGTGTCACCAAGGTCCTGCGCAGTGGGGTCGCCTGGTTCTGGGATTCCCCTAACATTGCCATTCAGGTAATGAAGATCGGCAATCAACACTACTACGGTGATGGGAATAAAGCGTCGTTCGAACACGCGCAACAGGTAGCCGCCGTGATTTCCGCCCATCCGCATATTACCCAGCTGATGCTGGGCGCCGGCCTGCTGGCGGAATTCCTCGCTTTTCTCGCCCTCTACAACCGAAAACTGGGACTCATCATCGGCCTCAACCTTGTTGCCATGCACCTCATGGTCGGTTACCTCATGCAACTCACCTTCCCGCTCAATAACTACATGCTATTGTTCTATTTCATTCCCCTGCCATTTGCTGTTGCTCGACTTGTGAAAGTGCCAGTGACACTGGGTAGAGGTTGAATTACTGGTGGATCTCGTAATTCTTTTGACAGAATTTGCCTGGATATTTCCGTTCCCCTTTTTGCCGTCTTAAGCCTAGTGCTCACGTAGATTTCAACGAACAGGGTGATCCACGAGACACCTCTTTCCTCGATAGATGCGCAAGCCACACTTTAACTTGGAACAGAGGCTCTGCGCGGCGGCATCGTCCTGAACGGCACAGGCAGTAGACAGGGCATCCGCCAACGTTGCCCTCGGTGCTGTGACGGCAATTGAACGATCAGCTGGCATATTCTTTCCAGTGCCAGGGTGCAAAAGATGATGATACCGCTGTCGAGAATCAAACGCATACCCGTATCCTCCTGACACAGATAAAGCCTGATTATCCATGAGTGAGAGGGAGTCAATCAGAGGCGCATCAGTCGCTGCGTCGGGCGCACGAATTCCCAGATTCCATGGCCGGCCCACAGAGTGACTGCCGATAGCCCGATACTCACCCATGTTTACCAGCGCTCGCTCGACTCCATGACTATGCAATAGATCCGTAACCGCATCAGTGATGAATCCTTGTGCAATTCCATTCAACGTGATGCCCACATTTGGTTTTGAAAACCAGACTCTACGCCCTTCGACTCTAACATGCTTACCATTGACCTTCGAAAGAGCATTGCTGAACAGCGCGTCACTCATCGGCCCACTGAGAAAGTCGTGATCATCCATGACTTTCCATAATGGTTGAATGGTGATGTCAAAAGCACCGCTAGTCAGCCGGTGCAGCCGGCACGCTTCACTAACGAGCTCTACAAATTCTTCGGGACAATCTTCCACGCAGCCATGCCGGTTAAGTCGGCAAATCGTGGAATCAGGCAGGAACAGGCTGAACATTCGCTCGAGACGACGCATCTCATCAAAACAAAGTCTCGAGAGTTCCTTCGCGTTCTTCTCGCTTTTCAATCCGTGCAGGCAGATGGAGACATCTGCGCCGAACAACACTCCGTTCCAATTCCAATTGGGGGATGCAGCTTCATCCGGTCTGGCATGAGCGGAGAGTCCAGATAACCCCGCCAGGCCTGTGATCGTAAGAAATCGCCGACGTGATGATGTGCGTTTGTTATTCATAATGAGAAGTGAACTACGATGATTTTCCTCTGCGATTGCGTAGCCCCAACCGCAACCCTGTGATCGACAGAAACACCAACAGAACAACGCAACTATCGACTACCCAACGCCCAATAGAACCAAAGAACCGTCCGGAATGGAGATCCAACAGCAACCTTGACCAAGGCAGTCCGCCGCCATGATAGCTCTTCTCGATTTCGCCACGCAGCGCCTTCGGCGTCTGGACACTCGAGCTCCAATTAGAAATCTCAGCACCTTTTTCGATGACATCGAACTCAAGATAGTCGTCCGAGAAATGCCAGCGATCACCCGCCTCCATTCTAATCGCATGGCCCACCTTGGCGACAGCTTCAATTCTTCCTTCAGGTAAAACCCCCTCATCAAGCGACTCAAATAGAGCACCCTCTGCATCCACGAGATGGATAACATCGGTGCAAAAAATTCCTATTCCATCACCTGCCTCAATGGCGCCAACGATCTCTCCTGACAGGCCCAGAGCGACACCATCTAGAAAGGTGTTTCCTCCCCAGTCAGTTACAATGTGACCATTCACCACAAATGAAACTGGTTCTCCCTCCAATCCCATGCCATATCGATTCAGCAACCAGGGTGATGACACTTGCTTTTCATTCAGCGAAAAATCATCCGCATGATTCAACAGAACACCCGTAAGAGAAACGAACAACATCGGAGCGACGACGACGAATCCTATCCAGCGATGCCAGTACCTGGCTCTGGATGACTTTCCGCCTCGGGCAGTTATCGGAATTGTGGCCAACTTAGTCAACGTAATTGATCCAGATAGAGCGCCAGTTTTGCCAGCTTGGTAAGTGCGCGTGTGGAAAGAGTCGCACCTGCGATGTTATCAATCGGTTTCGTTAGCTTGCCATTTCCCTTTAGCGATGCTTCACGAAACTGTTTGGTAAAGAAAGTCTGTCGAACTTCCCAACCGTGACTCTCCCGATAGATTAGAACTTTAACACTCGCGATCTTTCCTGAGGCGACAACATACCCAGTGGTGATCGGCTTTGTTTTGCCAATTGCTTCCAGTATCCAGGCAGTTTTTTTACCATCCGTCCAATAGCGCACACGTCCCGCCCCGTAGGGACGACCTATTAGTTTCTTAATCTGACTCTGATGGGATTTCGCAAGTGTAACAACTCCTGCCTTTGGAATCTTCCCGCCAAATGTTTCAGCAAGAAACGCAGAGGGCTTCTGATACACATCCTCTTGAGCTGGCGTCTCTGCCGCCAAGACGAGCAGTCCCACGAGCGACACAAGCGCCAGGCGCCTTAGATTTCTGAAGCTTGGCATACTAGAACTGGTAACCGATTCCAAAATTGATGATATCTTCGGCAGCGACACCTGACTTGTCGAGGTGTGAATAGTCGGCTTTCAGGACGATATTGTCGGTTGGCCAGAAGTTGATACCTGTGTCCCACTGTTCGATGTCGCCTGCCGCGACCTCCAATTGATTATAGCGACCGAAAACACCCAGCCTTGTGCCATTCACTAACGAAAACGTGTAAGAAGGCTCAATGTAGTATCCCCACTGGCTATCCAATCCAAGTGCCGCAGGAGAATCACCACCGATGTCCCAGTATCCACCCAGCGCGCGCAGCCCGAAGCCACCTTTTCTGAGATCAATGTGAGCCTCCCCTAACATTGCATTATTCTTTTCTCCTCCACCCGGAGTGAGGTCACTTTGATACTGCGCCGATCCTCCAACTTCGAACCCGGGGATTCCTGTGTAACGAAAGCGCGTCGTTGCTGCCCATTCTGATGCATCGGCCTCAGATACCTTCTGCCGCCCGCTGCGTAGTCGATACGCGTTGTCACCACTCGATGCAACTGCCAGGCCGGAATGGAACGCAGCATCCCACAACAGACCGGAGTCCGTTTTCTTCGCCACCTGCAACCCACCTTCCCACCAGGTCGATGGTATGATTTCCCTCTCGATCGGGTTGCGTTCAGTTCCAAAAAAAGTGTTTGGTTCATGTGTCTCGTTGAGAATGCCGATCGGCATCAGGAACAAACCACCTTTGCCTGACCAACCATTGTCGAATGTTCCTTCGATGTAGGCCTGCTCCAGCTCGAACTCGCCGTTCTTACCATCACCCGCGATGGAATGCTCCAACTCCAGCTCACTG
>JBNMNB010000299.1:0-8634 GCA_051270635.1 Verrucomicrobiales bacterium | reverse complement strand
GCCACTATCATGATTATCTACCACGCGGATCGGTTCGGGCTGGCGCAATTGCATCAGCTGCGAGGTCGAATTGGGCGAGGTGCACACGATTCTTATTGCGTGCTTGTCTGCGATGGCAAAAACACAGAGGCGCTGGAGAAACTCAAAGTTCTGGAGGCGACGCAGGATGGCTTCATCATTGCCGAGGCTGATCTTCGCTTGCGTGGCCCCGGTGAACTACTGGGCACCGCACAAAGTGGACTCTCAGGATTGCGTCTCGGGGATCTGGTAAAGGATGCCCGGCTGGTGAATGTCGCAAGAGACCTCGCTAACGAAGTGCTGCAGGTAGATCCAAATTTGGAATCTCCTGAATACCGTCATCTGAGAGAGCTACTGGATCAGCGTAGTGAGGATGTGGAGCTATCTTAGTGTTCAGCAAGACAAAATGGGCGGTCAAAAAGCGTGGCTCCAACGGCCCAAAAACTCGGCACTGCGTGTAGAGGATTTGGATCGCGTCCTAAGATGAATGCGAGGCAAACCTCAGCGCGTAGCGTCAACATTTCTGTTGACGATTTCTTGAGCTCTCCAGCTCTCCAAGAATCAACAAGAATGTTGATACTACTTTCTTGTGGCTACTGAGAGATCATGAATGTTCCCTCTAACTTCGATGGCGAGCCATTATTGAGTGTTCGGAATTTGCCGCTGGTTGCGGTGTCGAACGAAAGGCTGATATCCATGGTAAAGACGAAGTCGGAGTCGGGCACAAGGTCGTTGTAACTGATAGTGAGGCTATAGGGAACGGCTGTTTGAGTGTAGGCAGTTGATTGTAGCGTTCCGCTTCCGTTTCCGTCTGTTCGAGTCCATGTACCGCCAGTTCCTGCTTCATTGATGGTGACGTCGATGTCGAAGATACTATCAAAATCAAATTTGACTGTTGCATTAGCAATGCTGGCCGGACCTCCGGTGAGCGGAGTCTGTGAGTAGTCGATTTTCAGTAGTCGAAAGAACATGGCATCGTTGTCGTTGTAGACTTGGCTAAGATCGTCGGTGGAACTGTCAGATTGGTAGTAGAATTTGGCCTTCTGTGTGCTCCATGTTCGCATGTCATCGGAGGCGAGAACGTCGACCTGACTAAGCGCCGGCTTTGTGTAGTGCAGATCAATTTGAGGGGATTCTCCCGGAGTAGGGCTGACTGTTAAACGCGCGGCAGGCGCCGTGAGCACTGGCAGTCCCTGCGCGTCAATGTCGAAGGTAAGTGCGGCATCGCCAACGCGGCGGATAGTGATCGATTGGATCACCAAGTCATCGATGGGGCTGCTGCCTTCGACGGGCGTGTTGTTCATTGCCGTAATTGCCGTGATTCCGTCTTCAAGTGAGCCGGCTGGCCCGGCAGCAATTTGGCCAAACACGATGTGTAATCCATCGAGCCACGGTGTCGGGGCATCGGTAATGAAAAATTGTGATCCATTGGTATTAAGTCCAGAGTTTGCCATTGAGATCAGGCCTTGTTGATCATGCGGGTGAACCAGTGAGCCTTCTTCTTCGCGAGCGAAACGATCACCGAACGAATAGCCGGGATTATCCGTGCCGACGCCATTTCGTGAGCCTCCCTGGATCATGAAATCTTTGATCACTCGGTGAAATTTGATGCCATTGTAGAAGGGAATGCCGTTCTGAATTTCCAATGTCTCAAAGTCTAACCAGGGACGGCTGCCATCCGCCAATCCGATGAAACTTGCTACGGCCACCGGCTGGTCTTCATGAAACATTTCAATGGTGAAGCTTCCACCGGAAGTCTCGAAATCAGCGAAAATCTGGGCATTTGCACTGATCCCAATGAACTGAAGGGAGGCTAGAAGTGAGGCAATGAAGGTGCGGGAAAAGAAAGACATGGGGGCACAACAGTAGGGAAGTGAGCTGGATTATCTAACAGAAAAATGGCGAAATTCCCGATCCTAATGAGGATTCACTAATGGGGATTTAATCTACCATTCAAGTGTGGTCGTGATCCAGAAGCTGCGCGGCTGGCCGATGGAGGTCAGGCCGTTTGATGCCCTGCCAGATTGGATCTCCTCATCGAAGACGTTTTCAACGTGCGCTCGGACAGTGAGGTGATCGTTTACTTCCAGGGCAAGTCCGAGGCTGGTGTTCCAGTATGGATCGAGCGGTCGTGAGGCAAGTGCATCGTCAAAGGCCTCGCTGGAGTAAGTCGTCGAAAGAAACCACTCAAGACGATCGAGCGGTCGACCGGAGAGGCTCAGTGTTGCCTGGTGGCCTGGGCTTTGTGGAAATTCCTGATCGTTGAGAAGCGATTGATCGCTCGAATCGGTGAACTTTGTCTCTGTCAATTGATAGGCGAGGGAAGCGTTTAACAGGTCGGACGGCTGCCATGACGCTTTTGTTTCAATGCCCATCACTCGCGCTTCATTGACATTGTCCCGCTGCTGCAGTGTGCCTCCAGGCGGAACAAATACTCCTAAATCATTTGCCACGCTGGAATCTGTCACTGGGACATTGGCAATGGCATCGTGAATCCAGTGGACAAAGAAGGTGTTTGAAAAGCTGAATGATTCAGCAGGATCCCACACAGCGGAAGCATCCAGCGAATAAAAGCGTTCTGGTTCAAGCCCGGGGTTGGCTTCGGTGATGTCGCTGCGCACTCTGAATGGTCGGTAAAGTTCGTTCAAGGTGGGAGCTCGAAAGGACGAACTGGCCGATCCAGTGAATGTCAGTGTTTCTCCGACGTCTTGTTGTAATGTCAGGGAAAGCGATGGTTCAAAGCCATCGCGGTCCGCGTAGTCGTCATGACGGAGCAGTGCGGAAGTTGACGGTCGACGTTCGATTCTTTCGCCATCAGTCAGCGACCAGTAGTCGATTCTTCCGCTGAGATCCAATTTCGGGCCGCTGTCCGGCGTCCACTCGGCTCTCGCAAATGCTCCGGCAAAAGCCGCCTCGCCGCCCGCGCGCCTTCTGCGCAGGAATTCCCCATTGACGAATCCCGCGTTTTCGTTGGTTTCGCCAGTCAGGTGCCGAACATCTGTGCCCGCAGTGATGGTGAAGAGATCGTGACTGTCCCAGGATGTAGTAATTCCACCGCCTAATCCTGTGCCGGGAACATCGAATTGATCGAGAGCGGGAGTCTCCGCTGAGCGCTGAGGATTCACCGAGGAAAAGAGCGCTGCAAAGTCGCGCTGCTGGTAGTAGGCGAGCGCTTGTGTGGTGAGGGTCTCCGTCTCCCAAGTGCCGCGAAGCGATAGATCGACAGCCTCGGTTGAATTGCGAGAGAGCAGGGTGCCATTGCCGCGTTCTTCCTCGAAGAGTGACAACGTTGCTTCCAATGTCAGATCAGATTCTGGTTGCCAGATGGATTTCAGGTCGAGTCCACGGACGTCGATGTCGAGAGTCCGATCGACGTTCCCGCGTTGATACGCCAACAATCCGTAGAATCCTTCAGATTGAAGCGTGTAAGCATTCGTCAGCACTGCCAGTTTGCCATTATTTGACACAAGTTCAGCCGCAGCCGAGGCTGCCCATGTCTCGTGATTTCCGATGGAGGAACTGATGCGTCCGCCCGATTCTGTTGCTGAGCGGGAGGTGAGCTGCACGACACCAGCCGGGCTTTGATTGCCCCAGACCGAGGCCGCCGCCGCTGGCACGAGCCGTGCGGATTCCAGTGCTCCGGCATTGTATCGAGTCCACGAAATCCACCCGCCGAAGGGATCGTTTTGCGGAATTCCATCACGAAGAACCAATGTGCGGGACGTGGCAGTCGCTCCAGTCCTGCGCAGACTGACACCCGCAGATGTTGGATTTCCAAATTGCGAAGACTGCCTGCGATAAAGTGAAAAAGCAGGATCCTGTTTAAGAATGGCATCGACCGTCAGGGCATTGCTTTTCTCCAGTTCTTCAGAGTCCCATTGTCGACTGCTCGACGCGACATCTGACCGGCGTTCCGCTACGACGACGACATCAGGTAGGATGACGAAAGGCACAGAATCATCGGCCAAACAGGCTGCCATCAGGTTCATTGCGATGGCAATGCCACAGAGCCGCGAGATTGATAGTCGGTGACGAATCATGGTGCAGGAACGATGCGAACAATGCTGTCTGGCTTGTTCAGCAGGACGTAAATGTCGCCGTCCGGAGCATCGGCAACGTCACGGACGCGGCCCAGATTTTTTAGGATCACTTCTTGTTCAGTTACTTTACCATCGATGATTCGAAGCCGGCGGATCTCTTGATCTTTCAAGGCACCAGCCAATAGATCATTCTTCCACCCCGGGAATTTGTCGCCGTTATAGAAGTCGAGTCCACACGCGGCAATCGATGGCACCCAGTAGGTGATCGGTTGCTCCATACCATCCTGCTGTGTCTTTGATGTCATCGGCGTGCCATCGTAGTTCATCCCATAGGTGACCACCGGCCATCCATAATTGCGACCTGGAAGGATTCGGTTGAGCTCGTCGCCACCGCGCGGGCCATGTTCGGTGCTGAAAATGCTGCCGTCTCGCGGGTCTTTGTCCATTCCCTGTGGGTTGCGATGGCCGTATGACCAAATGCCTGGCAATGGCTGAGTGGCAGAGACGAAATCCGGATTGCTGGCGGGCACGCTACCATCGTCATGAAGGCGGAAAATTTTTCCTTTCGGGTTGGCCAAATCTTGAGCTTCGATCCCGGCACCACGCTCACCAACGATGAAGAACAGGAATCCATCATCGAAAACGAATCTGGTGCCAAAGTGCGCACCAGAACTGGTATAGAATTTCTTATCGCCCTTCCAGATTGTCTCCTGATCCGTCCACTTGTGATCATCGATTCGGCCTCGCACCACAGCGGTCAGCGTCATTACTTTCGTTTTTCCTTTTTCGTCGGGTGCTTCTTTCCAACCGTCAGAGTATCCGAGATAGACCCAACCATTCTCTGCGTAATCAGGGTGAACTGCAACCTCGAGCAATCCGCCCTGGCCGTGTTCAATGACCTCTGGCGTTCCCTTGATGGGATCAGGGTGCAATTTGCCAGCGGCATCGATCATCCGCAGGCGACCTGCGCGTTCGGTGACTAGCTTTCTGCCGTCGGGAAGAAATGCAATTGCCCACGGCATCTGCAAGTGGCCTTCTTCGATGACTGATTCGATCAAGTAAGACTCATGCTCCGTCTCGGTGATTTTTCCAAACTCAGGTTTGGGAAACTGAATGCCTTCATTCAATGCTGATCGTTCCTTCTCGCGAATGAAGATCACCATGGAACGAATCTGATCGGGACTGAGGATGCCCTCCCATGGTGTCATTCCCAATTCGATGTTTCCCTTTAAAATCGTGCGAGCGATTTCAGAATCTGACGAGCCATGTTTCCATTTGCCGTCAAGAAAAGTCGGCGCCATCCCACCTTCTAAATCCTTGCCATGGCATTGCGCGCAAAGATTAGTATAGAGGGCGTCGACCTTCATTTTGCCAATGTCTTTGGGATCGATACCCTGCGCAATCGAGGCGGTCGGCAGAGTGGCGCTAATCAGTGATGCAATAGCAACAATAGCAATCGGAAGATAGTTCATGATCGTCACGGGGTTTCTGGGGCGCTGCATGGAGTTAGTGAATGGTACATTATGGTGAGCTGCAAAACTCATAGAGTTGCAGGCAGGAAGGCAAGCTGATTACGAAACCATTTCCTCAATCTGCATCGCAAACATCAGAACCATTCCGTATTGTCAGTGTTTCCGGTCGGGTCAAACTGGCCAGCTGGTGACCACTTTCCATCCGAACTCTGCACTCTAGCAGTGATCCGGCCCCACTGTGCCACCGAATCTGCAACGACCGTGCCGCCAGAAAATCGCAATCCGACGATACTGGGAATGATGAGAAAATCTGAGCTGTCCAGACTTTGATTCAGTCCGTGGATGGCGAGGACATTGCCCTTATTCAAAAACACGGGTGACTCATGCAGTGAGAATGCCTGCCATTGCATTGCCAACGAATCATTCGCTTTGGTTTCCGATCGTGATTTCCAGTTGAGGGCGGCGGGGGCATTTGCCGAGCACAGCCGTTTCCCATTCAAATAGGCGACGAATCCGTCATCGAATTTCATTCCTATCAGGACTCGATCGAAGGTCGTCGATGGCGCATCGAATGCAGAACGAATGTAAATGCTCAAATTCCTGCCGCGCAATGTCTGGGTGACATCGTGCTTGATGGCCGCCGTGTAGTCACCGTCGTCATCATAGCCGACACCGGGAAGTCCCATTGACCAGCTTGTGTCATCGAAGTCGGTCATCTGCCAGCGTCCGTCGGACGTGTCATCACTGGGCACTAACGAACGCAGTGGAGATTGGTCATCAAGAAGCCGGACATTTGTGATGACTGGTTGATCTGCGACTTGCGCGGTGGGATTTATCTCTCCGTCGCGACGCAGGGGATCGCTCCCATCCGTTGTGAAGTAAACTGTGCCACTGTCAGAAGTGAGATAGAGATTCTCGTCCGCGCCAAGGACAAACTTTGGTGGAAGAATTCCATCATACCAACCGCGCTGGACGAATTGGGAAATGACCGCCTTGTTGCGACCTTTTATCCACTTGCGTGAGCGATCGACGGCCTTTGACCAGTCGGTCGGAGTGCGTGGTCGACTGACGCTGGCGTCGCCCCAGCGAGCTGAGTGCGCAAGGATCGCTTTTTCAATCTGTGCGCTTCGATGATTCAGTCGCGCCAGGGCAGCATCGTCAGAAAAGACGCCATCGTCAAAAAAATGCATCTCCGTCCGTTCTTTGAACCGCTTCCTGTAAGATTTGTTCTCCACGAATCGCATGTGTAAGGAATAAGGATTGAGGAATTCTGGGCGTGTCAGAGCCGCATTGGTGGAGCGCGTCATATCATAGGTTCCAGCGTCCAGGCTGTGCTCCATATCGTGGGCGAAGTATTTGAAACCATCGGGATTCTCGCGGTTGTAGGTCGAGTAATAATTGTTCGGCCAGGAAACATGAATGCCCCCGGGGCCATCATTATTTCCTGTGTAGAAGAGGATCAGCATGTAGTCGATCAAGTTGTCGATATCGACCAGGCGCTCCTGTTCGGGATCACGTGAGCCATCCTCACGCAGCCCCTGGACAGCGAAGTAAGGGGCATCATCGCTGAACCCCTTGAGCGCAGCAGCGAACAACCGTGCTTGCGCATCATTGTTACCTGCAGCGACTTGGCCGCGCGTTTTGATGATGTCGAAGTCGTCTTCTTTGCCGTCCAGATAGTCTGATGCATAGGAATCCGTCACCCGTTCCTGTGTCTGGTAGATTCCCCAATAATGGCCATTGATAAAGAGGTGATAGAATCTACTGCGCGTATAGGGCTGGCCCATCGCACCCTGGGTGTCCCGCGCGAAAACATCGCGCAATATTGTGTTACGCGCAGAGCCGCCCATGGCCCATGACGAGTTGAGGCTGGTGCGCAGATCAATGAAATCGAAGGACTTCACGCCTTCGTTTTCAAACAGGGGATACTTGAGCTTCCCGGCACCATACTCGCGGCGAAAGATGAGACGCATCGCATGTTTAGGATTGTTGGGCATCCTGCTGAAGCCACCTCGGATTCGCAGTCCCGCGTTGATTTGAAAGCCGTCCTCTTCGCCGCTGGGATCGATGAGTTCGAACGATGCGGGGCGTTCCCATCTGCGGCCCTTGGCCCCGGGATTGGCATAGATTCCACGTTCAGGCCCAAACAAGTTGTCGATGCTGCTCACGACTGACAAAGTAGGGAGGGAACGTAAGGATTCTTTCACTTTCTCTGGAGTGGCGAATCCTGTGACAATGTCAGGATCCATGCCGTAGTCCATGCGTTGACTGTTGGCGCGACCCTGCGGCCAACCAGCAGGGGCTTCGCCATTGGGTGATTGATGCACGATGTCATCGAGAAACAAGTAGGTTCGGGTCATTACTGGAGACGGTTTCCAATTGCTGCGGATCGCAAGCGCTCTCAGTGTGGTAGTGCGGCTAATGGATAACTTGCCGGTGTACATTTCTCCATTGACCGCAGTGGGTTCGGATCCGTCTATTGTGTAGCGGATATCGGCATCGGGTGTGGCGGATGCAAGTTCCAGCTCAAAGGGAGCATCATAAAATCCGTGCGGTCGGTCGGCGATTACGGATTCAATGACACCTTCTACTGGCAGGTCGTTCGCCTGCATTGGCGTTGGACTGGCGAGGAGCCGGGGCGGGGTGCCGCTGACATCGATGCGAAAGCCTGAAGCATCGGGTGGCAGTCCAAAGCTGAGGTCAGTGTGCTGCACTTTTCCTGAGAAATCGAGCGCATGTGCTATCGTGGTGCCGTCGGCTTTTACCAGTGCCAGATACTCGCCATCAGAGGAAAGTTTGAATGACGCATGCAGTTGGCCTGCGTCTTCCGACTCCGTAGCATCCAAGCCACTGGCGAAGATAATCGTGTAGCGGCCACGGCGGATACTGGTCGCTGGAAATTGCCACTTTGTCAGTTTGTCAGGATTATCTGTGAGATACCATCCAGTAAGATCAACTGCATCAGGACCAGGATTGTAGATTTCAATCCAGTCTGCATGTTCGCCCCGCCAGTCTGTCAGTGAGGTCGCATTGTCGCAGAGGACTTCGGAGATCACTGGAGATGCAACAGCGCGGGACGGGGGACAGACTACAGTCAGCGCCAG
>JBNMNB010000298.1:0-8661 GCA_051270635.1 Verrucomicrobiales bacterium | reverse complement strand
TTTCATACGGGATGACGACGGAGGAATCTGACTCAGCTAAAATAGTTCTTATCACTGGTGCTTCTCGTGGCATTGGGTTTGAAGCCGTTCGGCTGCTCGCAGCGCAGGGGCACACGGTAATCCTTTCAGCACGCGATCGCCTGCGGGGAGAATCCGCAGTTGATGCCTTGAAGGCTGAAAATCTTCCAGGTGCGGTGCATTTTCTGCATCTCGATGTGACTGATTCTGCTTCCATTGCTTCTGCTGTCGAAAGAATTTCCGGTCAGTTTGGCATGCTCGATGTGTTGGTCAACAACGCCGCCATCCTGCGTGATCATTACGTCAAGGCATCAGACGTTGAGCCAGCTACGCTCGACCAGACGTTGTCGACCAACGTCACTGCAGTGCATGCGATGATCAGCGCATTTCAGGATCTACTGAAAAAGTCCGGCCGCGCGCGGATCATTAACCTTGCCAGTGGAGCCGGGCAGTTGACGTGGATGTTCGATAAAGTGTGGGCACCTGCTTACCAGATATCCAAAGCGGGGGTGAATGCGGTCACGCGTATTTGGGCCACTGAATTGCAGGCCGACGGAATTCCAGTCAACAGCGTCTGTCCTGGCTGGTGTCGCACTGAAATGGGAGGCGACGAAGCGGATCGCAGTGCAGAAGAGGGGACGTCCGGCATTCTCTGGCTGGTAAATGAAGCGCCGAATTCCGTGACGGGGAAATTCTTTCGCGATCAAAAGGAGCTCGACTGGTAACCCGTCAGTATGTCTCGCTCTAAATTCTCAGCAATGCACCCCGGTGTTTTTTTTCTGGATGCTGCAGAACCAGATGCGCTCGCCAGCTTACTGAGAGATGCTGCAATACTTTCGCCCGACGTGAATATCTCCAAAGTAGAGAAGGCAGGTGACGGCAATATGAATTGCACCCTGCGCGTTCGTACCAGCGAAGAGCAAACCTTCATCGTAAAACAAGCGCGCCCATGGGTTGAAAAATACCCGCAGTTTACGGCCCCTTGGGATCGTGCCTTACGCGAAATAGAATTTTACCGGCTCGCTGGACGCGACGACTTGCTGCGCTCCGCACTCCCTAAGATCCTGCACTCTGACCAAGCTAACCGACTCCTCGTCCTGGAGGATTTGGGGACCGCGGGAGACTGTTCCGATTGCTACTCTGGCAACGCGATGCACAATGCGGAAATCGTCAGCCTGGCGCAGTTTCTGTCGCGCCTGCATCGCCAGTTTCAAGGCGATCCAGCAATCGTGGCTCTGCACAATCGAGACATGCGAGCGCTCAATCACGCACATATTTTTGACATTCCATTTGTTGCTGACAATGGCCTTGATCTCGACGGAGTTCTCCCTGGCCTTGCTACTGCAGCAAGGTCAGTGAAAGCGGATTCTCGCTTGGTGGAGCAGATTCGTCAGCTGGGAGAATCTGTCTACCTGAGCGACGCCGAAGACTTTTCTGACCGGGCCTGTCTCCTCCATGGAGACTATTTCCCTGGCAGTTTTTTACGAAGCGCGCGTGGTCTGCGCGTTATCGATCCAGAATTCTGTTTCGGTGGTCGTTCTGAGTTTGATTCCGGAGTTTTTGTGGCGCATCTGCTGCTCGGCCAGCAAGCGCCTGCACTGATTGCCTGTTTTCTTGGAGAGTATGACCCGCCTGACCATTACTGCGACAAAACCATGCTGCAGATCGCTGGCGTTGAGATCCTCCGCAGACTTCTCGGGTATGCGCAACTGCCGCTGGCGGCGACTCTGGAGCAACGTAAATCAATGATGGATTTAGCGCGGGCACTTGTGCTGGAACCAGACCGCGCTCTTCTGTTAGGGTGACGCTATGTCTTCCGATCCCTGTTCACTGAAACCTGCCTCGCGTCGCGGATTCTTGCGTTCCTTCAGTAGTGGATCCATAGGTGTCATAGGCATGTTGCTGCTGAATGGAAAGGCATTCGGACAGAGTGAAAAAAGTGATTCTGTCCCATCTCGCGTGCGGGGAATGCTGCTTGGGGCGCTGATTGGCGATGCTTTGGGTGGGCCTGTGGAATTTCAACAACTCGACGACGTTGCCAAGTTATCTGATCCACCAAAACGTTGGGAAAAGGGTGAGAAGCTGACGTCTCAGGCACTTGAAGCGGCAGAAGTCAGGCTTAAATTGCGTCCTTACTCGCCTTTGCGCCCGGCACCTGAATCGTATGGACACTGGCTGCCCAATGCTGCTGCCGGCACGGTGACCGATGACAGTCGACACAAGTTTGTCCTCATGCATGCAATGCGCCGTGCACGAGAAAAGGATGACTGGCCGATCACTGGCAAGTCACTGGCGCAAGCATACGTCGATTGGTCATCATCACCATTGATGCAAAAGCGACCGGACTACCGGCAGTTGTCGGACGATTGGCTGGACGAATTTTTAAAGTCAGCACGCTGGGTGCTGGGAGAGCGAAATCCTGCTCTGGCATTTCCTCCAGAACGCATGTGGAGCGGCCTGCCGACCTGTTGTGGCCAGATGATTCTTCCGCCGCTGGCGGCAATTTATCCCGGTGATCCGGACGCCGCATACCGTGCTGCCTATGCGCTGGGATTCTTCGACAATGGATTCGGAAAAGATCTCAACGCGTCATTGATAGCTGGAATGGCGACTGCCCTGACATTGCCGAAACCGCTCCGTGCGGGCGGTGACTGGCTACCAGTGATCGACGCCATGCGCAAGACGGATCCATTTGCCTACGGTAAGGTGCCTTGGGCGATGCGATCTGTGGACAAGTGGCTTGAACGAACTCAGGCGGCGGTGCAACGCGCGAATCGCGAGCCTGCGGCACTTTTTGCAGAACTTAACGCCATATTTTCGGACACCATTAAATGGCAGGCCGAGGTTCCGTTCGTAGTTGCCATGGCCGTCCTGACATTGTGCCCGGATCATCCACTGGCTGCCCTGCAGCTGAGCATTGAATGGGGGCACGACACAGATTCTTACTCCGCACTTGTGGGCGCGTTGATCGGCGCGCGCTATGGTGAAGACATCTTTCCTGAGCATCTCAAGAAGCCAGTCATCGATCGTCTGCAAGCAGACTACCAGGAGTCGGTTTCCGAATGGGCCGATGTTCTGGCTTCAATCGCGACCCGGCAGGAAGTTGGAATGCCCGTGTGTGATTTCGATTGATGGGCACCTCACTGAGGCTAGTTGAGGAAGATGAATTCCTTGGTGTTAAAGAGCACATGAGCAAAATCTGTCCAGCGTTGGTCCGCTGCCGAGTCAGTATCAGCTTCCAGGAATTTTGAGGCACTTTGGATTTCCTCTGTAGTGGCAGGGCGGGCGAATGCTTCTTGATACATGCGATCGATTCGCTGCGCTGTGGTCAATTTTGGTAGTGCCAGGATTCGCTTTGTCCAGACGCCTGCCTGTTGAATGACGAGTGGATCATTCATCATGATGAGCGCCTGAGAGGGCACGTTGGAAATTGAACGACGACCCATTGGTGCAAACGGAATTGGTGTGTCGAAGGCCAGCATCATCGGATTGAGAAAATTCCTGCGCACCTCAAGATAGATGCTGCGCCGGCCATCGCCGTCGAGCGGGCCACTCTTTCCGGGGCGGCCTCGGCCAGTCATGAAGTCGGTAAGGTTGACGGGCACAGAGCGACCGAATGCTTTCGGGTTGAGTCGACCGGAGACTGCCAGCAGTGCATCGCGGATCGACTCAGACTGCAGGCGGCGAACGCTGGCGCGATGCAGCCATCTGTTCTGTGGATCCTTCAGTTCTGCTTCAGGATCACTGGCAGTGCTCGCCATCTGGTAGCTCCTGGTCATGACGATCCGGTGGATTTGTCGTTTAATAGACCATCCATCAGCAACAAACGAATGAGCAAGATGGTCGAGCAGCTCAGGGTGCGATGGTGGTTGGCCGAGTGCGCCAAAGTCATCGGTAGTGGGCACGATGCCGCGACCGAACAGGTGGTGCCAGAGGCGATTTACGATGGATCTGGAAACGAACGGATTGTCCGGATGGGTGATTTGTTCTGCCAGCTCTAACCTTCCGCTACCGTGCTGCGGTGGAAGGATTTCCGTGCCGCCCAATGCCTCCAGAAAGCGCCGAGAAACGCGTTCGCCGGGTGACTTGTAGCTGCCTCGAATGTATACGGAATCGTCGAGGGGAGTTCCGTCCATCATTGCCAGGACGGTGCGGCTTTTCTGCACACGCCTGGAAAGGATTTGCGACTGGTCTTTCAGGTAGCTGCTGACGATACGCTCGATAGAAGCGAGCGACTCGTTATCTTTATCGAAGAAGAGTTCTGAGCGCTGAAGCATCCAGTCAATCGCCCTTGCGAACTCTGGAGCGAGAGGAGTATCGGTCTGGATATTTTCTTGCCACTGATCAAGAGACACGCAGAGAAATTTGGCAAACGCTTCGGTGGAATCGTCCTTGCCCTGAATTCTTTGTGCCAGGGTAGCCATTGGTGGGTTTTCGAAAGTGTCGGGTCGAGGAAGGCTGACGTTGTCAGACTTTGACTGGGCGATGGCGAGAATCTCAAACGGGGCATCGCCCTCGGGGACGAGTTCGATGTGAAGGTTGTGCCCAATGTAGCGTTGCAACGGATGCGACTCCCAGCGCAGTTCGCCGTCCTTGCTATTTAGTTTGCGGTGAACGTTTCCGTGCAGTGGGCCCAGCACAAGTCGATGCGAGTCGACGACTGCCATGGCAAGCCCATTGCCGCGCACAAGATAGTGAACAGTTCCTGGTGCTTGCAGGACAAACGTTGGAGAGCGCAGCATGCGTCCAGGTTGCTGAGTTGTTTTGCTGGCAGGATCGAGAGTTGAATCAACGACTTCCAGGTTTGACCACGCGAGGTCACGTCTTGCCGCGCCGTAGGTTTCAATTCTTGTGCCCTTGTCAGTGAGTCGAAAACTGCCAGGTCGCACGGGCGAGATGCCGAATCCATGGCCGCCATCCTGAATGAACAAGTTCTCATCGATGGTCGCGTAGTCAGCAATGATGTCGAGTGTATCCCAACTTGATTGCTGGGATTGTGCCCGCTCCAACTCTGATTTCGCCCACTCAGTGCTGTGACTGGGGGATAGAGCTTGGAGAATATCTGAAAACGCTTCAGTTTCACCTGCGGACTCCAATTTGCCGACTACGGCAGGATTTTGAAGCGCCGGCTTAAATGCTTCCGCATAAATATTCGCGAGTTTCTGCTTCGCTGTTCTCGAAATCTCTCGCAGCTCATCGGCGATGGTTTTGTTAGGGAGCATGCTGTCGATCGGAGCCTGATGGTAGTTCGAGCTCTGCAGGTAGCCGAACATTGCGTAGTAGTCTTTTGTCGATATAGCATCGAATTTGTGGTCGTGGCAGCGAGCGCATGCGACGGTCAGTGACATGAACGACTTGGCCGCGACGTCGACCATGTTGTCGAAGCGGTCGGCTTCATCTTGCTTGATGTCGACAGGGGAGTGGATACTCTCGCCTAGAAACCAGAAGCCGGTGCCGATCACCGACTCGTTAAATTTTTCTTCAGGATGCAGGCGTGGTTCGGGCATCAGGTCGCCTGCCAGGTGTTCGGTGACGAATTGGTTGTAGGGAATGTCTGCATTGAATGCGCGGATGACATAGTCGCGGTAGCGGAATGCGTTTGGGACTTCATGATCAAATTCATGTCCGCGAGTTTCTGCATAGCGCACCATGTCCAGCCAATGCCGCGCCCAGCGTTCGCCGAAGTGAGGGGAATCCAGCAGACGCGTGACCACTTTATCATACGCCTGGTCAGAGGCGTCAGCGACAAAGGCCGCGACCTCTTCGGTTGTGGGAGGTAGTCCAGTGAGATCAAATGTCACGCGGCGAATGAGGGTGCGCCTGTCCGTGGCCGCGCCTGGCCGCAGATCTGCTTCCTGCAATTTCGCGAGCACAAAGCGGTCAATAGGATCGGAAGACCAATCGTTGTTCGCAATCTCTGGCGCCGCAGGATTCGTTACCGGTTGCCAGGCCCAGTGCTCAGACTTGCGTTGCTCAAGATCGAAATCGCCCAGTTTTCTTGACGCCTTTTTCTCACCCTCTGGCCAGGGAGCGCCCCAGGATATCCACGTTTCGAAATCGGCAACGACGCGTGCGTCCAATTTGTCCTTAGGCGGCATCTGCAGATCGACATTATGGTATCGGATCGCTTCGATCAGCAGGCTTTGTTCAGGCTTTCCTGGAACAATGGCTGGCCCGGTATCGCCGCCCGTAACGATGTTTTCTCGACCATCCAGGTAGAGTCCCGCCTTCAGTTTCTCTGCCTGATCTGAATGGCAAGAATAGCACCGCTCCGCCAGCACAGGTCTGATCTTAGACTCAAAAAAGGAAAGCGCTTCGGCTTGCTGTGGAGTAGCACTTTCACCTGCCCCAGCGAGTGATGCTGCGAACGTTAACGGCAATAGAAACAGGTGAATCAGGTAATTTGGAAATCGATTCCGCATGGCAACAGCATACGATTGAATCAGGAAATTGAGAATACAGAATCTGCGTAAAACCCTGCTGGATCACATGGATCACGAATACTTCACCGGCCGGCCAGGTTCTTGTTCATAATCTGACACCCATTGATCGGTGACGTTCGGCCGGATCACGGTCGCTAGAAATTTGATGTAGACGGGATCGTCCTCGCAAGCCCGTTTCTTGTCCATGGATTCGAAATCGATGGCCACGAAAAACGGCCACTCGCAGTTCGGCGTGATCATTTTTCCTGAGCGTACGGTCAGGACTTCCGGGACGCGCACCAGTTGGCTGCGCGATGAGCGGATCATCTCGTCCAGCTTCTCAGGGGTGACTTCCGCCCTGAGCTTATAGAAGGCGACATGGTAGACCACGGCGTAGGAAAAAATGGAGATACCGCACGCGAGAATGCGGGCGAATCTGTGTGGCGGTTCAGTCCTTCCACTCCAATGCGCCTTTTTTCAGCACATACAGATAGGCGACGAAGAGAATCAGGACAAAACCTCCCATTCCCAGGGTGACCGGCATAATGTCCGTGACCAGCAGATCTTTAAAAACGATCGCCCACGGATACATGAACACGACCTCGATATCGAACAGGACAAAAAGCATCGCAATCAGGTAAAATTTAACGCTGAATCGGGGCTGCGCTTCACCGATCGGCAGCATCCCGCACTCGTATGCCGAGTCCTTCATCGCATTCCGCTTGCCACTCTTTCCGAGTAACACGCTGACTATCAACGTAGAAACAGCAAAGCCGCAGGCGACTCCGAGTTGCATGAGAATGGGCAGGTAAGTTTCCAGCATTGCGCTGAACTTCCGCAATCTCAGGTAAAAACGCAAGCGAGAATCGTCAGTAGTAGCGAATCTTGGCGGGGACTGATTTAGTTTCGGAGGGCCCGTATTCGAATGCAGCGTTTCTCTGATTCGCTTCAGTGTCTCGCGCTCTCCTGCCAGTTCGCGGAGAAGCTCTAGAGTCTGGACTAGACACAGGAAGTGCGTGTGATTAAATCGAGGTAATTCTTCACAATTACCTCGATTTTTCAATTTGGCCCTACCTGCTCGAATGTCTGAAATATTGATCAACAATAAGATCAACGATTGAATCAACGAAAACAGACGTAAATATTTCATCTGGAAACGTTTTAATTGCTGTATTGCAGTGGATTATGCAATACATTGATCGCCGTATGAATCAACGGAAATGACCTCGCCAGTGGAGATTTGCGGACACACCGATTCTATGGAGCCTCTTTTTCCGATGGAAGGTGAGGAGGTGCTCGCGCAATTATGTGTCGAGATCCTCAAGAAAACGGGTGAGCTGAAGGCATCGCTTCCCTCCCGATTGGTGAGAGCGGAGGTCGCCCAGCTGGTTCGCCAAATGAACAGCTACTACTCGAATTTGATCGAAGGGCACAAGACGCTTCCCAGGGACATTAGAGAGAGCGCTGAAGGAGGATTTTTCGGAACAATCTGACGACAAGCGGAACCAACAATTGAGTGTCGCTCACGTTAGGGCGGAGCAAGCGATGCGCGAGCGCCTGACGGCGGAACCAGAAATCGACGTCTACGATCGCGAGTTTATCTGTTGGCTTCACGCCGAGTTCTATTCGCTCATTCCCGAGGAAGATTGGGTAACGACGTCAGAAGATGGAACACGGTATCCCAATGTCCCCGGTGTGCTCCGGGAATACAACGTCACGGTCGGACGGCATGTTCCGCCGAATCACCCGGCTCTGCCCTCGTTTATGGCCCGGTTCAAGGATTTCTATTCGGGAAAAACGATCTTACCGACGCAACGCTTAATTGCGCTTGCGGCTGCTCACCACCGGCTCGTTTGGATTCACCCTTTTGGCGATGGTAACGGCAGGGTGGCCAGGCTTCAATCCCAGGCTGCTATGATCAGGGCTGGCCTCGACAGCGACGGGCTGTGGACATTCTCTCGCGGGTTGGCGCGCCGAAAACAAGATTACTATCGCCTTCTTCAAGCTGCGGATCGACATCGGAGGAATGATTTTGACGGGCGGGGTAATCTGAGTGATCGAGAGCTGACTGGGTTCTGCCGGGTGTGAATGAAGGCGGCGGGCACCGGAAGGCGGATGTTATTGAAATTATAACTTGTACTTTTAATTCTATGCGTATGGTTAGTAGGCATGAACAACCAAGACGCTCCCGCCCCCCAGCCGACCCGCAACCTCCCCGTCA
>JBNMNB010000297.1:0-8694 GCA_051270635.1 Verrucomicrobiales bacterium | reverse complement strand
GTATGGCGCAAAAACTCAGTCGAATCAGTAAATGCAGGTACTTTTGGGAGGCATGACGGATTCAGATATTGGCACTCAGCCGATCTCGCGAGAGCCAGATCTATACCATCCATCCTCCCCGAGATTATCGATGCATTTCGCGCGGAAGCCCTACGATTCTCGCTGTAATCGAGTTTTCGGACAGTACGGGGTCTGTGATACATTGGGTTCCTTTGGAGCGTTAGACCCGATGAGGCAACGGGGCTTAAAGCGGCTCTTATGATTTTCGATGTGTAGTCAATCTCCGCGGCTTCGAAGATTTTGAGCTTCGCCATCGTAATCGATCACGATCCTGCCCCTACCAGAAACGATCTGAGTTTCTGAGCGTGCTCCACCGGGCCATGCGACTCGGATGCGGGGAACTTTGAGTTTGTCGTCGATTACAAAAAAGACGCTGGCGGCGGACTGGGAGAGATATCCGGAGTTGCTTCCCATGAGGCGGCGTGCTACCGGCATATCGCCGTCCAGCAGTTCGACCGTCGCTCCGGCACCGAGAGGATTTCCGGCGGGTCCTCTGAGGACGACTTCTAATGGTTCCGCTCCCCAGGAAACGGCGGAGCCGGCGTTGTTGATGAATGTGAGCACCGGGCCCGAATTCAAGGTGACGACAACATCGGGAACTCGATCAGCGTTGAGGTCGGCAACAGCGATCGAGCGAGCGTCCTCAGGAATCTCGACACCGCTCTGCAGGGGCCACAAGGCATCGAAGGTTCCGTCGCCACGTCCTTTGAGGACGGCTCCGAGACCACCCGACATCCGGCCAGTCTCAATCTGGGGGCCGTAGAAATTCTGCGCCAGAAAGATGTCGAGGCTTCCATCGAGATCGAAATCGGCAATCCCGATGCCGAAGGCTGGCGCCAGTTGTGCCAGACTCGGCAGTCGACCGATTTGGAAGGCTCCGGCGCCGTCATTGAGCAGGACTACTGAATGCAATTCATTGGCGATCAATTCCTGTGTCCGATCCAGATTGTAAATGTCCGTCAATGAGGCGGAAGCAAAGGAGCGGAAGGTGGGGAACTTTTCCTTGATGCCGGGGAGTTGCTCGGTAGAGCAACTTCGCCCGCGCACCGGCAGCAGCACCTCGGCCTGGTTTTCGTTTTCGACTTTCGCCTCCACTAGATCGATTACTCCGTTCCCGTCTAGATCTCCGTAGAAAAGCTTTCGCGGCTTGTCAACTGACGGCACGCCATACTTTGTGTTGGCTCCGAAGTTGGAGACGACGAAGTCGGTAAAGCCATTGCCGTCCAGATCAGCGGCGGCAATTCCATTCCACCACCCGCGCACCGCGGCGAGCCCAGTGGCCCTTCCGGTGTCGGCCAACCTGCCGTTCTCGTTCTTCAAAAGAGTGACCGGCCCCCATTCTGAAACAATCGCCAGGTCCAATTGTCCGTCGTTGTCGAAGTCGATCCAGACTGCATCCGTTACCAGACTGATCCGCGCCAAATGGGGCGCGACTTCCCGATTGCATTCCTCGAATGATCTCCCCGTGTTCCGCAAGATGACGCTCTTCGATGGCTTGGGATATTCCCCAGGAACCATGCGTGAGCCGACGAACAGATCCGGATCGCCATCGCCGTCGAAATCGCCGGCGCGCACCACGCTGGTGCTCTCGAACATTGGAGGCAGCCAATCGCCGGTCAGGTCCGAAAAGCGTTCGTCACCCGAGTTGATATAAAGGCGGTCCTGATAGATTTCCGACCCCGGCGGGCCCTCGTTGCTTCCACTAGCGACGTAGAGATCGAGGTCACCGTCCGAGTCGGCATCCAGCCAGACGATTCCCATATCCTCTCTGCGGAAATGCCTTGACCAAGGGCCATCGATCCCACGGAAAGTCCCGTCGGCATTCTGAGCCACGAGGCGGCCAGCCTGTCCCGAAGCACCACCGAAGTAGACATCGTCGAGACCGTCCCCATTGAAGTCCGCCCAGGCCTGCCCGGGGCCAAGAGTCGAAAGCCGGTTCGGCAGCAGCTTTTGGATCGCGAAGTCGTCATAGGGTTCCTCCACATGCCGAAAGGGCACTACCTCGCTCGACCTGGTGAAAAGGGGAGACGGAGAGTCGGTTGGTGGGTTGGCGTCTTTGGCATCGGACTCTCCCTTCTCGGTGATCTCATAGTGCCGGTTGGCGGGCAGTTGCCCGAAAGTCTGATGGATGCCGCTCGGCCAGCGTACCGTCAGTTCTTCCACCACTCGGACATCCGCAAGGCCGAAATGCATGATCGGCTGATCCGAGGACATATAACCACGGGCGATGGACAGCATTCGCTTCTGTAGACCGGCGGTCGTTCGGATCGTGACCGTGGCTCCCACCCCGAACCGATTGCTGAGGGAACCCTTCAACGAGACGGTAATGCGGTTACCAACCGTGTCGTTGCGGTAGATGCTGACGTTTTCTCCATAGTTCTGCACCACCATGTCCAAGTCGCCGTCGTTGTCCAAGTCCCCGAGGCTCGCGCCGTGGCTGATCCCTTCGTGATCGATGCCCCAACCCGCGGAGACATCTTGAAACTGCAGACCATTGATGTTTCGAAAAGCGAGATTCCTTTCCTTGAGTTGCGGTGGGCGCAGGGCACCCGCTTGATCCGCTTTTCCTGCTTCGATGAGCTTTTGGGCAGCGGCAGCCCAGTCCGAATCGTTGGAATTGTCAACCATGCCGTTGGTGACGTAGATGTCGTTCCACCCGTCGCAGTCGAAGTCTGCGCACTTCACCGACCACGTCCAGTCGGTGCGCGCCACTCCACTGAAATAGGCCGTTTCCAGGAACGATCCCGTCCCGCTGTTGATGTAGAGGCAATTCCGCATCATTTGCCGCGGTTCCGCCGAGGCAAGAAACCATGCCTCAGTCGACATGTCGCCCATGTTCACCTTCTCCTTGAAGTGTGTGGTCGCGGACATATCGGAGGCAAGGAAATCGAATTGCCCGTCGTTGTTGAAATCGGCGAAGTCGGCACCCATCGAATTCCAACTGGTGTAGGACAGAACTTCTGGAGCCACATCACGGAAAACTCCACCGCCTTGATTGACATAGAGGTGGTCCGGAGTTTTCAAGTCATTACAGACCCACAGGTCGGGCTGATTGTCGGAGTTGAAATCCCACCAAGTTGCGGACAGCCCCATCCCATAGCCGGAGATGCCGATGCCAGCCCCGTCGGTCACATCTCTATAGGACGCGCCGTCGTTACGCAGCAGGAGGTCCTTGTGTCCGGATCTCACCAAGTGTCCGTTCATTCTGACGAACAAGTCCGGCGGTGCGACGATTTCTCCCTCTGCCGTGCGCCCAATGCGCCCCTCGTATCCATCGTTCTCCGCCTTGTAGCGGCGGTTGTTCACGAGGTAGACGTCCAGGTCTCCGTCCAGGTCGTAGTCGGCGAAGGAAGCCATCGTTGTCGGCCCGCCGTAGTCCAGGTTCCATTCCGCGCCCATCTCCACGAACCGTCCGTCCCCCTGGTTGATGTAAAGTTCGTTTGGGCCGAGATAATTGCAGACGTAGAGATCGAGGCTGCCGTCGTTGTTGACGTCCGCCATCGCCGCACCCGCACTGATCACTTCGACCGAGGACCGGATGCCGCATCGCTCCGTGGCGTCACTGAACTTGAAGGTTTCAGTTTGAAGATAGAGCCGGTTGCCGATACTCAGTCCGCAGAGGAACACGTCGGCAAGTCCGTCGCCATCGACATCGCCCACTGCCACCCCGGAGCCGTTCGTCAGGTAGGAGATCTCCTTTCCCGGGTCCAGATGGTTGAAGAAATCGATCCCGTGTTCCCGGACATCGTGGAACAGTCCGTTTTGTTCAGATCCTGTGGATCTGGTGGCCAGGTATCGAGTCACAATGGGGGAAGTTTCCCCCGCCACTGCGGATCTCACTGTGTCACGTCCACTGTCCTTCCTCCCCTCGCAGCTGGAAAGGAGCACGGAGGCGAGAACGACACTCAGGACCGCGGGCCGTTGCATTTGCATCGGATGAATCGGCGGTCGGAAGTTCGCGGCCTGATCATCAAGTTCGGCGAAAATGCTGAAGTCCCGCTCCCGTCCTTCTCTAAGCGCTGTTGCGCACGGCAAAGAATACCCCGAGGAGCGCCCCCGGCCGACTTTGTCGCTTTGTCTCCCTCAGCTACGGCGCCTCCGCATCAGGAACGCAAAACCGGAAATCATCACCAGCGCCGTCGAGCTGGGCTCAGGCACCAGGACAAAGTCTAATCCCCCTAAACCCGAAGGGTTGGTACCGGCCGTTCCGTTACTCCAATTTGCATCTACCGCACCGGGAACATCATCGAAAGATTCGTGGAATTCAAGGGTGAAGTCGTTGCTAAAATCGCCGTTGCTGTCGGTCAACGTGATGTCAGGAAGCCCATTGTCAGTGAGGTCCAGTATACCTCCTGAATCGGTGGATGCGACGCCCGGACTATCTTGATTGAAGGGAGTAACTGATTGGACGTTGTTAATACTGTATGTGGCCTCGCTCAACCAACTCGCGCCGATCGTTCCAAGCTGGACATCCCACGCGATCCCCGTGATCGTCGTAGCACTTCCCACCTCAACTGTCAGGATGGTGTTGCTCGGATCACCCAGTCCATCCCAGGAGTCGATTCCGTCAATAGAAACGTTCTTGATAATGTCGGCCCGAGCTACGAACACGAGTGCCAGCAGAAAGCACAGAGTCAGAGCCATGCGCCCCGTAGGGATGGTTCTTGTAAGGAATGTATTGAAATCGGTTTTCATCAATCGAGATACTTGGTTGATGGAAGCGAGTTTCATCAGAAAAGAGACAAACACAAGATTTTCAGCGAAGAATTTTCAGCGAAGAATTTTCAGCACCTGCAATCTACTCGTTACCAACGATATGCTCTCCATTTTTGAACAAAACAATTCGCTCGATCAGTTTTAATTTCGGTTCCTGGTCACTTTCGAGTGTGTCGAGGAGCCTTAGGGCTTTTTGCGTCTTCGTGATCGCTTTGCTAAACTGTCCGACAGCGGCGTAGGCAACACCAAGGGTAGCGAGCACCGAGGGGTTGGCCTCGCGGCTGAGTTCCGCGGCGCGTTCCGCCAACTGCACCACCCGTGGCTGGTATCGGACGGCAGGATCCTCGTGCGTGGACAGAATCCAGGCGAGGTTGTTCAGGGAAAGGACATGGTCTGGACTGTCGAGCAGCAATGATTCGAACTGGGCGACAGCCTCGTCAGCGTCGCCCCGGAGCGTGGCGCAGAGCGCCAGCTGGTAGAGCGCGGGAGCGAAGGTTGGCTCTTCCTCCAGCACCATCTTCAATTCGGCTTCCGCCATATCGAGCTTGTTTTGGTTGACGAAAGCAGCGCCGTGAGCCGTGCGGGCCTCAAGGAAGTCCGGCCGGTAGTCAAGGGCGGTGCGGAGGTAATCGGCCGCAGTCTCGGGATCGGCCTCCTGCAGGAACATGGCGTGGCGATACATTAGCGGAGCGTCGAACTGAGCCGCCGTCTCCTGCATCAGCTCGAACGACGCCTTATTGTGGGCATGACCGGAAACTGCCCATAGATCGTAGAGCGTTCCCATTCGGCTTTCCACCCATTCTGATGCAAGTACAGATGAGGCCAGGAACTGCCGGTGGCGATGGCTCCCCTCCACGCTTTCGAGTCGGAGTTTCATCGCAGGCTCTATACGCCGTTTCGCCTTGAGGGCGGAAGACACCGTTTCCGTCAGAATCCGTTCGGTCAGGGAACCGCGCCGGGCGTAAGCAAAGAGATCTGCCACTCCGCGCTTCGGCGAGATGATCAGAAATGCCGAATAGGCCTTCTGATCAGAGAAGCCGAAGTTGTAGTAAGAGCTTGGTCGAAGAAAAACGCGGAGGTCGGCGGTCGCCTGGTTTCCATTCTCAAGTTCTTCCCAGGCCGAATCCCCTGGTCGCGCGAAAGCATCCCAGTCGATCCTGAAGCCCTCGAGCTCTTCGGTCACGTAGATGAGCCGTTCCTCCCCTCGATCTGTCGTCACCCGATACAGGTGGTAGCCAACGTCGAGCATCTGCCCCTGACCAAGTGAGTCGGCGGGCATGTTTTCCCAAACTTGTTCCGCCCCAGTTCCCGGGATGAACGTGAACGATGAGAAAAACTTGCGCACCTCGTCCAAGTCCACTGGGCTTCGGAGCAGTGCATGGCGTTGTTCCGCAGTGCTCCACGGATCGAGGAATTCCTCGACGACCTGATCTGGTCCAACCAAGTTCCCAGCGGCAAGGGGCCGCACTGCGGCAACCTGATCCGACACCGTCGAGAATTGAAGCGACGCGATCAGCCCTCCGATCACGGCGAAAACCGCGAGAATCAGTCCGATCCGTAATCGCAAGCCCCACAGCGTTTCCAACAGCGAGGGTTCCTGCGAGGGCAAGTAATGTTTATCGATGCCCGGATTGACCTCGTTGACCTCTTGCCCCCAGTGCAGCTCGGGGTTCCTGGATTTCTTCTGGTTGATGGCCTCGTTGAGCGCGTCCTGGAACGTCTGGTTGCCCGCAGTGAACTCCTTGCCTTCCAGAGCCTTGGCGGCTTGTGCGCTCCATACCTCCCTCTGTTCTTCAAGCCAGGCGCGCGTTTCCTCTGTTACCTCAGCTCTTCTTTTCGCGAATGGCCCCTTCACGTCCATTTCGTCAAACTTCAACCTGTCGGGAACTTCTCCTGGGGGCCGTCTCCCCTCATCCCAGGGTGTCAACAATTGCTTCCGTTTCTCAGGAAGGGGCTTGGCAAAACCCTCGGGGTGCTTCTCTGAAGGAAGTGGCGTGCCTCGTTCGTTGGGAGTTGGATCGGTCATCAAATGGAACAGGAATGGAATCCTCTAACATAATTCACGCAAAGTGAGCAAGGCTCTTCAGCCCGCCGCAGCGGTTCCGCAAGGTCATCGGCTGTCGTGGCAAAAATGCGTTGGTTAGTGGAGATGGGGTAGAACAACGCAAAGACATCTGATGTATTTGAGTTGTTCTACCCTAAGCGGCCCGCTGTGCCCCCCAAGTTCTGTCGAAACTATGTTCTGCGGTAAATCGAATTCGCCTTGGATCACCTTTTTCAGTGCGTTCTGCTAGTTTGCTCACATGCAACTCAAGAAAACATTCTTGTCGATCATCATCGCCGCATTTGCTCATGGGATTGCCATTGCGGAGGAGCGAAAGGAAGCGCCAGCCGTTACGCCCACTCTCACCTGGCTTAGCGACATGGATGAGGCGCTGGCAGCGTCAAAGAAATCGGGAAAACCGATTCTTCTCGAATTTCGGTGAGAGACATGAGCGGACTGTTACGAGTTCGACGCGCAGTTTGTGCGTCCAAATGATACGCTGAAGGCCCTACAGGAACGATACGTCCGATTGAGGATCGTTGACATGGCGAGTGTTGACGCTGGCCTGTTCGAATTCGATTTCGATCTTACCTTCGCTGTCTTCGTCCTCAATCACGAGAAGAACATCTACTTGCGTTACGGTGGGCGAATTGACAGCTCTGCCGATCACTTCCTCACAGAGGCCAGTTTATTCAGAGCACTTGAGACAGGTGTAGATTTGCATGAGCGCTGGAAAAAAGGCATGACGGTGCCTGCCCCTGCTGCTTCCAGGATGGTGCAGAGTTACCCCAAGTTGAAAAAACTGGCGAAAGAAGGCCAGTGCATCCATTGTCACCAAATTGCCAATGAGCAGTCGAAGAGAATGGTTTCACTGGCGGACTTCAACAAGAAGACTGATCCGTGGCCCTATCCGAATCCGCGCACCCTTGGACTTATCCTTGATCCTGACGAAGGCAACGTATTGACGGACGCAGACGGGCCCGCCCTTGCAGCTGGCCTGAAGAAAGGCGATGCGATTGCCCGTGTTGCTAATCGGTCTGTCTACACCTTTGCGGATCTTCAGTATGCGCTCCACAATCTGGACAAGAGCGCGAAGTCGGTACCCGTTCGAATTTCCGGCTCACCAGAGTCGATTACGATTGACCTACCCGAACACTGGCGCGTCACGGACATTAACCGACGTTCGATTGGCCATCGCATGACTCCATTCCCAGAGTTCTGGGCGAAAACGCTGACCCCGGAAGCGAAGAAAGAAGCGGGACTCAAGACGGATGGCTTTGCTTCAGAAGTCACCAAATTCTGGGCGAATACCAACGGTAAAAAGGCCGGGCTGCGTCCTGGTGACATCGTCTATTCGATCAATGGCGTCGAGACGAGTCCTCTCGCTCGCAATGCAATGATCTACATCCGTACCCACTTCAACACTGGCGACGCGATTGAAGTACGCTATCGCAGAGGCGAACACGAGAAGAAGACGACGTTTAAACTGAGAGCAAAGCCGTGGTAACACTCGGGATTCGGGTCTAACTCCTCGGAGACCTAAAGTTCCACAGGGTTTCCAAAATGTTTCTACGTATTTTGGAGCCTTCAGAAGCTCCCTGAGAGCGTTACGCGATGCCTTGAGGGGTTTGATAGACCTCGAGGTTGAAGCCTTCGTGTAGGGGGCGTAGCGCGTTCATCCCGTAGTGTCCGAAAACTCGATTACCGCAGAAATTGTTGGAGATTAATCAGTTGGATGTATTCCGGTTTGCCGTAACCATTCACCAGGTCAGCGCGGTAAGTGGGGAAATTGAAGTAAGATTCCTGAAGAAAGTTCTGGACCTATGGTAATTATAGTGCTTTAGGTGATGCGTGCTGATTGAAGGAATAGATCG
>JBNMNB010000296.1:0-8702 GCA_051270635.1 Verrucomicrobiales bacterium | reverse complement strand
GCCTTTGCATTGACCGGGCCTTCGTCAGTCTTCCAGCAATCGTAGTCGGTGATCATCGCCATCGTGGCGAGCGCGATTTCCGCTTCGCGTGCGAGCTTCGCCTCGGGCAAATTGGTCATGCCGATGACGTCGAATCCGAGCTTGCGATTGGTCTCCGATTCTGCCCGTGTGGAAAAGGCTGGGCCGTCCATGTTCACATAGGTGCCGCCATTGTGGACGCGTTTCTGTTGTGCGGTTGCCGTCTCGTGCAGGATGTTGCGCAGGCCGGTGCTGACCGGATCGGCAAAACCAATGTGGGCAACGATCCCGCGTCCGAAAAAGGTATGTTGCTTGCGGCGGCTGGTGCGATCGAAATATTGATCCGGCAGAACAATGTCACGCGGCCGATATTCTTCCTTCAAGCTGCCGACTGCGGTGACGCAAATGATCCAGCGCACACCCAGTGATCGTAGCGCATAAATATTGGCGCGGTGGTTTAATTCCGATGGCAGAATGCGGTGACCGCGACCATGCCGAGGCAAAAAGAACACTTTCCGTCCGGCGAACTGGCCACCGATGATCGCGTCAGAAGGCTCGCCAAATGGAGTATCGACCAGGATCTCTTCGCGCTCACTGAGGCCATCGAGATCATACAGGCCGGTACCGCCTATGATGCCGATTGCGGGAGGTGGCGTGGGTACGGAGAATACTTTACTCATGATTCGAACAGACATGATGTGACGCCACTTGCCAAGCGGAAGATCGTAAGATTGACCGCGCTGCAAATGGGCGCTATCTGCCCTGCATGCCGAAAGCTATCATTTACCACTACGCCCACTGAGGGTCTTCCGAGAATGCCTTGGCGGTCGCTGAGGAACTGGGAATCGATCACGAGGTCGTGCTTTACATCAAAACCCCACCTGACCGCGTGGCTTTGGAAAATATCGTCGCGGGACTGGAAGATCCTGTCGAAGATCTGGTGCGTAAGGATTCGAAATTCAAGAAACTGGAGCTGAATGCGGATGATTTTGTTGGCAATGCGGAGGCAGTGATCGAAATCCTGTTGAAGCACAAGCAACTGCTGCAACGCCCGGTCATCGTCAAGGGCAAGAAGGCGATCATCGGTCGGCCAAAAGCGCGCATTGCGGAATTTCTGAGCTAACCGGCAACTGATAAACTGGCGACGACCATGGATACAAACTTATTACCTGCACTGGAAATCGGAGCCGCCCGCGACGAGGCAGAAGTGTGCATTCTGCTGATGCATGGATTGGGAGCGGACGGCCACGATTTTGCCGATATTGCACAGGCGATCACTCAAGCACTTCTGCCAAAGAAGTGGCGCTTCGTTTTGCCGCATGCGCCGGAGCAAGCGGTGACGATCAATATGGGAATGCAAATGCCTGCATGGTACGACATCATCGATCTGTCGCATCCTCGTGCTGTCAATTGGGATACGGTGCAGGAAAGCCACACGCGGATTGAGGCCCTGATCAACGCAGAGCCCGCGCCGCAATTGATCCTCGCTGGGTTTTCTCAAGGAGCTGCCATGGCGCTGCACGTCGGCTTGCGTTGCAATCATCCGATTGCTGGAATTCTTGCCATGTCTGGTTACTTGCTGGAGTCAGATGACTGGCCGTGCCCGGCGAAAACCGGAGAGATTCCTATTGGCTTTTTTCATGGCAGTGCTGATCCGGTAGTTCCGTTCAGCGCCGCAGAGCGGAGCATGGAAGCACTGCAACAGGCAGGGCACAGGCCAACGCTTAAAGCATACGATGGGCTGGAACATACGCTCTCCGATGAAGAAATTGGCGACGTCTTTGCCTGGCTGGTATCGGTGACAACACGGTGAACTTGGATTTACAGAACAGGCTTTACTGGAACGCGTTGCTCCCAATGCTTGCTTTCCGACGTATCCGCTAGGAGTCTCTGCATCTCCTATGCCCGCGCCAAAATCGCCCTCAAAAAAGTCCACGCTCCGCAAAGCTGCCAGCCCTCGCAAGAAGGCGACAGCAAAGAAGAAGCGCGCACCACGCAAGTCGGCGTCGACAGGCACCATCGAGATCCGTGGCGTGTGGCAAAACAACCTGAAAGGGATCGATCTGGATCTGCCCCTGAACAAGTTGACGGTAGTGACCGGGCCATCTGGCAGTGGCAAATCGTCGCTGGCATTTCAAACGATTTACGCCGAGGGCCAGCGCCGCTACGTCGAGACGTTCTCGCCTTACACACGGCAATTTTTCGATCGCATGGACAAGCCCGTGGTCGATGAGATTCGCGGCATTCCACCAGCGATCGCCATCGAGCAAAGCAACAACGTCCGCACGACGCGATCGACGGTAGGAACGATCACCGAGATCAATGATTACCTGAAGTTGTTTTTCCCGCGAGTTGCCACTGGCCGGTGTCCGGAATGCCACACCGAAGTGCGACCAGAGACGCCGAAGTCGGTTGCCGACAAGTTGTTCGCCGCCTGGCCAGATGCCAGCGTGCTGGTCACGTTCGGAGTGCCCGTTCCCGCAAAGACGAAGCCCGCTGATTTTTTCGATTTCCTGAAGAGCCAGGGATTCCTGCGCGTCACAGTCTTTGGCGAAACCTATCGCACGGATGAACCTGAGGCATTCAAACGCAAGCGGTTGCCGGCAGTTGTGCTGATCATCCAGGATCGCATTCGCGTCGACGATGATCAGCGTGCCCGCGCGCTCGAAGCGATTGAATCTTCGTTTCACTTTGGCAAAGGAACGCTGACTCTGCTGCATGCGGACAACGGCGAGACCAAAGCGTTTTCGCGCCACTGGCATTGTGCCGATTGCGACATCACCTTGCGCGAACCATCGCCATCGCTGTTCAGCTTTAACAATGCGATCGGCGCCTGCCCCGAGTGCCGCGGCTTTGGTCGCACCATCGGCATCGATCTCGACCGGGCGATGCCAGACAAGTCGATGAGCATCGAGGAAGGGTTGGTTAAAGCCTTCAGTGGTGCGCAGTATTCTGAATCGCAGAACGATCTCCTGCGGTGCTGCGACGAACGCGGTGTCGACATTTTCACCCCTTTCGAAGACCTGCCAAAAGCGGATCAGGAATGGATTGTCGAAGGCGAGGGCGTCGACCCGGATCCTGAAATCGAGTGGCAAAACCAACGCTGGTATGGCGTGCGCGGATTTTTCACCTGGCTGGAAAACAATGCCTACAAGATGCACGTGCGGGTGTATCTCAGCCGCTTTCGATCCTACACCAAGTGCAAAGTATGCCGAGGCGCGCGCCTGCAACCGGAAGCGCTGCACTTTCGTGTCAACGATCTGACGCTGCCTGACTGGTGGGGATTGCCGGTGAATCGATTGGCCAATGTCATCGATGACGTGACGCTGCCGATCGCCGATAGCACGGCTGTGATGCTGCGTGATGAGATCGCGTCGCGCCTGCGCTATCTTGAAAGAGTGGGGCTCAGCTACTTGAATCTTGATCGTTCGACGCGAACGCTTTCCGGCGGCGAGGTCGAACGGGTAAACTTGACGACGTGCCTGGGTGCGTCGCTGGTGAACACGTTGTTCGTGTTGGATGAGCCAAGCATTGGCCTGCATCCGCGCGACACCGGAAGGTTGATCGAAGTCATGCACGGATTGCGCGACAAAGGCAACACGCTGCTGGTCGTCGAGCACGAAGAGGCGGTGATGCGCGCCGCTGACAATCTTTTGGACATCGGCCCCGGCCGCGGCGAGCTCGGTGGTGAACTGGTGTTCGAGGGGACGCTGGCGCAATTGAATAAAGCAGCGCCCAAGCGCTCGCTGACGCACGCTTACCTGTCAGGTAAGAAGGTGATCCCGATTCCATCGAAGCGAAGGAAGCCGAAGCGTGGCCAGAATCTCAAGATCGTGCGCGCCACGCAGAATAACCTGAAGCGGGTCGATGTGGAGATTCCGCTCGGCATTTTCTGCTGTGTGACTGGCGTCTCTGGATCCGGCAAGAGCACGCTGGTGCACAGTGTCCTGTTCGAAAACTTGCTGCGGAGTAAGGGCGGGCGCTCAGACAATGAACCCGGCCAGTGTCGCTCCATCGAGGGAGATGCACTAGTGGCCCAGGTCATCATGGTCGATCAATCGCCGCTTGCCCGCACACCACGATCGACCCCCGCGGTCTACATCGGTGCCTTTGAGCTTATTCGAAAATTGTTCGCGGAAACGCCCGACGCGAAGGGCAATGGCGTGCAAATGGGTTACTTCTCATTCAACTCTGGCCACGGTCGTTGCCAACGCTGCGCCGGCAATGGTTTCGAGAAAGTCGAGATGCAATTCCTCAGCGATCTCTTCGTGCGCTGCCCGGAGTGCGAGGGCACGCGCTATCGGCCGGAGGTACTCGCGTATCTGCTCGATGGAAAATCGATTCGCGACATTCTGGAAATGACAGTCAGCGAGGCGATTACATTTTTCTCAGCACCTGACCGTTCCAGCTCTAACAAAGAGGCAAAACTGCGCAGCACCATCACCGCCCAGCTGCAAGTGCTGGCGGACGTTGGCTTGACATACTTGCGTCTGGGACAACCGCTGAATACGCTTAGTGGCGGGGAAAGTCAGCGATTAAAACTCGTCGGTCACTTGCTGGAGCGTGGCAAAGCAAAGGGAAACGAACAGGCTCGGGGCGACCTCTTAATCTTTGATGAACCTACCACTGGACTTCACTTCGACGACATCGCGATGCTGATGCAAGTGTTTCACCGTCTGGTGGACGCGGGCTCCAGCGTGCTGGTGATCGAACACAACCTGGAGGTCATCAAAAACGCCGACCACGTGATCGATCTGGGCCCGGAAGCAGGCGAGGACGGTGGTGAAGTTGTCGCGCAGGGAACGCCAGAGGAAGTTGCGGAAATTGATGCATCACACACCGGCTACTACTTGCGGTCAGTGTTAGGATTGAAAATCGACACCGCACGCGCTGCCGAAGATGCACTCATCTTCAAAGTAGTGCCGAAACTGGCCGCACAGACGGAGGCAATTGAAGTCCACGGTGCAAGAGAGAATAATCTAAAAAACATCGACGTCAGTATTCCTCGCGATTCCTTTGTGGTTGTCACGGGACTCAGCGGATCTGGAAAATCCACACTGGCCTTCGACATCATCTTTGCAGAAGGCCAGCGACGCTTCCTCGACAGCATGTCGCCCTATGCGCGGCAGTTCGTGCAGCAACTTGAAAAGCCGGACATCGACCACATCACCGGCCTGCCACCGACTGTTGCGATCGAACAACGCATCTCGCGAGGCGGCGGCAAGTCGACGGTGGCCACGGTCACGGAAGTGTTCCATTTCCTGCGACTGATGTTCGCCAAGCTGGGCACGCAATATTGTCCGGACTGTGCGGTATCAGTAGAGAAGCAGAGCCTGTCCAGCATTTGCACCCAGATCGCACGACTGGCGAAGAAAGCAGAGGTGAAAGTCATGGCGCCAGTGATCAAAGCGCGCAAAGGTTTTCACACGGAAGTCGCCGAATGGGCAGGTCGTCAGGGATTTGTCGAACTCTATGTCGACGGCGGGTTCAAAGCTGTGAATGGCTTCGAGAAGCTGGCACGATTTAAGGAACACAGTATCGATGCCGTCGTTGGTAAGGTGCGCAAACCTGGACCTGACTTTGATGCTATCGTCGAGCGTGCTTTGCAGATCGGCAAGGGCACGGTGCGCGTGATCGATACCAAAGGAAAGGTCACCGTGTTCAGCTCGGAGATGACTTGTCCGAAGTGCGATCGCTCGTTTGAGGAACTCGACCCAAGATTGTTCTCATTCAATAGCCCGCACGGATGGTGCCGCGATTGCCGCGGCTTCGGCTTTGTCGAACGCAGCCGCAGAAATGCGGAATTGGATGCCAGCCATGCGGAGTCGATGCTGGCCGCTGAGCTGGAAGAGGAACAACGCCGCGGTCGCGCTGAGCCATCCGAGACCGTGCTGTGTGAGACATGTGCAGGTGCCCGATTGAATGCAACTGCCCTGGCTGTGCAGGTACAAGATGTTCCGATCGACGCCATTGCTTCCCTTCCGGTGCATCAGGCGAAGAACTTGATGGCTGGTTTCAAATTTACTGGCAATCAGGCCGTGATCGCGCGCGACATTCTGGTGGAGATCGCCCAGCGCTTGCGTTTCCTTGAAGAAGTGGGACTGGGATACCTTGCTCTCAATCGTTCAGCGACGACGTTGTCAGGTGGCGAAGGCCAGCGCATTCGCCTTGCGGCGCAACTGGGATCGAACCTTCGCGGCGTGCTGTATGTGCTCGACGAGCCGACCATCGGATTGCACCCGCGCGACAATGCGCAGCTGCTCGACACACTGATCGCCTTGCGCGACCAGGGCAATTCGCTGCTGGTCGTCGAGCACGATGAGGAAACGATGCAACGCGCAGATCACGTGATCGACCTGGGCCCCGGTGCTGGAATGTTCGGCGGCGAAGTCGTTTACAATGGCTCTGCCACTCAGTTATTGAAGCCACGCAAGAAGGTCGCATTCAAAAATTCGCCAACGGCGAAAGCACTGGCAGAACCGATGGTGCATCCGGTGCATGGCGAACGTCGACCATTGCCAGCAAAGACGGCAAAGGACGCCTGGCTACGCGTCAAAGGCGCGTGTGCCAACAATTTACAACGCACGGATGTCGCGATTCCTCTGGGGCGCCTTACGGTCATCACAGGCATTTCAGGATCGGGCAAAAGCAGCCTCATGCGCGGCGTCATCCGACCCGCTGCTGAGGACGCTGTCGCCAAAGCAAGCGCGAAAAAGAAGAAGAACGCGGATACCTTGCCCTACAGGAGCGTCACCGGATTTGATTTGCTCGGTGCCGTCTACGAAGTGGATCAGTCGCCGATCGGCAAGACCTCACGCTCGACGCCGAGCACGTATGTCAAAGTGTTCGATGAGATTCGAAAACTTTTCTCAGGACTGCCCACCTCTCGCATGCGCGGCTATACCGCCAGCCGCTTCTCATTCAATACAGAAGGCGGCCGCTGTGAAGCGTGTAAAGGCAATGGCCAGGTCAAAATGGAGATGACTTTCCTGCCAACGTCCTACGTGCTCTGTGATGAATGCAAAGGAGCGCGCTACAATGAAGCGACACTTGAAGTAGAATACAATGGTAAGAACGTCGGCCAAGTCATGGAGATGACAATCGAAGAGGCAACGACCTTCTTCAAAAGCAATCCCAAAATCCATCGCACGCTCCGCCTCTTGTTAGAAACCGGACTAGGCTATCTCAAACTCGGCCAGCCCAGCCCCACCCTGAGCGGCGGCGAAGCCCAGCGCATCAAGCTCGTGACCCAACTCACCCGCGGCATCGGTCGCAGCGAGTACGCCAAAATTCGCCAGAACCGCAAAGTAAAACCAAACCTCTATCTCATCGAAGAACCCACCATCGGCCTGCACATGGCCGACGTCCGCAAACTCATCGCAGTCCTCCACGCCCTCGTCGACGACGGCCACACCGTCCTCGTCATCGAACACAACACTGACATCATGGCCGAAGCCGACTACATCGTCGACATCGGCCCGGAGGCTGGTGAAGAAGGTGGGAAGCTGGTGGTGGCGGGAACGCCGGAAGTGGTGTCCAAGGATAAGGAGAGCCGGACGGCCCCGTTCTTAAGACGGGCTTTGGTGTAGTGGTGACTTTTAGTCGCCAAAGCACCCGTGATCGGACGAAACTTTGCTCAGTGGCGATCAAACGTTGCAGATCAATCAATTCCCAGACATCCGGCGAATGTCATTGGCACTATCGCCGAGGTCCCACGCTCAGCCGTTAGGCCAAGTCCAGTTCTTGCTGACGCTCATGTGGGATTGGCAGCACACCGATGATGACCCATGGATTCGGGGCAACGGAGTGCCAAGCCAGAGTGGTGCCGAGAACGAAATGCAGATCCGTTTTGGTGAACTCGTCGAAATATTTCCGCCTCACTTTTTGAAGAGCTACATCTTCGTCTCCGTTGGCTCTGCGCTTGCAGCCAGCAAAAAGAGCGCCTACTTCCCAGTCGAACACCTGAAGTTTCCGTTCTTTGCCTGCGAGGTCGATGAACCGATAGCTGAACGCGTAAGGCATCTTAGGAATCACGCGGAAAGTCTCCCGCCATGCTTCGTCGAACAAATCACCTTGGGCCGTCATGGCTCTCATGTTTTCAAGCTTGGATTCATCCCATTCGCGCTCTTCTTCTTCCTTCCAGACGAAATCAAGGATCTGCTGCGGCTTAAACGTTGCCAGCGACATTTCATTTGCCTTGGCGGCAGAAATCAACGCCTCCATGTCAGTGAAGACTTCCCCGTTCTTCAAAAAAATTCGCCGTCGTTCCCGCCATTGATCTTCTGTGCCGATGTGCCCGGCTGGAACCAATTGTTTCACGTCCGTTGGGTGGCTGGACTCGGGGCGTTTGTCCTTTGCGGAGCGTTGCAGATCGCATTCGATCCAGTCGTATTTCTTATACTGCTCCTGTTCGTCCAGACGGCGAAAAGGTACTGGGTAAATTCGCACCCATGTACCGTTCTTCCGCACGCCAGCGGTGCAGACCGTCTCCCCGTATTTCGTGGAAAGCGTTGGATACGTTTTAACAGTGATGAGGATGCGCTCCGTGCAGGGTTAGTCATTGGGAGTCTGTAAGTGGTTGACGGAGCATTTTCAGGGCCGATGAGATGTCATCATTGGTGCGTGAGAAGCGATCGGGCAGCGGTTCGTTTAGCAAGGGGATCAGCGCACCGCGCAGCAGGGCG
>JBNMNB010000295.1:0-8728 GCA_051270635.1 Verrucomicrobiales bacterium | reverse complement strand
CCGTGGAGCCGTTGATTCCAAATAATACCTGAAATTGAACTTTTTCTTCTGCTGGTGCGATTCCCTCAGCGATCATGCGTTCGAGAGTAACGATCTCTGTTCCTGAAACCGGCAGGTTAGAACCCAGATAGGCGGTCTTGCCCAGCCCAACGAGAATTTCGTCGTCAATGCCGTGGACGCCTTCGCCCGGATTCGATCCCGTCCATCCGTCGTGGCCAGCCAACTGATCTTCCCCGACTGAGAAGCCGGAGAAATCGCTGGCATAAAGTTGACGATCCTCTGCACGGGCAATACTGCCGCCGAAGCACACGATCAGCCAGAGTAAGTAAGAATGAAGAGGACGCATGGAGCGGAGAGTAGAAGTAGAGAGCCCGAGGGGTGGAAACCTTGATCGGCACAGGGATTTCACCGGCCTATAGGAAGGACGCCCCGCACTTAGCTTGGGCCACCCCTCGGGGGGAATTGTCAGTGATCGGAATCTATTGTTTTAACGACGATGTCCGTGTCCGCGTCCGCGCTTCGACCCTTTCGATTTGTGGCCACGGCCGTGCTTATTAGACACTGGCTTGCTGGTAAACTCTGCCAGGGAGATGGTCAGAGATAGATCAGTATCGTATGACACGATGGTGTTATACAGACGCTCGACCGATACCAGTGGCAGGGCGAATTCCAGCTCGGCCAGAGTGAGCTGACCATCAGCGTCGGTGTCAATTTGACCGAAACGGGCACCTAAGGTGGCCAAGGTCTCCTCAGCATCGGCTATCGAAGCTGCTGCTGCGGCATGGGCTTGTTCCACGATATCGAGGAAACCATCTTCATTGGCGTCGAATGCTGCCAGGAGAGCGGCCTCGGCTTCAGCTTTGGCAGCAGCCTTGGCTTCAGCTTCTGCCGCATCCGCGGCCGCTTCTGCGGCAGCTGCTTCAGTTTCGTCTAGCACCCCGTCTTCATTGGCATCGAACGCCGCCAACGCAGCTGCGGCCTCAGCGGCTTTCTCGGCCGCTTTCGCTTCGGCAGCCGCTGCTTTTGCAGCAGCTTTTGCTTCTGCCGCTGCGAGTTTCACCGCAGCAATTTCTTCTGCGGAAATGAGGCCGTCAGCGTCGGCGTCATAGTCCGCAAACGTTGGCGTGGTGGCATTTCCTAACCCGAAGGATCGGCTGCCGCGATGGGCGCTCGCTACGGAGCAGGAGATCACCAATGTGACGATCAGGGGGAATACAGATTTTTTCATATTAACAATCATGTTTTGCTTGTCTGGTAGTGACTATCCGGCTTTCCCTGGGAAAGCCTTATAGCCATGATGAAATAGGCCAGTGAAAGTATTGAGTGTATCGAACACTCAGTTTCCGCCTTGGAGACGGGATTGATTCGCGTAGTTTTTTAATGAGCGTGGAACCATGTGTCTCCACCGTAGATCGACCACGATGAACCGTCGCTGAATGGGTAATCTATTCTTCTTTCAGAGTTTCCATGAGCTCCAGGAGCGGCCAGCGTCGTTGGCGAGATTGTGAGGGTAGTTCAGGACATGTCCCGTTTGGTGAAAGGCCGACGAATCGGAAAATTCGATTCGATTCGGAAAGTAGTTTGCATGATATGAACGCAACCTTAACAGTAACTGACGTTCTCAATTGCAGAGAAAGAACCCCTTTTGCTTAGAGGATGATCGCATGGAAAGTCGGTGGCTCGCTCGCTCGCGAGAATCCGCAATATCTTTGCAACCGAAGTTGAAGAGCGGGTCACGACTTACTTACTTTTCCTGGCGACCATTGTGTCACTGTCTTCAGTGATCCGGATTACTTTTTCGATGGGAGGATTGTGAAATACCTGCGTCCTTCCTGTCTTAGGCCAGAAAATCTCCACGGTTTCGATTGCAGTCGCTGATCCGATACCGATATGCTGCCGAAGCGGTTGGGCACCGAAACTGCCGCCACTATCGACGTGACGGAAAATAGAACGTCTGACATTGGCTTCAACAATATCGACGCGGATCCGTGCACCGATAGCGCTCCGGTTACTGCTGACGCCAGTGAGATGAATAGCAACCCAATGGTTGCCGAATCCCGGATTCGCGTAGACCGCATCGCGAAACCTATCAACCCGTTTGGCTCCCCCCATCTGCTCGAAGATATCCTGGTCGCCGTCAGCGTCTAAATCTGCGAATGCGATGCCGTGGCCCTTCTGAAGGTTCGCCATTCCCGACGCCATGGTCACGTCTGCAAAATGCTTCCCACCCTGGCTGAGAAACAGCGCGTTCGGCAGCAGGTTATCCAGATCGGGAGATCCTGTGCCAAAATAGGCATCCAGGAAGCCATCATTGTTCAGATCCCCGAAGTTCGCCCCCATGACAAGCAATGGCATTTCGAAGCCCTGCTTGCTGGCGAGATTGACAAACTCGCCGCTCCCTTTGTTGTGGTAGTGCCCTGATGTTTCGGCACTGAACGGCTGGCCCAATGCCTTGCGGACATAGTCCTCGGGAGCCCCGCTGTAAGATGCAATGAAGATGTCGAGATTGCCGTCGTTATCATAATCCCAAATCCAGGTAGGGAAGCTTTCGATAGGTCTCTCGATCCCCGCCCTCTCCGCAATATCAGTAAATGTGCCATCGCCATTGTTGTGATACAGCCGATTAGCGCCGTCCAGATTCGAGACGACGATGTCGGGCCAACGATCATTGTCAACATCGCCGGACGAGACTCCCTTCGCAAACTTGTCATTGGTGACGCCTGCAATATGGGCAACATCGATAAAAGTGCCATCGCCCTGATTGCTGAACAACTGGCAGGGCGCTGCTTCATTGCCATGCGATTCATTGCCGATGTATACATCCAGATCGCCGTCGTTGTCGTAGTCGAGCCAGGTCGCCGCCTGCGTCGGGTGGTTGGTATCGGCCAGTCCAGCCGCAACTGTCACGTCGAGAAATGTTCCTTTGCCGTCATTGCGAAGCAGTGAATTGATCCGGATTCCCGAATGACTCTCCCATCCGCCGCGCAGAACAAGGATCACCCAATGTCATGTAGGCGACATTGAGGAGCCATTGCGACCGCATTCGAATTACTTGATTGTCGCCGGCGAGCTCCATCGCCTCGGTAAAATACCGCACCGCCGCTTCTGAACCGGCTCTCTTGGTGTGAATAGCAGCACCCTGAAATGGCAGGATACAACTCTCTGGAGCAAAACTGGCACAGCAGTTATCCGTTTCAGCCAACCGCAGATTGGCGATTCCCAATTGATAAGCTCCCTCGCGTCGATTTTCAGCAGGTGCCTTGAACTCCACCAGGATCCTGTAGGCGGCCTGCAGTTGCTTCAGTCCTGTCGAAAGGTTGCCATAGTCGATGTTGGCGCGCCCAAGGTCAATCAACCCTTCGACATACCTCCCGGTTTCTTTGGCTCGATCCACTTTCGCAAGATCCGCCGTAAGCTGAAGCATTGGGCCATCTCCGAAAAACTCATTGCTGCCGCCTAGTTGTTTGTGCAGTGCGGCAAGAGTGTCCTCCATTTGCTGATGGGCGGCGGCCTCTGCTTTGAAGCCATTGGTATCGGTGCTGCTCGCGCTATCATCTTGATTCGCTGTAGTCAGACTGGACACTGTCCGGTCACAAGCGACCAGCATGGCCATACTGGTGAAGGCAGCCAACGTTCCTGTCCATAACTTCCGCCAGTCGCGAGGCTGGTTCGAAAACTGGGCGTCGGGTGCCTCCTCATCTGATTTTTGCTTCGATTTTTGCATTTCGATTTTTGCATTTCGGTGGGCGGCAAATCCATCTCAATTTCGAGCGGATTCCAATCGCTACTACCACATGCGTTATCCTGTCGGATGCTCCGCAGACATTCTAACGTTCTACTGATCAAGGCTTCGATGGCTTCGTCATGTCGTGTCCAAGAAAATAGCTGGGGTGCGGTGGTTTGTTGTAGACGACGTTTTGCCAGGCAATCCCAAGCCGGTATTGTGAATCGTGCATGAGGGTTGGTAGACGATACGCAGTGGGAATTGTCGTAGTGTAAAGTAAGAGTGCTTGTCCATCAGGCGAAGGAACGATGATCTCTTCCCGCCAGTCGCCGATGAAATCACCGATAAGCGTCGGTCTTCGACCCCGTTGTCTGCCGCGGCCTGTATCGAAGGTGGTAAGAATTTCTTCAGTTTCCTCAGTCCAATTCCATTTGGTGATACGAGAGCTGCCCGCCAGTTCCCGCAGCAAGTCACCATCCCACCAGATTGCGAATCCGGTAGTGCGTGGTCGCTTGCCTATCTCAACTCCGGCAGCAGTTCGAAGGCCGCCAACATTGCTCCACATTTCAGCACCACGATGTCGGGGATCAATGTCAGCAACAAGACCCTGACCAACATCAACTGCGACACTGTGGCTCCACAGCAATTCACCAGTCCGAGCATCGTGTAAGCCCGCGCCAGGTGTCTTGAATCGCACCGTACGATCTTCGTTTTCTGTGATTAGAAAAAGTTCGAGGCCTGGTCTTTCTGGATTGAAATCGCCGATGTGCATGGAATCACCGTGGCGCCGCCCGGTTGAGTAAAGTCCTTTGCCATTGTCATCGACCACCATCGCCTGATAAACGATCTCATCTTTGCCATCGGCATCAACGTCCGCGACTGAAAGCGAATGCCCGCCCATCCCGGAAAAAGGCGAAGCGTCCTCAAAGGGAGGATAGCTGATGCCAGAGTCAAAGACCCAGCGCTTGCTCAGGTTTCCGTCACGCCAATCCCAGGCGACCATCACGATACGACCGTAAACCCCGCGGCACATGATCACGCTGGGGCGCTCACCATCCAGGTATGCCACGCAGGCCAGAAAGCGATCGCATCGATTGCCGTAGCTGTCATTACCGCCGTTGCCTCCGATCCCGCCCCAACCGTCGATGGGGTCGCGAGTTGGAATGTAGTCGACCGTTTTCAGTGCCGCACCACTCTTGCCATCGAAGATCGTGAAAAATTCCGGCCCTTCGAGAATTCTGCCATTGCGCTGGTCGCCCTCTTTCTTGATCCGCCAGTCCTTTGCACTGTCGCCAATCACTTTTCCTGTGCCGTCGACGGTGCCATCTGCGGTTTTGCACGCCACCTCGGCACTCCCATCTCCATCCAAATCATAAACCATGAACTGCGTGTAGTGTTCGCCTTCGCGAATGTTGACGCCCAGATCGATTCGCCACAGATGCGTGCCATCAAATTCGTAGGCATCAAGAATTGGTTTTCCAGTGATACCCGCATGGGAATTGTCCCTGCCTCTCGACGTCTGGTGCACTACGATTTCGTAGTCGCCATCGCCGTCCAGATCAGCGATCGAAGCATCACCGGGCCGGTAGTCGGGGATTGGCAGGATCGGGATTTTTAAGAATGGCTGATCCCACACGCGCACTGGTGCGGACGAAGGCAGCGCTTTGCCGGCAACTTTGGGCGTGACGAAGTAGACGAGAGCCCTGCTCGTATCCGCATCGGAATCGATGAGATTTGTCGCGCCCACAGTCGGCTGCCTGTCATGAACTCGAGCCGGTTTGCCTCCGTCAGTGACGCGGTAGAGCTGAAACTCAATGTCGTCTGGATCGGTGGCAAACAACCGCCAGCTCACAAACACACCATCGTCTTGCTCTACAGCCACGAGACCTCGCGTCAGATGTTCCATCTGCCGTTGGGCCTGGGCCTGAGCGGGAGTGCTGAAGCCGAGCCCAATGAAAATACTAAGCGAGGAGAGTGCGGCGTATCGAAAGATTTTCAATTCAGGTGGGGGCAGAGGTTTGCAGGGATAATCTATTGTTACTCTTCCTCAGTCATTGTCAGCTGTGGCAGATTTCCGGTAACAAAAATGCAGAATTAATCAGATCGGACACAAGCCCGCAGTGGCTCTTGGCTCGCCTGCAATCGTGAGGGATCGCCTTTTTTTATCGAACTGGTTAGAATTCGCCTGGCAGACTGGTTGTCGGATAATCACAATTTAGAATCTACGATTTCAGCGAATGAGGGCTTGTGCCTTAGTTTTCGCGTTGCCTATTTTCTGCCATGGGCGCATGCTCGGGCAAAACAGATTTAACCCCCCGGAACTTACTTGTTATGATAACCGACCACTCACCTTTTCAATTATCTGCGATTCTGCTGGCCGCTTCATTGTGCGTGCCAGCCTCAAGCACCGCGGACGAGATCCCTGATGGCGTATGGGTGCGCGATGGGTATCAACTGACCGTGGCTGTCGATTCGATTAAATCGCCGCGTTTCCTTGCTTTTGGACCGGACAACGTTCTCTACGTCAGCGTTCCCAAAGAGGGGAAAGTGATCGCGTGCACGGATGCCGATGGAAATGGCTCCTATGAAACGATGACCCCTTTCATTGAGAACAGGGATCCGGGAATGATTCCTCAGGGGATCCAATGGCACGACGGTGATTTGTGGTTGGCGCAACTGGATGCAGTGACCAGACATCGTGACACCGATGGCGATGGCAAAGCTGACAAGGTGGTTCAGGTTCTCGGAGTGGAGGATATTCCGACTGGCAAAAAGGGTGGCCACAGTTGGCGTGCGCTGTTGATTCACAACGGCAAAATTTACACCCACGTCGGTGACCAGACGAACGCGACAGATGAACCGATCGACGCCTCGGAGCGGAAGAAGATATGGACGTTTGATCTGAACGGTTCGGGGAAGAAATTGTTCGCATCCGGTGTACGCAACTCAGAGAAACTGGTCATCCGGCCAGGGACAGATGAAGTATGGGGAGTCGACCACGATATCGACACGTTCGCGAACAAACTGGAAGCAAAGACAGTCGCGGAATTTGGGCAGCCAATCACGGACCACAATCCGCCAGCAGAATTGAACCACTACAAGGAAGGGCAATTCTACGGTCATCCTTGGATCGTCGGGAAGAATCAGCCAAATCTAAATTTTCTTGATCACCCGAAGCTCATCGAATACGCCAGCATGGCCACGATTCCCGAGTGGTTGATGCCAGCGCATTGCGCCGCCAACTCACTGACGTTTTACACTGGCAACAAGATACCTGATGCGGAAGGGGACGCCTTTGTTGCGCAGAAGGGCGGGTGGAATGCCACTTCGAAAGTCGGCTACTGTCTGTCGCGTATTCTATTTGAAGACGGTCATCCCTATGGCGAATTGAAAGTCGTCAGCTTCCTCAATGGCGATGAAGTATTGGGCCGCCCTGTCGATTGCATACCGGGGCCCGATGGTTCGATCATCTTCAGTGATGACACAGGCCACAAAGTGTATCGACTGGATTACGTGGGAAAGTAGCATTCTTAACTGATCGCATCGATTCCCCCTTACTGGGATAGCATTTCTCGGATTTTGGATGCGGTGTTCCAGTTTCTGCCCGTTGCAGTCGACCCAACTGCTTTGTCGATCACTGCCGAAGTTAGTTTGGATGAGCCAACTCCGCTGGGAAAATGAATCCACAATGACTGATGATAAACGAAAACACACTCTCCTGCGGTGGATCGAGACTCAAGATTTCGATGCGCATCATTGTCGATCGGGCGCTTCGCAAGATAAAGCAGGACGCGGGAGGGATCAGTCTTTGCCTGATTTTTCAGAGGCGATTCTACGATGCATTTCTCAAAATCGATGGCATTGCGGACGATGATAGGAATTGAGAAGTCGAAATGAGACACGATTGCTCGCTCCAGATCCGATTCGAGAGTGGAGGCCGCACGAGTTGAAGTGAAAATAACGTTTCCGGTTTGCAGATAGGTTTCGACTGATTTCCATCCAAGGGCAGCACATAGAGGAGCAAGTTCTTTCATGGGAATTCTATTTTTACCGCCGACATTAATGCCGCGAAGAAGTGCTACATAAATCGTTGGGACTCCCATTTGGGTGAACTGTAAGATAGGCACGTCTCGTTTTGTCATTTCTTCGCAGGCTTGAGGAGCCTGTCAGCTAGAGAGTCCAGGCCAGAACCCAAAATTGTCCGTTCGACAACTAATTCTGATTCGACCTCGGCCTGCGTCCACGTTTTTTCGACATATCTCGCATCCTTTACTGTGATAGAGTTTGTGCCAATGCGAGGAATCAAAACGTTCCCTGCGTTGTCAGTTCTTTTGTGCTGATCTCCACTATCAGAGTGGATGATCAATGCTGCAAAGGGAAGGCTATGTCCATCGACCGCCACCATGGTTACTTGTCGATTCATCACTTTCGGTATGATCACAAATGAACCTATTCCCCCAGCAAGAAGCAGAAGAATAGCAATTCCACCCATTGCCGATGCCGTTGATTTCACCATGGACTTCTTACGCTCGATCTTTCTCAGGCTGAATCCTGAAACGAAGATCGCAATAACGACTTCGAATCCAGTCAGAGTCAAATTGATAAGCAACACACATACTGCCGCAGTCCCTTCGACGACCATACATAAAAGCGAAACAAATAAGCCTATAATTTCGTCTCTGTGGTGCAGGGGCGCTCGTCTGCCTGTTTGAAGATTTCTTCTGCGTCTGGCCGGACTGGGGAAATGCTTCGGACAGATCGGTTGGTGGATTCCGATGCATTGAGTCGAACTCAAACTCTGGAGGCGATCCGAACTGCGAAGCGTCGCCATCTTCCTACTGGCCATGTGATTCGGCTGTTGAGGCGGGAGATGGATGTTGAGTGAATGACTGGGGTGTTGAAAACGCGTCGATAAGCCCAGGGTTCTCTAACCCTGAGAATCGTATCGTATCGGTCTACGCAGCGGACTGCGAACTTGGAGTGCGCTGGTCTTGACAGCGCTTT
>JBNMNB010000294.1:0-8897 GCA_051270635.1 Verrucomicrobiales bacterium | reverse complement strand
TTTGGTTTTATCCTAACAATCTTACCATTAGTAACTTTCGCGAGTTTGCAACACCAAGCGTCTCCCTCTTATGAGATTTCCAGGCTAGGGGAAAGAGGGGGTTCAGAGATCACAAAACGGCGTGCCGCCAGCCATGATTGGCCAGGGGCACGCCAGTTTCGAAACTGGTTGGTCTCGTTGTGTTTGGTCAGTTACGGTGTCAAAGCATCTACCGCTGCATCGAGCAGATCGTAGATTGATAGCTGTGCATCGCAATCCGTGATCCAGTCACGACCCTGGCCGTTGCCATCGACGCTTCCTCGCAAGAAGCAGCCGTCGGTCCGTGCGATCGCTTTTTCTAGCTTGTCGATTGCTCCAGCAATATTGCCTGCCTGAATTTTGCTGATGGCTTGGGCGAGGAAATTTCCGAATGCCCTTTGATTTCCTTTGGTAGTCACTTGCCCATTGTTCAGGGCTGCGGCGAGATCACTGGCCTGCACAATAACGTTTTCAGCGAATCCCAATGCGGTGGTGGCGGTGACCACAACAACGGCCGGTGTTCCAAATCCTAAGAAATCGGCCACGTCAAGGGTCACTTCGTAAACGCCGTCCAGATCTGGCGTCAAAGTGGGGTTCGCTGTGCCGGCACCAATGAGCGTCGCTGTGCTTCCCGCCGGCGCGGCAGTAATGCTCCAGCTATAGGTTAGCGAATCCGTCTCGGGATCGGTGCTGCCGGAGCCGTCGAAGTTGACGGCTTCTCCGACGATGGCCAGGCTGAAATCCACTGTTGCCACGGCTGTCGGAGCGAGATTGTTGCTACTGATGGTTGCAAATGCCGGATCACTGGTGAGGCCACCCTCATCGGTCACGATGAGTTGCGCGATGTAAGTGTCAGCGACATCGGCCACAAAGCTCGGCGTCGCGGTGTTTGCTCCGCTGAGCACCGCGCTGCTTCCGGCAGGCAACGACGAGAAGCTCCACGAGTAGCTGAGTAACGCGGATGCTGTATTGTCATCGAACGAGGCACTTCCATCCAGGTTGACGGTGTCGTCAGCGCGAATCGACTGATCAAGTCCCACACAGGCCGTAGGTGCCGTGTTCGAGGAGTGCTCGGAGAGGGTGAACGACGTCAGCGTCTCCGACACCGACCCCGTCTGGATGATGCTGGCGGAGAACTCGTAGGTCCCGAACGGGGGCGGGCCGAAGCTGCCGTCGTCGGCTATCGTGCCCAGGTACAACACGAGCTGTTCACGCGTGGGGGAATCTTGGTCTTGTCCGTTGTCGAGAGAAATGAGGTCCAATTGGCCGGTCTTATACTGGTAGTATGTAAACGGCCCGTGGTTGGGTTGGAGGGACCACTCGGCCCGCGGATCGGCATAGTCCCAGACCTCCCCGCTGGAGTACTCCAGATGGATGTCGGTGACACGGTAGTGGGTCTTCCGGGCGTCCGACGAGACGGGCTCGCCGGTTATGGTGAAGTACCCCACTACGCTAAGGGTGTCGCCGGACCCGGATATGTCGTAGGTGATCGGGGGGGGGATGTCGTGGGGGACGAGGGATATGCCACAGGTCCCGGCGGCGGTGCCGCCCTGCCCGTAGAGGGTCTGCTGAATCCTGATCAGGTATCTTCTACCGGCCGGGAGCGCGAAGCCGGCGGCCTGAGAGATAGAAAACGTGCCGTCGGTGGATGTCGCCTCGAAGCCGGAGACCAGGGTCTCCACGAGCTGCCCAGCCGGCGTGTATTGGATGACGTCGTAGTAGAGCTGCGCGTAGAAGTCCGTCCCGCCCTGCGTCCCGCCCATGGCCGAGCTGAGGGAGAACTCGGCGGGATCGTCTACGACTGTGATGTCCAGCGTCGATAGCACCCGGCTAGTTCCGGACGCTGGCCCGCCGATCGCAAAACCAGTCACGGTGCCGAGGTCGGCGGCGTTTGCGTCTGCCGAAAACGAGGGTTCTGCGTCTGTTGTGGTTGCGCCTGATGTCGCCGAGAGAAGTGTGGGCGCGTCCGGGTGATTCCACACATGGCTAGATGAGGATATCCCCTCGTTGGAAGTGACGTTGACGAGGGCTGAGTTGACCAGGATTTCGGCCTTTGAAGATCCGGTAGCCAGCAGCATTGCCATTAGTAGCACCAATATCGGTTTTGGTACGCCGCGAGCATCTCGACACCGTCCGACTGCTAGCAGGAATTTGCTTTTGGTGGGAGGGCCTTGAAGCCGCCTTTGGACCGCAGCGGGAGGGTAATAGGGGGTTGATTTCGTAATTGTTTTCATACTGTAGGAATTTGCTTTATGGGTTGAGCGCGTCGTTGAAGGGATCGGAAAGGGGAGAACTGCTAGGAAATTGCTTTTCGGCCTCGGAGCACATCGGGCGGGGTTAGAGGGCGTGCAAAGCCGCGGCCATTAGTAGCATTGCCAGTAATTGGTAGGAACTTTGATTTCCAGGGGTGGGTTCATGGGCGGGCGGAGCCTAGGGGAAAGAGGGGGTTCAATGCCGTGGTGAGTAAAGTTCTGTGTAACAGATTGGTTTTCATTGATTTAATTCGGATACTGAGATTTTGCTGGGTGACGATTGTGGTTCCCTTCACGTATCCAAATCCCAAAACCGAGGATTTGTTACAGGTGCAGCAAAAGTTTTTCTGCCCCGATCATCCCGCCCGCTGGGAGCTGTGCCGGGGCCGCCGGAAAACCGGCAATACTACCGCGCCATGGCCCAGACCAGCTATTCCACCTTAAAAAAGTACACCCAGCTTGATTTCGCGCCGATGACCGCCCAGCCGTCGTCCAAGCCGAGGCTGACGCCGAATTCATCGCCGGGTTCGGCGTTGCGGGCCTGGAGGGTCTCGGCATGGTGCCAGTCACGGGTGGCTGAATCACGCCGGAACAGGTAAACGCGTCCGGGGGCGAGACCGCGTTGGACATAGGGATTGCTGATGAGGGCGATGTCGCCGCGGATGGCGACGGCCCATCCGTGAGCGGGCATGTCTTCGGTTTCCGGACACCAAAGCGACGCGGGGGTAGCGCCAGGATTACCGAGATCATAGATGTAGGCGGCCCCGTTGGGGCCAGTGACGTTCATCCCGTCATAGGCAGGATCGCCGATGATGGCGTGGTGACCGTCGTGGTCGATGCCGCTGCCAAAGTGGGAACCAGGAGGCAGGTCGGCGGGTGGAGCCAACCCGGGTTGGGTGGCCCATTCCGATCCGCTGCGATCGAAACGAACGATGTCCAGGCGATCATAGGGCTTCAGCAGCGCAATGCCGTCAAAGAGAGCCGCGCGCCATACCGGGCGATTCCAGGTGCGTTCGAGTGGGAAGGCGGTAGCGGGAGCGCTGCCATTGAAATCGAAGAGCTCAACCGAGCCCTCATCAGAAGATAAGACATTGCCTCCATCCATGGCGATCTCAAGAGGTGTCGCCCTTTCGACCGACCCGGTCACTTCCCAACCGCCGTTCTGTGGCTCGTATACGAGAAGCTGTTGGCCCGACAGCGTCGCGACCCTGCCGCCGCCGACGGCGACCCTCCCAAAGCTGCCGTTGGGAAGTGGGGATGCCTGTTGGTTCTCTGTGCGATGCTCGACTTGCCACTCTCCGTTGCCAGAGCGCCGGTAGATCTGCAGTTCGCCACCGTAAGCCCGGTTGTCGATGCCAGGTGAGCCGACTGCGGCAAGGTCGCCTGCTATGGCGACGTCCGAGCCGGCCACAAAGAAGGGAGAAACGGTTGGAAGCTTTTGATCTTCAAACCGGGGCAGCGTCACCGGGTAGGCAGCGCCGCCGGTATCCCTGTCGGTATGATCCTTAGGGCCGCCGATCCACACGCGATCGCCTGCGCTGGCAATGGAACTGCCAAACCTGCCCTCTTGCGATCCGATCGCTGGGGCGATGGTGCGACGCAGGCTCCACGTCTCAACGTCGGTGTCCCGATCATACTCATGAACATAAACATGCGTGACACCGGTGCGCCGGCCGTCCCACGTAGCTTCGGACGCCCCCAGGAGCAGCCGGGATTCCGAAACGAAAGCAATGGCACTACCGAAGTGGGCATCATCGACCTCGTCAGGCGAAGTGAATTCGTGGTGAAGTTGCCATTCCCCGGGTGCGTCAAGATGGAAAAGATAGATCGTGCCCCCACCGGCCCCAGCGCTTGAGGCTGCCAGCCACAAGCCATCCGGTGAGAGCGCCAATCTCGCCCCAAAGGCGGTGGAATCTGACGGAGGAGCGATCACGGCAGAGCTTGCGAAACGCCCGGATTCATCCCTGGAGAAGAGTTCGATCGGCCCCGCGGCAACGGTTGTGCCGCCCGGGGCTGCCACAGCGAGAGCGAAAGTAGTCGCACCTGCTGTGGATAAGGCGTTCCCGAACCGCTGCCCGGGCACAGGCAGCTGAGAACCCAACGCCGCAAGTTGCTGTCCGGATTCCAGGTCAAAGACGAACACGGCTCCGCCGCGATCTGTTGGATTTCCGACAATCACTCCAGTGGCTCCAGCCAGCGCTACCGAGGAACCGAAGGCACCGACACCGTTCCCGCCGTCCGGTTTAAGCCGTTTCGCTTCGCCCCAGCTCTCCCTCTGATTCCGATAGAAATACGCCGCCCCGCCACCGAAGACACCCGGTGCGCCGACCACAGCGAATCGATCCGTCATGGCCAGCGAAGTGCCAAAATGACCATTGACGTTGAGATCCGCCGGACGTGGAAGCCGTCCGAGTGACTGCCAGCGCCCACGATCATCGAGACGATACCGGTGAACGATTCCGGAACTTGCGCCCCCAACATCTGCCCAGGGTGCCGATACCCATGCCTCGTCCATAGTCGTTGCGACGGCCGAGCCAAACATGTCAAGAGGTCGGGTATCGACGAGCGCGATGCGATCGTTCGCCATCAATCCGCCTGCAAGAGCCGGCAATCGTACTGGCACTAGAGTGTCTGGAAGCCCATCTGGGGTCAATGTTCCCAGCGAACGAATCTCACCATCGGTAAGCGGAACATCGTAGAGAGCGAAGCTGTTGATGTAGCCCGATCCAGTCCGCTGGTCGCCTTCACAGAACAGAAGGATTTCGTCGCAAAACGCATAGCCCGCGCTGTGGTACCCCTTGACCCATGGAATTCCCCAACGAGTCCCATTGACGAAAATGCTATAGAGCTGCGCACGCCCGTTGTCTGTGCTCACAATGGCAATGCGATACCACTCACCCTCGCGGATATTTCCATAGAATAGACCAAATCGACTGCCAACTCCGTCCGGACCAACATACAGTTCGGCATCGCCAAAGTTTCCCGAGTGACATTGGAACAGTGCGGTCGGCCCTGTGAGCGATGGAAACATGACGTCATACACCAATGTAAAGCGGTTGGTTTCGGTGGCGTCCGGCGGGCCGTTGATGCCGATGATGTTCTCAAACTTGAGCCATTGGCTGGGCGTGAACCGCGGAAAATGCAGCACCTCGGCTTCGCTGTCTCCATCGCCATCGCCGATCTGCGCCTTTTCGAAACTCAGCTGCGGATCACCCCAGGCCACCATATCCGGACCTCCCGGAATGGCGCTTTTGAGATCGCCGTCAAATTGAAAGAGCGCTACCGGTCGGACCGTGCCATCCGCCGAGCGCGAGACTGCGGGCTTACGTCGAAGTGGATTGAGATGCACATCAGCAACTGAATCGGAGGACGAATTCCAATCCCATGCCGATGCCGCCAGTACTGCGATTACCGAGAGAACGGCACCCCACATCCCAACCTTTTTCAGTTGTTGTATCGCTTGCCGTCGACGGCGGGGAGCGACCACAGCCATGTCCTCGACCCAGGCATCGAGATCGTCCGCCATCGCTGCCGCGCTGGGGTAGCGATCGTCAGGTTTCTTGGAAAGCGCCTTGAGTGCGATCTCCGACACCCCTCGGGCCGACAAGTCCACTACCAGTTGCGTTCGATCGCTGCTGCGCGACGTCGCCAATTCCGTTTGTAAGTCAATGGCAAATCTCGAAACACGGTCGACTGGGTGCTCAGCGACTTCGTGGAGGATACTCTCCATCAAGTCTTTCAGTCCGCGATCTACGATCGTTGATTCAGGCAGCGGAGGTTCCCCCACCAACAGTTCGTAGAGCAGGCATCCCAGACCATAAACATCGGAGCGGGCGCTCGCCTCGCCTTTCCCTTCGACTTGTTCCGGACTCATGTAGGATGGCGATCCGACAAATTGATGCGTGCGTGTGAAGACGGTATTCGCCGTCAACGCTTCCTCCGCCGTCTGGGCGATACCGAAATCGATCACCTTGGGCACCGGATCACCGTTCTCCTCAGTAACCAGCACGTTCGATGGCTTTAAATCGCGATGGATCACGCCCTTGGTATGCCCATATTCCACAGCCCGGCACACCGATGCAAGCAGCCTGGCACGTTCGTTGAGAGTAAGCGTCCGGGCGTCGCAATAGCCACTGATGGCGTCGCCATCGACCAGTTCCATGATGATGTAAGGACGACCGGCCTGAGTCGCTCCGGCATCATAGATTCTTGCGATGCCACTGTGCTTCAATTGAGAAAGCACCTGCCGCTCACGTGCGAAGCGGGCGAGCAACTGGCGGGTATCCATTCCGAGCTTGAGGATCTTCAGGGCGACTTCGCGGCGGAACGGCCTCTCCTGCCGCGCTCGATAGACTTCAGCAAAGCCGCCCTCGCCAATCAATTCCACGAGTTCGTAGATTCCCACTCGCGTGCCCACCGCCGGATGATCTTCGATCCACTGCAACGCGTCGCCTAGACTTGTGGCTTCATCTTCCACGATTCCTGTAAGCGCAAGATCTCCTGATTCAGTGAGAAGCACACAGCCGGGTCTGATCGAAAACCTGACTCCCTGGGTCGCGGCATAGCGAACCGCGCCGGTGATCTTTGGCAAAAAATTGAGCATATCGCCGCGACTCACATCGGCAGCATCTACCGCGTCTGTGAGCGATTTTCCCGCAGGTAGGGCCTCGATCGCGTACACATAACCGTCGATCTCCCCGTGGTCGAGAATGCGAGCGATCTGTGGGTGATCGAGATGAGCACGCTTGGCGAGATCAGCCAACAGCCGATCCTGCTGCATGCCACTTTCTTTCACCCCAATCAAATGCAGGACAACCTTCTCGCCAGAATCGAAATCTCTGGCAAGGAAACGGTGCAAATGCTCTGCCAAGGAACCGTCGCCGACGGTCGGGCAATCTGGATCTTTGTCCGGAATGGCAACGGCCTCAATCAATTGCGGGAAGCGCACTTGTACCCAAGCCTCGTTCAGCTCGCCCTGCCGCACATCACCCAACAGGCAGGCGGAGCACAGATTGGCCTCCGTCAGCGTAGTGACGACGGTGGTTCCGCAATGGTTGCACTTCATTTCGGTTCCAATCCCAAAATGTATCGGAGCGTTACATCATTCATCATCATTTTTTTCCATTGCACCTCATTGCCTCCCGTTGCCCCCGATTATCGCATCACCGCCGCAAATAGGTTTTCAATCTCCTGATCGATCTCGGCGGCGCTGGAGACGGTTTCGGCGATTTCCTCCCGAACACAGCCACGGTACCGCTTCCGAAGTCGAAAAACAGCAACTCGGACCGCACCTTCCGATTTACCTGTTTGTTTGGCCACATCCCCGTATTCCGTTCCACGGTCGGCACCCGCAAGTAAAGGAGAGAGTGCGGCAAACAATTCGTCTTCCCCGCGCCCATGGTAGCTCTCCCGAAGTCGAACAATCGCCGCGTCCAGAACGGCAACGGCCCAGCGTCGGTTGAACCCGGCCTCCGGGTTTTCGCCATCCAACACATCCGCGAGGTAATTGCCTTCCGGATCCAACTCGTCGATCGAAATCACCTTGGCTCCTCCTCCACGCTTCTTTTGGGTCTCACGCCTTCTTGCCTGATACACAAAATTCTTCAACGATGCGATCAGATACGACCGAAGTTTTCCAGCCTCCGGGGCGACGCGCGACATGATCTCCCTGCCGATGATTTGTTCAAAGAAGCCCTGGGTGGTATCCTCTGCGTCGCAGGGAGAAAGTCCCATACTGCGTGAAAACGCATAGATGGGATACCAATAACTCCTGCAGAGCTCTTCGATCGCACGCCTCGCCAAAGTATCATCTCCCCGCGAGTCAAGGACAAGGCTCCACCGTGTAGCAGGAAAATAGCCCGGGCGCGTTTCCAAAATCAGCGAAGGAAGCAATCCATGATTGTAAAGGGTGTTACAAATGAAAGGTTGTTCGTGTTCAGGGTATTCGAACAGGCTGGGAGCTAGGGTGCCTGCGATCAGCGTGAAAGTAAAACACGAAATCCTACGCCTATCCGGGGATGTCGACCATTCCTTACGCCGTCATCGTCCATAAACCAAGACTCCAAATTATCGGGGCAGTTTTGGGGCGATTTTTCCGATGTAAAGTGGGGTATTTTGGCGATCTTTGGAGAGATCGCCACCACCTGACAACATGGAATTAAATCCCGCAACTAGCTCATTATTAGGGATAACGGCGACCTGATTCGATCCGGCACAGGGTCACCCAAAACAGATTTTGAATCCGCAATGAACTCTTGTTTTACGGTTGTCCGAAGGTCGACCAGCCATCTGACTTGGGTGTGAAAACTGCACAGCCAGTGCACGGTCAGCGTTTTCTAATCGCTTTCACAATTCCCTTAAAATAAGTAAGCCAGCTGTCGGAGTCGAACCGACGTCCGACTGATTGCAAATGGCTGGCAATCAGCTAGTTATGCGAGTTTTACGGGGTTTGCTATGCACATAGATGCAACCGAATGCACATTCTTGAATTCTTTTGGTCACCTAGCCTGACTTATTCATCGCGGCTTTTGGAAGCGCGATTTTTGATAGATTGGCGCCCCATCTCGGCGCCTCAGTCGTCAGGCACGATCGCCGAGGGTGAAATCGGTCAAAATCGCACTGGGTGGG
>JBNMNB010000293.1:0-8897 GCA_051270635.1 Verrucomicrobiales bacterium | reverse complement strand
AGCGGACGACAGGCAACCCATTAGGCGCGGGCTGCGATCCCGCAGGAAGCGCGACTACTGTATAGCACGGTTGCCCGAGCGGATGCGCCAGGGCGGACGTAGAGAAGTAGGTTTGGCGATTGTCAGAGCCCGGATACACGCGAAACCCGGAATCTGGACCACGCGGATAGTGCCACAATTTGATCACCTCACCATTGCAATAGAGGAATTCATTGAGCTCCATTTCGCGCCAGTTGTGTATACGAAAATCATCAGAGGTGAACGAGTCCTTGCCGCGGAATGTCAGCCATGAATCACGCGTCGCCTGCAACACCACTTGTTCGACAGGACTGCCATCAGCATGCAGGATTTCGATAAACGAATCGAGCTTAGATTTGTCGCGAGCGGCCTTCACTTCGAATGTCAATTTCTGGCCTGCGGATGCGCGAAAGCGATAGAGATCGGCATCGCCCGGCTTGCCGATGGTGCCCTTGCATTCGACTGGCAGCATCGCAGGGGTCGCTTCCGAGGGCGAATCATTGGGTTCAATTTCCGCAACAGTCATCGCGGAGCGTTCAGTGCCCGATGCTGCGCCTACTGAGACACTCTTTAATTCCAAATCGTTCACCTCCTCTTCCGCCACTGCCCCAAGCGTCAACTCTGCCAGCGTTCCATCCATTCTACCGACAACGAACCGAGTCTTGCCAGGAGCAGGTTCGGTGTTCTCCACGACACTCACAATATCAGATTGAGCTTCAAGCGATTTGATCTCTTGAAGATCTGGCAAACTCCACATCTTCAGGCTGCGATCTTCTGCACTGGAGATCAAATAACCGCCCGACAATGTAATCGCCGTGATCGGCGCTTCGTGGGCAAACCGCGAATGCAGCATCGGATTGAGCTGAGGTTCCTCCAGGGAAACGAGCTGCCACATGTGCAATCGCTGATCCGCCCCAGCGGATATGACATTCTGTCCGTCACGGGTGAAAATCACAGCGTTCTGCTCGCCCTGCGGTTGGCTGAGTGTGTCCAGTCGAACTCCATCGCTGACACGCCAGAGCTTGACTGTTTCGTCGGCACTCGCGGACGCAAGAACTTTGCCCGATGGATGCCAGGCGAGATCGAAAATCGCTCCTTTGTGGTAGTCGATGGTGTGCAGTAACTCGCCGTCAGCAATCTTCCAGATTCGAATGATGCGATCATAACCAGCGGTAGCCAAAAGCGATCCGTCCGGTGACACTTCTGCATCATAGAGCACATCACGATGGCCGCCGAACTCACGCAATTTTGCTCCTGATTCGACATCCCACAGAATCGCCGCCCCGCTCAGTCCCGGAACTCCGGAAGCGGCAATCAGTTGCTTTCCGTTTTCTAAAAAACTCAGCCCATTGACTCGCCCGGGAGCACCTTCAAGGCGACGGAATACTCCATTCTTAATCTCCGGAATGGCGATGCGGTCAAGGTGCGCGAACTCTGACACGCTACCGCGAATCTCAACACTTCCAGAGGACGCAACCGCGACCAGACGCACATTCGGTCGTGATCGCCACGAGATCAATTCAGACTCGGCGCAAATACTTACGGCGGTGATAGGGCTACTGCCGGATTGGCCCGACTGAGCAATCACCGGAACGACCAGCTTCTGCAAAATCGAACTATCGATCTCGGGCCCTTTGCCCCCCTCCTCTAACCAGCGCTTGAGGAGAGCTAGCTCAGCAGCCGGCACCTGCGACTCATCTTTGGGCGGCATGTGAGGTTTACTTTGATGCTCGATCAGGCGCAGCAGCAGGGCCTCACCGGCGTCATTCCGGGAAAGGGGATCCCCCTCATCGCCGCCTTCCCGTAAACCAGTGTAGGTCTCAAGGGAAAAATCCCCTTCATAATCGACATCATTGTGGCACCCTGCACAGTAACTGCGAAATATGGGGGCCACTTCCATTTCGTAGTCGACAGGAGCAGCAATCACGGCCGATGCAGCGACTACTGAGAACAATGTAAGGATCGGAATGCGCATACGGAAAATGTAGAACGACCAAGGTCGACTAATGTTAATGTTGAAACAGAAACTCACGGCTTGTCAGGAGTGACCAAAACAGGTCCTCCACAATCTCCCGATGTTCACTCTTCGGCGCCTGGGCAAAGACAGCTTCCAGCTCATTACACTCGCCATCGCTCGGAACCCTGGAAACGCAGAGCTTGTAAACACTATTGATCAGCTCCGAAAGCGGTCGTTCTTCCGCCAGCAGTGAGGTGACACGCCCTTCCTTTGACGCCAATTTATCGTTGATCGTTTTACCATTGGATAGATGCAGCGACTGCACCAGACTGGGTTGGTTGGAGCGCTCACACTCGCAGGTGATTTCGCGCTGATTGCGGCCGAAGGTGCTGAGAAAATACGAACGCACCGCGCTGTCCTGAAGCTGCAGGGCGCGCGTGCCCTCATCATACTTACTGGTCTTTTCCGACGAGCCATCATTGAGTGCGATTTCGACAAACTGATCACTGACTTCAGTCACATCACTAATGGCATCACTGAGCACCTCAGCCATCAGCCGCCGGGGATAAAACCGGGCGTAGTAGCGAGATTCTCCAGCATTTGAAGGCAATGACCGCGCACTGCGCTGGTACGCCGCTGATGTCGCAATGGTACGTATCAGAGAACGAAGATCAAACTTGGAAGCAGTGAGAGCATCAGCCAGTGCGGCCAGCAGGTGCTCGTTACTGGGCGGGTTTGATGCTCGCAGATCATCGACTGGCTCGACCAATCCAACTCCCATGAAGTGCCCCCATACTCGGTTGGCGATCGCCTTTGCAAAGTAGGGATTCTCAGGATCCGTCAGCCATTCAGCTAACACCTGACGTCGTTCACTTGGATCATCGTCAGCGATCGCAGGCGCATCCAGCGGCGCTGGTGCTTGTGGTTTTCCCGTGCGCGGCTGGATCAGGTCTCCCTTGTCCAGCACGAACAATGTTCGCTTGCCATCACCACTGCGCGCATCACCACCCCAGCCTTTCGTGCGTACCCGCGCAAACAAATTGGCGAACGAGTAGTATTGATCATTGGTCCACTTTTCAAGTGGATGATTGTGGCACTTGGCGCAATTGATCGACAGCGAAAGAAACGCTTTGCTGACATTTTCAGCCATCGTTTCTGGATCCTGGTGCACGGCAAAAAAATTGGTCGCGCCGTCGCTCAACGATTCACCTTTCGCCGTGATCAACTCGCGGGCGAATTTGTCCCACGATGTGTTATTCGCCACTCTTTCGCGAATCCACTCGTAGTAGGCTTTCACTGCATCGGGACGGAGCTTGGAGCCGCTGACCAGTAGAACGTCACTCCATTTGTAGGTCCAGAAGTCGACGTATTCAGGCATTGCCAGCAGCCGATCCACCAGAGCCGGGCGATCACCATCAAAGCCGTCCAACTCGGCGGGATTGGGCAGGCGACCAGTCAGGTCAAGAAATACCCGTCTCACAAAAGTGGCATCATCGCTGTCAGGGGACGGCTCCAGGTGCAATCGACGCAGCTGATCGAGCACCAGGTCATCGATAAAATTCACACGTTTCGCATTCGCATAGGCATCCGGTGAAACTTCAAAGGGATACGGCACAGTGATGCGTGCCGTAGTGATCTGCGATGAGAACCAAGCCGTGATTGCACCTTCTCCATGGCCAATCACTGTGACACTACCCGCATCATCGACCTCGGCCACGGTAGCATCCGTCGAGGTGAATTTTGCCCACCGGGTCACATCGCGTTCGACACCATCGCTATAGCGCGCGGTCACCGTCAGTTGCAAGGTTTCGCCATTTACCCCACTGGAGAGAGTCTGCTCAGGCGGAGAAATGGTGAGCTGCGTCAGCGCAGGATCATCCACCTCAGGCGCAGGAGCACCCTGCGCGATCCATTGCGAAAGAATTCGATATTCATCTGAATCTACGGCGAATCGCTTTCCTCCTTTGTGCTTCATTGCCGTTGTCGGCTTAGTGAGCAAAAGCGAGGCACCCGGGTTCCCTAAATCCACTCGACGTCCTTTAGATTCACGGGTGATGCGCATCCAGTCAGCCTCTGGATCATAGCCGAACAACGACATTCTGAAACCACCCTTCCCCGCCAGCGAGCCATGACAACCGCCACCATTGCAGTCGGCCTTCGATAGCACCGGCAACACATCGCGACGAAATTCCACGTGCGCGCTGGTTTCCGCAGCCAAAGATTCGCCACCCTGCAAAACGCCCCCTGACAAACACATAAACAGCGCGCAAAACCCGCAGAAGACTCGCTTTATCCTTACAATTTTCATACCAGTCATCAAAAAAGTTCTCCAATCGGCTCGGTGCCCAAATCCGTCAGGTAGAAGGGTCGCCCAGACGGGCCATCAAGCGTTGAGTGGTGATCAAAGCCAAGGCTCTTGAAAATAGTGGCCACGATATCACCCGGCCCAGTCGGCCGCTCCGCTGGAAATCCTCCAATCGGATCACTGGCGCCCACGACTCGACCACCTTTGACACCGCCACCTGCAAAGTAGCAGGTAAAGCACTGCGGCCAATGATCACGACCGCCTGCTGGATTTACTTTGGGCGTACGGCCGAACTCTGACAGGTTGGCCACCAGAGTATCTTCGAGAAGTCCGCGATCCGCCAGATCTTCAATTAGCGCACTATATGCCTGATCATACATCGGACAGACGATCTCCTTCATCCCGGCGATCGATGTAAAGGGTTTCGATCCGTGAATGTCCCAGGTGATCTCGTCGAACACGGTGAGAAAAGTATTGATGGTCACAAAGCGCACACCATTTTCGATCAAACGCCGCGCCAGCAGGCAAGACTGGCCGAAGCGATTCATGCCATAGCGTTCGCGCACCTTTTGTGGCTCCTTTGTCAGATCAAATGCCGATCGCGCCTGCTCGCTGGTCATCATTCGAAACGCTGCATGGAAATTCTCGTTCATCAGCCGTGCGTCTTCACTCGCTTCAAAATCAGCGACCGCACTGTCGACGATGTCACGCATCTTGCGACGCCTATCAAGCCGAGTTGCGCCAATTTGATCGGGCGGCAAAAGATCAGGCACACGGAAGTCTTTCTTTGAGGGATCGGCCATCAGCGCAAAGGGATCGTAAGCCTTGCCCAGAAATCCCCCCGCTTGACCATTCGGCAAATTGCCCCCGCCACGTCCCATCAGCTCAGGCAACACAACGAAGGGCGGAAGATCGGACTTTCTTCCCATTAAATAAGAAGCCACAGCACCTGCGTGAGGCGTGTGAATACCACCGGAAAATCGCCGTCCCGTCTGCATCATCTGCCACCCCGCGTCATGCACCGCAGCACCATCGTGGTGACACGATCGCACCAGCGAAAATTTGTCCGCTATCTTGGCATGCAGCGGTAGTAGTTCAGAGATTTCGAACGCATCCGACTTCGTGCGAATAGGTTTGAATGGCCCGCGAATCTCTGAGGGTGCATCCGGCTTCATGTCCCACAGGTCAATGTGGCTCGGCCCACCGAGGTTAAAAATCATGATACACGAGCGCTTGTCATTGCCCGGCTTCGTCAGCCCGGCGTTCTCTGCTGCCACCATTTGCGGCAGCGAAAGCCCAATCGCAGACAACGCTCCCGCCTGCAAAAAATCTCGCCGCGAGTGTCCACCTCCACACAAGTTGGCACGGTCGTTCTTTGAAGTGGCAAGGAAGTCCAGCATGGAACAAAGCGTAGTGGCCGGAGGCCGTAACGGTCAAGCCGCTTTAGAACCCACGTTTTAGTTTCGAATTTGATGGCGTCGTGAGACGCGCGACCTACCACTCACTTTATTAAAGACAAGCCACCAATCGAAACGCTAGTGTGCCTCCATGCGTTGCTACCCAAAGATGCTCATTGCCCTCACCGTCACGGTTTTCTGCACTGTGCAGTCTCTGACGGCGCAAGATTCCAAGACGCTCTTTGCGGACAGCTTTTCTGATAACAGCAGCCAAAGGTGGCAATCCTGGTCGCCTCGCGCTGAGATTGCGCCGCAGTTTATTCGCGATGATCAAGTGGGGCGAAACTCTGTCGGCGCACTCCGTATTCAATCGGGAGACAATGCAGCAGCCTTCGGCGCGTGGAAAACAACCGTAACAGACATCACTCCTGACGCCCACTACCGCTTCGAAGCGTGGTATCGCACGGAGAAAGTGATGAATCCACTTCGATCCGTCATTCCACGATTGCATTGGAAAAAGGCTGACGGCGGGCAGGCTAGACCACCGGATTTCATGGCAGCTGGGGAGCAGATCGACGGATGGAACCATGTCGAATACACTGCGACTGCTCCAGCGGATGCAGCCCAAGTCGAGATACAATTGGGCTTCGGATTCTCCAGCAGTGGACAAGTATGGTGGGATGATGTTCGCTTGCAGACGGTGCCAGAAATCGATCAGCGCCTAGTGCGGGTTGCGACGATTCATCATCGCCCGAGAGGCACAGAATCTGCGGCTGAGAGTCTTGAACAGTTCGCCACATTGATCGAGAAATCCGCCACATTGAAGCCTGACATCATCTGCCTACCCGAAGGCATCACCACCGCTGGAAATCCGCTCTCTTACATTGATGTCGCCGAGTCGATTCCCGGCCCATCGACAGAATTGCTGGGGAAGTTGGCTGCAGAGCAGCAATGCTACATCGTCGCGGGAATCTACGAGCGCGTTGGCAAGCTTGTCTACAACACGGCCATTCTGCTGGATCGCGAAGGTAAGGTCGCTGGCACTTATCGCAAGACGCATCTTCCCCGCGAAGAATGGGAAGCTGGGATCAGTCCCGGCGACACTTATCCCATCTTTGAAACCGACTTCGGAAAGGTAGGGCTCATGATTTGCTGGGACGTCCAGTTCCCCGAACCCGCACGCGCAATGGCCCTCCAGGGAGCCGAGCTATTGCTGCTTCCCATCTGGGGAGGCAATGAAGTCCTGGCGAAGGCACGCGCGATCGAGAACCACGTGTTTCTGGTTTCCTCCAGCTACGACATGCGCTCATTCGTCGTCGATCCCACGGGCAAAATCGTCTCAGAAGCAACAACTGACCAGCCCATCTCAGTCACTGAAATCGACCTCAATCACCAATTCCTCCAACCGTGGCTAGGCAACATGAAACACCGCACATGGAAAGAGCGTCGTCCCCTCATTCCGAATCAGTAACCACCAGTCCAAAATCCCGAAGTTGCCCTTCGTTAATGCTAAATTACTGGAGATTGCGTTCTTTCGAATCCCAGTCCCCGTAACCTCCTCATTATATTTCATTACTTTACAATGCCAAGTAGCATCTGCCATCGGTGATCAAGGTGGCATTCAGAGTTGTGAACGATCTCGAACCCCGCCTGCTCAAGTAGGAATCGATGGTTATGGGAAAAGGAACTCTCTTCGCCATAAGGTCGCGAGATGTGCTCGCTTTCCAGATCGAAATCGTCTCCCATCGGTTCAACCAGAAGGAATGCGGCAGGCCTCAAAGACGCCATCTTCTTGAGGATCGCTTCGACTTCTCCCTGCGTGAAATACTCAAGCACGCCACCGTAGGTCATGAGGACACTGTGAGAATGTCCGTTCGCTTCTAGCCACGCCATCGCATCGCCGTCGGCAAAGCGGAGTCGGGTTTCCCCATAGCGCTGCGTATTCTTCTTTATGATCGCAGAATTGATATCGATCCCAACAAATCCGGCCATGTCCGGGAACTGTTCGCTCATATGATGAAGCACCCGGCCGTCGCCACATCCGAATTCATAGAGCTCGGAAAACATGTCTGGATTCGCATCACAGAACTTTCTCAGCTCCTCGATGACCCGATAGTGATCGCCGAGAAACCATTCTTCGAATCGTTCCGGATAGGCGTCGTAAAACTCATCCCCTTCGCCACCTTGCCAGTAGGCCGCGAGCTGGGAGCGAAGCCCAACCCAGTCCTGTGCATCGATCGCGCTCTGGGTCATATGGAATCTTGCGAGCCTGAAGAGCATCCCATTTCCGGGTTCTCCACTTTCAACGCGTAATGCTATGGCCGGAAATAATCTAACCACGATTGCTCCGAGTTGGCGCTTGAGTTGATTTTTCATGGTTGATGGTGTGATGAAACAGCGCCGGGTGGATGATTGATCTTTTCGTCAATCATTTGGCGGTCGCTGGATCGTTCCTTCAAGAAGCAGAACAGAACCGGCACGACGAACATCGTCATGAGTTCGATCGCCATGCCACCGAAGACGGGGATGGCCATGGGCACCATGATGTCAGAGCCACGCCCTGTAGATGTTAAGACAGGTAGAAGCGCGAGGAGGGTGGTGCCTGTCGTCATGAGGCAGGGACGCACTCGCCTCAGGCCCGCTTCTACGGTAGCGGCGCGGATGTCTGCTATACTGACAGGGTTCAGTTCATCGAACTTCTGGCGCAGGTAAGTGGCGATCACCACACCGTCGTCAGTTGCGATTCCGAACAGTGCCAGGAAACCTACCCATACGGCGGTCGAGAGGTTGATCGGGTTGACCTGGAACAGCTCCCGCAGGTTGATCCCGAAGATGCTGAAGTCGAGAAAACCAGGTCTTCCGTAGAGCCATAGCATGAGAAAACCACCCGACCAGGCGACCATCACGCCAGAGAAGATGATGAGGGTGGTCGAGACGGACTTATTCTGGAGGTAGAGGAGGATAAAGATCGAGATGAGGCACAGCGGCAACATCACCGCCAGGGTTCGGTTGAACTCAAGTGCCGATTCGTAGTTGCCCGCGAACTCATAGCGCACCCCGGATGGACGGATGAGTTCTCCAGAGGCTTCTTTCTCGGCGAGATACGCCTGTGCCGCTTCAACGACATCGATCTCGGCGGAGCCCTGCTCGGAGCCAAAAGTCAGGTAGCCCGTTAGGAACGTGTCCTCTGCCTTGATGACTTGAGGGCCGCGCACATATC
>JBNMNB010000292.1:0-8911 GCA_051270635.1 Verrucomicrobiales bacterium | reverse complement strand
CTCTGCACCGGACCAACAGGATCGGGTAAGTCGACGACGCTGGCTGCACTGATTGATCATATCAACACTGAATACAACCGCCACATCATCACGATTGAGGAGCCGATCGAGTTTGTTCACAACAACAAGAAGAGCATCATCACTCAGCGTGAAGTGCCTATTCAGACGCCGAGTTATGGTGATGGGCTGCGTGCTGCACTGCGCGAGGATGCAGACATCGTTCTGGTGGGAGAGATGCGTGACTTGCGCACCATTTCGCTCGCACTGACCGCTGCTGAGACGGGCCTTCTTGTGTTCGGAACATTGCACACGAACAATGCTCGTAAGACTGTTGACCGTCTGGTGGACGTATTTCCTTCCGATCAGCAGTCCCAGGTGCGCACGATGCTTTCCGCTTCCTTGCGTGGGGTGGTAGCACAGTTGCTACTGAAGACAGCTGATGGAAAGGGGCGAGTCTGTGTGAATGAGATTCTGTTCTCTACGCCAGCTGTTGCCTCTATTATCCGGGAAGGTGCTTCGCAAAAGCTTCAGGACGTTATCGTTGGTGGAAAGTCACACGGTATGCAGTTTATGGACGATGATATCTTTAAGAAACTGGAAGAAGGGCGTGTTACTCCTATGGAGGCTTACCTGAAGGCTATCGACAAGAAGCGCTTCAAAGACTTCCTGCCTGCTGAACAGCGCGCACTTGCTCTGGGCGAAGGATAAGGAATCACTTTCAAGAAGTCAGAAGCTGACTTGTTACTTGGCAGTCGGTGGCGGCTTTGGTCGCTTGCCAAAGATTGCCGTGCCTACGCGGACGATGGTCGAGCCTTCTTCAATCGCCACCACGAAGTCACCGCTCATGCCCATCGACAGGCCGGGAAGAGTGGCACCAGTCAGTCGCGACAGTGAATCGCGAAGTTCTCGCAGGGCGGCAAAGTGCCTGCGTGTATCTTCCGCATCCGCACTGAAAGCGGGGATCGTCATCAATCCTACTACGGACACGTGGGGCAATGCCAGGGCAGTCTCGATTTCTTGCGCGACCGACTCGCTTGTGAAGCCAAATTTCGCGGCGTCCCTGGCGACATTCACTTGCAGGTAAATGTTAGGATGTTTGTCTTCTTCGCCGGCGATGCGACTGACTTGCTGCGCAAGTTCCAGTGAATCGATACTGTGCAATGTTTCACAGTGATTGATGATTTTGCGGGCCTTATTTTTCTGCAAGTGTCCGATGAAGTGCCAGTGCAGCGAGTCGTCGAGAGCAGGGACTTTGTCCAGGACTTCCTGCGCCCGGCTCTCGCCAAAATGGATTTGTCCGCACTTCGCAGCTCGGCGCACCATTTCGCTTGGCCAGGTTTTCGAAACCACCAGCAGTTGCGTATCATCGCTGCTGCGGCCAGCTCTTTCTGACGCTTCCGACATCCTTGCCAGGACATCAGTGATGTTGTCTTTAATTTCGGCTTCGGACGCGCCGCTGTCTGCTTGATTCATCGTCAGATTATTGAGTTCCAAAGTAACGATCACCTGCGTCGCCCAGTCCAGGCACAATGTATGCTTGTTCGTTCAATCCTTCGTCGATCGATGCGGTGAAGATTCGCACGTCAGGATGCGCTTCATTCATGCGGCGGATGCCCTCAGGACAACTGACGAGATTGAGAAACCGCAGGCGCGTTGCCCCTTGCTTCTTCAAAATGGTGGCTGCTCCCGAAGCACTATTCCCAGTGGCCAGCATGGGATCAACGATGACCACATCTGCCGCGGCCAGTGATGGTGGCATTTTGTTGTAATAAGTTTCGGGTTCGAATGTCGTTTCGTCGCGCTGCATGCCGACCATCCCGACCTGTGCTTCGGGTACCATTTCCAGCATGCTGTGCACCATGCCCAAGCCCGCGCGTAGAATGGGAACCAGTACCACAGGTCGCAAAAGTCGTGCGCCGCTCGTGGTGGTCAGTGGCGTGGTGACGTCGATGTCTTCCGTCTCGCAATCGCGTAGTGCCTCGAAAATCATCAGCTGGGCAATCTGATGAAGCCCGGAACGGAACTCAGCCGTTTCTGTTGTCTGTGCCCGCAGTCGGGACAGGCGCGCGCGTATCAGTGGATGCTCGATAACGTGGACGTTCGACATTTCCTCAGGGGACTTCATGCTCAGACAATGCAGTGCTGTCGCGGCAGGGGTCAACTGGTTTCATTACGGTTATCGGGGCTTCAATGTTGTAGGTCGGTTGGCTCGGCTTCAACCTTGGATTTCAACTCAGATAGCTCGCTATCATCGCTGAAAACCACCTTGGTGCTGACAAAAAATCCTGCGCATCTTCGCACAGTTAATTTCCGAACAAGCCCTAAGCGGAGACGCCTACACCAGCTGAGGCATCGATTCCGCGCAGGCCAGCGACCTGGAGGTAAATCGAATGGAAAAAATGGTAACCCCATCCCCACTCGAGATCCTCATTCCAGTCGGGATCATAGTGGTGCTGTTTGAAAAGAAAGCGTTCCGGGTGCGGCATCAGTCCGAATACGCGGCCGCTGCTGTCCTGAAGCCCTGCGATACGTCCTTCCGAACCGTTTACGTCTTGTGCGTATGTTAGTGTGACCAATCCTTCCGCGTGATAGCGTTTGGCAGCACCTGGAGGTGCGACAAAGCGGCCTTCCGCGTGCGCAATCGGGAGCTCGAATTGTTGAGGGAGGTCTTTAAGGAACGCATTTTTTGGAGCTTCATTGTTCAAGCCCACCCACCGGCATGTGAAGCGACCGCTGGTGTTGTCGACCAGTGAGCCTTCTGGAAGCAGGCCGAGCCGCGTCAGAATTTGAAAGCCATTGCAAATCCCCAGCGCATAGCCACCGTCGGCGACGAACTCAGTGAGTGTTTCGCCCAGGCGGCGCTGCGTCTCCAGCTGAGCCACTCGCCCGGCCATGATGTAATCGCCATAACTAAAGCCACCCGAGATCACTACCAGCTGAGCGTTCTTTATCATCGCTGGCGTCACCACCGGTATAGGCAATGTTTCTGTGCTGAAACCCGCAGTTTCCAATGCGCGGGCGGTTTCCACATCAGCATTCGTGCCGGGAAACTTCAGAAGGAGAGCGTGAGGTTGATCTTGCATGTACTTACGGTTTCCAGTTAATAAAATGCGGTCAATCCGCCCTTCCAGAGCGATTTCAGTTGGTTGAGATCCTCGTCGAGCACCGACTCGCCTGCGCGTGTGATGCGAAGGGAACGGTGTGCTTCGCTGGCGCTTCCAATGCGGATGCAAGTTGCACCCGCAAAGTGCTTAACGGCATCATCGGTTCGCTCTGCATCGACTTCGATGAGCATGCGTCCAGTGGATTCGGAGAATAAGTGTGCCGAAAGTGGCAGCGAGTCATCGGGCAGATCGAGGTGGATTCCGTGTTTGCCTGTGAAGCCCATCTCAGCAGCGGTGATGGCCAGCCCACCTTCGCTGATGTCGTGAGCGGAAAGAATAAGTCCACTTGTCACCGCATCGTAGTAGCGCCGATAAAGTGCCAGGTTTGCCTTAGCGTCGGTGCGTGGCACGGGCTGATCAGTCACCGCGTTAATTCGGGCAAAGACACTGCCGCCCATGGCATTCTCTGTGGTGCCCAGCAGGAATAGAACGCTATCGCTTCCGCGCAGCGACGAACCAGTGATGTGCGAGATGTCTTCAACCACGCCGAACCCGCTCAGTAGCAGGGTGACGGGAATTGAAACCGGGCCGTCAGCAGTTTCAAAGTAGTTGTAGAACGAGTCCTTTCCGGAAACGAAGGGAGCCTGATACTCCAGCGCTACTTCTGCCATTCCTTTGATCGATTCGACCAGTGCGCCGAGCTCGTCCGTGTCATCCGGGTTACCCATGCAAAAATTATCGAGAATAGCGATACGGTCTGGATTGGCACCAGAAAGGATCAACTGGCGCACGCACTCGTCGACGCAAGCCTGGCCCATCGCGAACGGATCGAACTTGCCCCACTCAGGCAGAATCGACACTGCCATCGAGAACAATTTCTCGCTGCCATCGACGCGCATGACAGCGGCATCCTGTGGCGCGTCTGCTGCCGGGCCAGCCAGTGGTTTGAGGAACGTATTTCCCTGCACTTCGTGATCATATTCGCGGATGATCGGCTCGCGCGAGACAATGGCAAAGTCGCTGAGAATCTTCGTAAGGTCAGATGCTGCATCACAGGGGACATCAGCCGTGGCTGTTGCAGGCGCTGTGTGCGACGAAACCATATGGCGACGCGGTGCCTCGTGCAGTCCTGCGCAGTCGAGTTCGCACACCATCTCACCGTTGTGGGAAACCTTGAGAATTCCGGTGTCGTCAGAGTGGCCGAGATCTGTCAGTTCCGTCTCGTAGATGTCAGCAAGTTTTTGCAGGCCATCCATCGATCCCTCGTGGACGGCGAGTACCATACGTTCCTGGCTTTCCGAAAGGAAGATCTCCCAACTGACCAGCCCAGGCTCTTTGAGCGGCGCACGTTCGAGGAAAATGTGGCCACCGGTTTCGCTGAGCATTTCTCCGGCAGCACTGGAAAATCCGCCGGCTCCGCAGTCTGTAATAAAGACGATCAATCCTTGATCACGGGCTTCTAAAATGAAGTCATTGACCTTCTTTTCCTCGATCGGGTTACCGATCTGAACTGCCTGCTGGTCTTCCTCATGACTGTCCGTGGTGAGAGATGCAGACGAGAATGTTGCGCCATGCAGGCCATCACGGCCCGTGCGACCGCCGACAGCGATCAATTTCAATCCTGGCTCCATTGCTTTATCGATGTCGCCACGAGGGATCACGCCAGCGGTTCCGCAGAATACCAGTGGATTGTAGATGTAAGCAGGATCAAATTGAACCGCACCCGATACCGTTGGAATGCCCATGCGGTTTCCGTAGTCGCGGACGCCGCGCACCACGCCGCGCATCACACCCAGGGGGTGAATGACGTCGTCCGCCTTGATATCCTCTTGCTTGGTGTCTGGACTGCCGAAACAGAAAACATCGAGAGAGGCCACTGGTTTGGCGCCCTTACCGGCACCGAGAATGTCGCGTATGACTCCTCCCAATCCAGTGTTGGCCCCGGCATAAGGTTCGATCGCCGATGGGTGATTGTGGGTTTCGGCCTTCAGGCAGATCGCGAGATCATCGTCCAGATCGATAAAGCCAGCATTGTCATGAAAAGCCGACAAAACGAATCCCGGCTTCTGCACCATGATTTGCTCAGTGATCGCCTTGATGTAGGTCTTGAACAAGCCGTCGACAGTCTCCGTGCCTGAGTCCGTGGTGTGCTCGATTTTGGCGCCGAAAATCCGGTGCTTGCAGTGTTCGCTCCAAGTCTGGGCGATGACTTCCAATTCAACATCGGTTGGTTCACGTTGGGCTTTCGAAAAATACATCTGCACCGCCAGCATGTCCTCGCGGGAGAGGGACAGCTTCATATCGCTGCTGAGTTTAGCCAGTGCCTCGCCGTCGAGGTTCGAAATCGTGATGTGCCGGTAGGTGGCGTGGATCATTTGAGGAAAGTGCGCCTGAAGCGGTTGTCGGTTGTATTGCGCCGATTGGCTTACCATTGGGCGTAAGCCGATCCGGAGCAAACGTCAATCGAAACGACAGCGGTACTTCAGTTACGTAAAAAAAACCCCGAAAACAGGGGAGTTTTTACGCCTGCTATGGCAGGAAAATCGATAATGAGCAGGCTTGAGCTAGGCGCTGACGTTCCACACATGCACCGCCGGATTGACAATGTCGCGCACGAAAGGATCGGCGCTGGCTTTACCTTTTTCGTCGAAAACGTAGATCCGAGTGGTGACTTTGAGAGCGTTGATCGTGAACCCGGCGTCTTCCAGTTCGGCGTGGTATCCGAGAATCGTTTCCTTTTCGTGATCCAGCGCTGTGGGCTTCATTCCGTAGTCGAGATGGAAAGTGAAATCGCTGAGGGCAGGGGAAGTGCCAAGGTGCACGTCGTGGCTGACATGATCTACCAGAACATCGTCGATGAATCGCTTCGCAGCAACTTCAGATCCTTCGAAATCGAGAACATACCGGCGCGCGCGCCGATAGGTCAGATGCCCTTCGGGCGGGACGTAGAGCAGCTTTGCGCAGTCGCCTGCAGCTTCAAATTTTCCGATGACTTCAATTTCCAATTGCATTTTCGACGCGGTTCAGGACTTCTGCATACTTTTCCATGACTTGGCCGAGATCCTGGCGGAATCGATCCTTATCCATTTTTTCGCCTGTCTTCAGATCCCATAGGCGGCAGGTGTCAGGAGAAATTTCATCTGCCAGCACAATTTCGGTTTTGTCTGGAAGCAGCCGGCCGTACTCGAGTTTGAAGTCGATCAATTTCATGCCGGCTTTTTCAAAAAAACTGGTCATGATGCGATTCACTTCCAGTCCCGCAGCGTGCATGACTTTTATCTCGTCGGGGGTGGCCAGTTCGAGTTCACGAATGTGTTCGTCATTGATGATCGGATCACCCAGCGAGTCATCCTTGTAATAAGTTTCGACGATCGGCTGGCGCAGCTGATGGCCCTCGGGCAAGCCAGTGCGTTTTTGCAAGCTGCCGGCGACGTAATTGCGCACGACCAGCTCGATTTGGACGATTTCGACTCGCTTTACCAGCAGGTTGATTTCGTCCTGATCTGCGAAAAGGTGGGTGCGCACGCCCGCTGATTCCAGCATCTGGTAAAGCGCCAGGGTGACCGCTTTATTCAGTCGACCTTTATCCGCAAAGACGGCCTTTTTCTCGGCGTTGAATGCAGTGGCTTCGTCCTTGAATTCCATGCGCACAACATTTGGATCGTCCGTGGTATACAGACGTTTTGCTTTGCCTTCGTATATCGGAATCATGAAGTGAACGGTTGCGAGCAGTTGCGGCCTGGTGAGTCGATGTCCACACCATCGGGAATGGCAGGCGTGCTCAATCAGCGATTTCGGGATAAACTGCTTCGGGTGGTTGGGATGGAACCTGGCCGCCAGTTGCAGGTAGATGTTGGTAACAGGGTAGCACCCCGCTTGCCTCAGTCACTAGGGCGGCGGTTGGGCTGCGTCAAGCGGCAAAAGAAAACTTTGCGTCAAGGGGCTGCCCGGAATGATCATTCGACCTTAATTACTTTGGTCGTCGATTCCTGTTTCACAGGCAATACCATGCCATTCATGGACAAGCCCATCTCGATCGTTGCGAAGTGATCGCAAACGATCGCCTGCTTTGGATCATAGGTCATCTTGCCGACCATTTTTCCTTCGCCTTTACCACCACTGGCCAGGCCGCCTTCCTCGAAGTCGACCTCAAAATCGCTGGTGTAGGTGACCACTGGCTGACCATTCTTGTCGTTGCCTTCGCTGGTCATCTCCATCTTCATGTCTGTGCTCCCTACGTTGAGATTCACGTTGTTGTCCTCCTGCCACTTGTCGCCTTTTATGATCGGGCGCTCGGGGAACTCACGCACGACGTAGGACAACAGCTGGCGAATCTCATTTTTTCCAAACCTAACGGGTGCCAGTGATGCTGCACCACCGCCAGAACCTTTCAAATTGGCGCGCCCGCCGTCATCGAATTTCACGAATTTATCGTTCTTGTCAAAGATGACCTTCAGGTCATCGGTATCAAGGATGCCCGAGATCATTCCCGCCAGCTCAGGGCTCTGCTTACTTTCATCCTCGGAGTCATATTCCGACGTTGTCCCGAACATGCTCATGCTCATCTTCGTCCTGGAAGTATTGAAACTGATTGCCTTGCCGCCGTCTTCGCCGTGCGCCGCTACTTTTGCCTCGAACGTGAGATCCACGTTGATTGGGTTTTCGATCGCCTGATCACCGGCGCCGAAAGTGATCGTGATATTCTGGGCATGCTCACAAGTGTAGGTTTTGCCAATCTTCCAGGTGGGTTTCAGCAGCACGGCAGCGTCCTCTGCGTGCCCATTCGATGACATGGCGACGGATGCGGTGACGGCGGCGAGAATGATTGAGTGCAAGTGTTTCATTAATTCGGGAATTGGTAGTTGTTTCCTCTTTAGACGGATCGTAAGTGCAAACGATCGAAACTGCGCGCAAAAAATATGTGCGCCGCCGCCCCTTAACTTATGTCTACACCACTCAAAGGAACCTTTACCAATGCCCTGCTTTCCGTATCTGAGCTAGTGCTCTCATACGGCGACCACAGGGTGCTGGATGGCGCTACTCTCGCAGTTTACGAAAATGACAAAATCGGCATTGTCGGGCGAAATGGCTGCGGAAAGTCGACTTTTCTTAAAATTGCAGCAGGGGAGGAACAAGCGGATTCGGGCGGTCTCTCGCAGCGCAATGGCCTGGCAACGGGATACCTTTCCCAGGATTTCACATTGAGAGAAGACGCCACAGTTCTCGAAAATGTGCGCGATGGAGCTGTTCACGTGCTGGATTTGATCGCCCGCTACGAGGCGGCAGCTGGCGATGCGACGGATGAATCCGGGGAGCTGCTCGATCAGATTGAAGCCTGTGACGGCTGGAATTTGGATGCGCGTCTGGAATCCTTGATGCGCGAGCTGTCCTCTCCCGATCCAGAACGCATTGTTAACGAACTTTCTGGTGGAGAGAAGCGGCGTGTGGCGTTGTGCCGGGCACTGGCGGGCAGTCCAGATCTGTTAATTCTCGACGAGCCAACAAACCATTTGGATGCGGAATCGATCGACTGGCTGGAAGCATTTTTGCTACAATTCCGTGGTGCCTGCCTGTTCGTCACCCACGATCGTTACTTCCTGGATCGGATTGCGACGCGAGTGGCAGAACTGGACGGTGGCCGCTTCTTTTCGCATGAGGGAAACTACAGCGATTACCTCGCTGCGAAGGCCGAACGGCAGGAAGCGGAAATGTCGAAAGATCTTCGCCGTCGGCGTTTTCTCAAGCGCGAGTTGGAGTGGGTGCGCGCTGGAGTCAAAGCACGGTCGACGAAGGCACGCAGTCGTCTG
>JBNMNB010000291.1:0-8936 GCA_051270635.1 Verrucomicrobiales bacterium | reverse complement strand
TACCACTGGTATGGGTCTTCAATCTAGTCGGGACTGTGGATCTTGTGAACGCATTGCGTCAGGCTGAAGCTATCCCGCATTTGGGTGTCACCTGGTTCATCCCCACTTTCCTGGTGCCGGTCCTACTCATCACCCATGGCCTTATTTTTGCCCGATTGCTCAAACATGCACGGCAGTAGGAAACGAAAACGCCAACTCAATTTCAAGATTTGAAAGATCATTCGATGCCCTCTCTTTGCGGCATAATTTTTTGCACCAGAAGGCTGATCGTTAACCCCTGCCCGAGGATGGAGAAGGCGACAACGATGTAGGTCATGTGAAGAATGAAATTCCGGGAGAGCTCATCGCTAAGCGATAGGGCCAAGGCGATGGAAATTCCACCACGCAACCCTCCCCATGTGAGTATCGCGATGGTGTTGCTTGGATTGCCGCAGCGGAGCTTTGTCATTGGCAAGGGCAAGGCCACAGAAATCAGGCGAGCAAGTAGAACGGCTGGAATGGCGAGAAGTCCCGCAATGAGAAAGCGAAATTCAAAACTGTTCGAAAGCCCTAGCAGAACAAACCCCATCAGCGTGAAAAGCACTGCATTCAGGATATGATCGACGGTCTCCCAGAACGTATCGAGACGCTCGAGTTCCAAAGTTTCCGAACCAGATGTCCGGAGTGCTCTCCCAAACAAGAGGCCAGTGACAACAAGCGCGAGAGGTCCGGAGACATGTAACTTCCACGCCAGCGCGTTACAGGACATGACCATCGCGAGTGAAAGGAGAATATCAACAGCAGGGATGCGTGCCATCCGGACAAGCTGCATTCCAAGCCAGCCGAACGCCGCACCAAGTAAGGCACCTCCGATAACTTCGCGCGTGAAGAGAATCAGGACAGAAACCACCCCATTATGGACTTCGGAGCCGGCAGGTTCAGAGCCTCCCCCTGCGAGTTGAAGAATGGTGATAAACACGACGACGGCAATCCCATCATTGAGTAGACTTTCACCTGCAATGTCTGCTTGGAGCGACTTTGAAACCGATGTCCCTTTCAGAATTGCCAAAACCGCAATCGGATCTGTTGGGGAAATGAGCGCTCCAAATAGCAGGCAGTGAATAAAGGGTACGTTCACGATTCCCACGAGCTGCACAATTCCATAGGTCAGGCCACCTACGATGAAAGTGGAAAGGAGAATTCCCAGCGTGGCAAAAATGAGGATGGGCCAGCGGTCGCGCTGCATCGCGCCAGTATCTGCCGTGAACGCTCCCACAAAGATGAGAAAGCCGAGTGCGAAATCGAGCACAAAGGCACTGAAGTCAAAGGCTCCTACGCGGTGGCAGATACCGATGACCGCCGTCGGAAACGCAGCCCCAAACAACAGAAGGGCGATGCTCGCAAGAAGACCGGTGGTCATAAGCCCGATGGTCTCCGGCAAACGCAGCGCCCGCGCTGCGAACAGACTAGACAGTGCACTTATCACTAGGATGATTGCCGCTAGAGAATAAATTTCCATTGATGCTATCGTGAAATTAAAAAACACTCTTTCAGAGATTCATCGATTGATCAAGGCAGCTTAAAACGAGAGTGACCCATCCCGACACCGTGCTCTTTCTCGCTTCCGCCGCCGCCTCCTTCATCACCAGCACTTCCTTTAAAATCGAAGGAGGCTTTCGCACAATAACTCAACCACCATTGCCATGACATCACTTGAGATCATTCAGAAACTATACGCCTCGTTCAGCGAGCGTGACTTCATTACCTTTTCTAACCTGTGTTCTCCTGAAATTCAATGGGTTCAAAATCCTGGTTTTCCTGGAGGATCGACTTACACAGGCCCTGCATAAGAGAGATTCGTGCGCTTTTTAATATTGTGATACGAAAGGCTGTCTTGCCGATTCAGAACGCATTCATTTTGCTCATGCAGTCCGTACGCTGCCTAGCGTGTCTCAAATAAAAATAGACATTATATTGCAGTTTGGCCATTAATCATATGATTAATGGTTTTTATAAAACAGCCTTATCATTCGATCTTATTAACGGTTATGCCTAACTTTAAACTCCTTAAACTACTCTCCTTTCTTTCATTGGCCACTACTGTAGTTCTTCTATCGGGCTGCGGTAAGTCCGATCAAAATGAGACTGAAGAGCCAGTGGTTCGCCCGGTGAAACTCGTTGAAGTCAAATCTTCAACTCAAACCGAAAGCCGGAGCTTCCCAGCAGAGATCGAAGCGGAGTCCTTTCGTAAGCTTTCGTTTCAGCAGAGCGGGTTGGTTCTGGAGTTGGCGGTTGTGGAAGGGCAGAAGATCAAGAAAGGTGGCTTAATTGCTAAGCTCGATCAGCGCGATTTCCAAAACCAGTATGATTCAGCGAAGTCTCAATTTGATATTGCGACTGAAGAATACGAACGCGCCGTTCGGTTGATGAAAGAGGATGCGATCGCTCGCAGTGTATTGGATCAGCGCAAGTCTCAATTAGAAGTTGCTCAAGCGCTTTTCGATAGCGCAGATAAGGCTTTAAAGGAGACAGAGCTGGTTGCTCCCTTTTCCGGTGTAATTTCTACAGTTATGATCGATGAGCTTGCTCGAGTTTCGGCTGGCGAGGCTATCGTCTCTCTTTTTGGTAACGAGAGAATGCAGGTGTCTGTTGACCTGCCAGCTAGTGGTGTGACCCGTTTCAAGCAGCGTGAGAATCGAGAGGCAGTGGTCATCTTGGATGCGGATTCCGGGACGCGGATTCCCGCGGAGTTTAAGGAGGCCTCTCTCGAGGCGGATGTTTCTTCTCAGACCTTCGCAGCTAAATTCACCTTTCAGCCGCCAGAGAAATTACTCATTCTACCGGGTATGAGTGCGACGATCCTTCTGTCTTCGTCAAAAATTGGCGATCATACGCCTACCCCGCTCGTGCCGCTTACCTCAATTCTATCGAGTGGCTCAGCACTATATGTTTGGGTCTTTGATGAGGCTTCGAGCACAGTTTCGAAGCGAGAAATCAAGACAAAGGACAGCATTGGTGAATATGTCATGGTCTCGGATGGTATCGAGATCGGAGATACCATTATCGGAGCTGGCGCGTCGTATCTTTCTGAAGGTATGGAGGTTCGTCCTTGGTCGGCCGAATAGTCGAACTCGTTCAATTATCTGACCACTGATTAGCTGAAAAAGCCCATTATGAATTTAGCAGAATTTACAATTAAGAATCGGCTTTTGAGCGTGATTTTCATTTTGATCACGCTCTTCGGAGGGTGGTCTGCTTATAAGAACATGCCTCGTTTCGAGGATCCGGAATTCACCATTCGGATTGCTCAAATCATTACTCAGTACCCAGGTGCGAGCCCGTCTGAAGTCGCGGAAGAGGTGGCCGAGCCTTTAGAGACGGCGCTGCAGCAATTACAGGAAGTGGATGTCATTAACTCAACTTCGGGTGACGGAATCTGCGAAATTAAGGTCGAAATCAAATACGAGTTCTCCAAAGACAAATCCGATTTGGCACTGATCTGGAATAAGGTGCGCAACAAAATGAAGGATGTCGAAAGCTCCTTGCCACCCGGTGCATCGACGCCGGTCGTCTACGACGACTTCGGGGATGTATATGGTATCTACTATTTGCTGACAGGTGAAGGCTACACAGCTGCCGAACTTAGGCGCTACGCCAAAGATCTTCAGAGCGAGTTATTGCTAGTCGATGGCGTGGCTAAGGTCGCGTTGAAGGGGGAGTCGCAGGAGGCGATTTTCGTAGAGATTTCGCGCCAGAGCATCGCAAACTTGGGGCTCTCGATTTCCAGTATCTACAGCATACTCGCGCAGCAGAATGCAGTTGTCTCGGCAGGGAACCTTCAGGTGGGTGAGCAACGTATAGTGATCGATCCATCGGGCGCGATTGATTCGGTCGAGGCAATTGAAAATCTGCTCGTCGCTCCCAGCGCAGATGGAAAAATTATATACCTGAAAGACATCGCGAATGTCTGGCGCGGCTACACGACGCCACAGCGACAAATCATTCGCTACAATGGCCAACCGGCGATCTCGATGGGTATCTCCAATGTGCAGGGTGCGAATGTCGTCAAGATGGGCGATGCGGTGAATGCCAAGATTGCGGATTCGCTTTCACTTCGTCCGATTGGCATGGAACTTAACGAGTATTACCACCAAGGCACCGTGGTGCAAGAGTCAGTCGATGCCTTCGTTCTGAATGTGCTCGCTGCGCTGGTCATTGTGATCGTGACGCTACTGATATTTATGGGGTTACGTCCGGCTCTAGTGATCGGAGGGATTCTCTTACTTACGATTTTCGCGACACTGCTGACGATGGATCTTTCGGGCATCCCAATGCACCGAATCTCTCTCGGTGCGCTCATCATCGCGCTCGGTATGATGGTCGATAATGCAATTGTCGTCACCGAAGGAATCTTGGTTGGCATGCAGCAAGGCAAACGTAGGCTGGAGATCGCCAAGGAGATCGTGACACAAACGAGGTGGCCTCTCTTGGGAGGTACTTTAGTGGGCTGTATGGCCTTCGCCCCGATCGGTTTCGCACCGGGAAATACTGCAGAGTATACGGGAGATCTATTCTGGGTTATCCTGATTTCACTGCTCTACAGTTGGATCTTTGCGCTTACGTTGACACCACTCTTTTGCTATCTCTCCTTTAAGGAAACGGATGATGTGAATTCCGGCCCGCAAGAGGAGAGCGCTTTTATGCGTGGCTACAAGAACTTCGTGAAACTCACACTTAAGTTGCGTTGGCCTATAGTGGCTGCGGTTGTTGCGATGTTTTTCGTTTCCATGTGGGGCTTCCGTTTCGTTACGCCAGGCTTTTTTCCTGCTTCGACAACGCCGCAGCTCGTGATCGATTACTGGTTGCCGCAGGGTACCGATATTTCGCGCACGGACGAGGATTTGAAGAAGCTGGAATCGGAACTAGCTGAGATCGAAGGCGTCAATAAAGTGCACTCACTCGTCGGCGCGGGCGCGCTTCGTTTCATGCTGATCTACGATGGTGAATCGGGTAACAGCTCCTATGGGCAAATCCTGCTCGGCGTCGAAGACTACAAAATCCTGGACGGACTCATCCCTGAGATACAAGACCATATCGATGAGAACTACCCCAATGCACAGGCTAAAGTCTGGCGCTTTGTGACGGGCCCTGGTGGCGGCTCGAAAATTGAAGCGACATTTAAGGGCCCGGAAACGGATGTGCTGCGCAGTCTCGCTGAGCAGAGTAAGAATATCATGATCGCAGACGGGGCGGCACTTTCGATCAAAGACACCTGGCGCAATCAAGTTAGCGTGATTGAACCGATTTATTCCGAAACGAAAGGTCGGCAGGCTGGGGTTTCGCGTGAGGACTTAGCCGCTGCGCTACAGACAAATTTCTCCGGCCAAACGGTGGGAGTGTATCGAGAGGGGGACGATTTACTTCCCATTATGGTGCGGGCACCGGAAGCCGAGCGCGAAGGGATTGAGAATATTCAGTATGTTCAAGTGACTAGCTCCGTAACCGGCGCGACCGTGCCGATTGCTCAAGTAACGGATGGTTTCCGCACGATTTGGCGTGACGGTACACTCGTGCGTGAAGACCGCATTTGGACTATTTCGGCCCAGTGTGATCCTACGCCCGGAGTGACTTCAGCGGATTTGCTTAATCGCTTACGTCCTCAAATCGAAGCAATTGATATGCCGGATGGTTACACACTAGAGTGGGACGGTGAGATCGGTGATTCTGAGGAATCAAATGAGGAGCTGATGTCGACCTTGCCTCTGGGCTTTGGCACGATGGTGCTGATTGTGGTGATTCTTTTTGGAAACTTGCGCCAGCCAATCGTCATTGGGCTGGTAGTGCCACTTTCGATCATCGGTGTCGTTTGGGGGCTCGTGCTGACTCGCACGCCGATGGAGTTCATGGGTATATTAGGTATGCTTTCTCTTTCTGGACTACTGATTAAGAATGCGATCGTGCTCGTTGATCAGATTAATTTGGAAATCACAGGCGGTAAGGCACGCTTCGACGCGATCGTTGATTCCGCGACGAGTCGGATGCGTCCTGTAATGATGGGGACACTCACCACAGTGCTCGGTGTGATCCCGCTTTTCTTTGATGCCTTCTTTAAGTCAATGTCCGTTGTGCTCGTCTTCGGTCTAACATTTGCGACTTTGCTCACATTGGTTTTCATACCTATTCTCTACATGATCATCTTCAAAATTAAGCCCTCAGAAACTGCTCGATGAAATACCTAGCTCTACTTACTGGAACCCTCACTCTTTCATTCTTTGGTTGCGATTCGATCGCGACCAAAGAAAAGACCGACGTAGAGGTTGCCGCTGCACTCGGTGCAGAAACGACGGTCACTGCGGAAGAATGGCAAATGCCTTCCGATCCGAGCGAAGTTGAAGTCGACTGGCTCGCTTCATTTAATGATTCCACCTTGGAGGCACTGGTGGAAGAGGCGCAGGCCAATAATAAGGATTTACAAGCTGCGGCAGCAAACGTCCAACGTGCCCGTGCACTGGCTATCCAAGCGGGTGCAGCACTTTCTCCAAATGTCGGTCTCTCCGCTGGAGGCGGTGGTTCTGGTAATCTGGATAATAACTCCAGTGGTGATTTAAGCGTCGGGCTTCAAGTAAGCTGGGAACTCGACGTCTGGGGACGTCTCGCCGCGGGCGAACGTGCTGCGAAGGAGAGCTTCGAGGCGACTCAGGCTGATTTCATTTACTCGCAACATTCAATCGCTGCCAATACCGCCAAAGCTTATTTCGCAGCGATTGAAGTGAACCGCCAAGCAAAGGTCGTTCAGGACACGTTAGATGCCTTGGAGGAAACCACCCGCATCGTGAATGTTAAATTCGAGAATGGAATCGGTTCCTCACAAGATGTTGCGCTCTCTAAATCAGATCTTGCATCGACCCGTGACCAGAAGATTGAACTCAAAGGTTCGCAGCGCGATGCGAGTCGTTCGTTAGAACTCCTGCTCGGTCGTTATCCGGGTGCTGAACTTGAGGTGAAATCGACTTTGCCCAAGCCACCTAAGGTTCCACCAGCCGGTTTGCCTTCTGAATTGCTAGAACGCCGCCCTGATCTCATTGCTGCAGAGCGACGTGTCGCGGCAGCCTTCAATACGCAGGCTCAAGCGAAAGCAGCTAAACTTCCGGCCATTAGTCTCAGCAGTACTATCGGTGGCTCATCTGATTCGCTCAGTAATATCCTGAGCCCTCAAAACGTTCTCTGGCAAGCTGGAGCCAATCTTCTCGCGCCGATTGCTGATGGAGGCAAACGTGATGCCGATATTGAGATTGCCACAGCTGAGCAAGAGCAGGCCTTGGCCCTCTACGGTAGCGCTGCCTTGAATGCCTTTGGCGAAGTCGAGCGTGGGCTCGATCAGGGCGTGATTTTGAGTCGCCGTGAGGCACAGCTCCAAACCGCTTTCGATGAAGCGACTGAAGCCTATCGTGTCGCGCAGCTTCGTTATAAAGAAGGGGAAACAGAGTTGCTTGATGCCTTGACCATTCAGAAGCGTGTCTTTGCTGCTGAAAGCAGTTTGGTTTCGGTTCAACGCATGCGTCTTGAGCAGAATGTGAATCTAAACTTGGCACTTGGTGGCGGTTGGTAATCGATCTGTATTGTGGGATTCACGCTGACATTTTTAGAGTTCTTTTTTCGGGGCTTGCTGTATTCCAGTCCGATTCTTCTCTTCCTGGCACTCTTGATCACCAGCCTTGGCCTTTGGATCGGGCGAAAGGAGGCATGGCCGGTGGTGGATGCAACCTACTTTGCTTTCATTACCGCGACCACAGTTGGCTATGGCGACTTTCATCCCAAACACACGGCCTGTAAATACGTCGCCATCATTATCGCGCTCATCGGTGTTTTATTTACCGGGATTATTGTTGCGACTGGTCTGTATGCTGTCGAAACAGCGTTCACTGAGATACACGGACTTAAGGCTAATTGAGTTTATTGAGGTCTGAAAAGGGGGTAGGTCATTCAGTTTATAATTATAGCTAAAGACCAGAATTATTTGTACAGAATGATAGTGTAAAAGCGGCTTCCAGCCGCTTCTAGTGTGTCGATATATTTAAGATCTTTGCTATAAAACAATCTCGCCCACCAGAACCCAGCCATAAACAGAACAATGCTATGTCAAAAAAAAGGACCACGATAGTCGTTGGAGCAAGCGGGGCGACTGGACGACGACTCGTCGAGCAGTTGCTTGCCCATGGACAGCACGTCAAGGCAGTCGTACGGTCGCCGGACAACTTGCCCAAAACCCTCACGGACAACCCTCAACTGTCAGTGATTCACGCAAGCCTGTTAGACCTCAGTGATTATGAAATGGCCGAGCATATCAATGGGTGCGACGCAGTCGCTTCATGCCTAGGACACACTCTAACCTTTAAAGGTATTTTCGGGCATCCACGCAGGCTAGTCACCGATGCCACACGCCGATTGTGCCATGCCATCAAAGCAAACGACTCGGGAGAACCCATCAAATTCGTGCTCATGAATACGACCGGGAACCGCAACCGCGACATCGATGAGCCCATATCATTTGCCCAACGATGCGTGATTGGGCTTCTTCGTCTCCTGCTTCCTCCACACGCAGACAACGAGGAAGCAGCGGACTATTTACGAACAGAAATCGGCCAGAACAACCGCGCAATCGAATGGGTAGCGGTTCGACCGGACGGCTTGATTAATGAAAAGACCGTGACTGAGTATGAACTCTATGCTTCGCCGATTAGAAGTGCGATCTTCGATGCGGGTAAGACAAGCCGGATCAATGTGGGTCACTTCATGGCTGAGCTTATCACTGAACCTCAGATTTGGAACAAGTGGAAAGGGCAGATGCCCGTCATCTACAACAAGGTATAACCGGTCCGCATTAGAAGGCTTAGCAAGTAGGGATCGAAATGGAGCTAAATTGCGTAAAACTTCCCCTCTATGACAGATACAAAGAT
>JBNMNB010000290.1:0-8962 GCA_051270635.1 Verrucomicrobiales bacterium | reverse complement strand
GCTGATGGCGCTTGTGACTTGTCGTAGCCGGTTCACAACTTTCTGCTCAATTTGGTCGATCATGTGCATATCGCGGAAGTGCACTTTGCGAATGTAGACAGATCCCAACTTGTATCCCCAACTCTCCGACTTTGGCGACACTTCATGCCGAACCATGCGACTCATGCTGTGACGATCCGTGAGCATTTCATCGAGCGGCCTATTGTTCAGGCAGTGAACTGTTGAGTTCGAGACATTGGCGCGCAGAGAACCCCGTGGATCGTTGTTCTTGAACAAATAGTCCGAGGGATTCGAAACGTTCATTTCATACCAGACGCCGATTCCCATGGGCGTCCCCTCCTCCGAGTTCACCTGCTGGCTGCGCAGGTAAACTTGATCAAGACTCAGGTCGATGTCATAGATTTTTCCGAAGAATCGGATCAACAATGCCTTCGGCCCAAACTTGGTAACGAGAAGGTGCAGCCCGGGCTGATCGACCACGCCAATCACTTTTCCGAACAGGACAAAGACTTTGGCCTCACACTCGTTCACGATAGCGAACAAGCCGAAAAACTGCGCTAGAATCAAACACAGAGGCACAATGATAATCAACGCTACAAACGTCACGACTGCGGCAACAAAAAATTCGATCATATCTATCTCCTACTAATTTTCAGTTTTGACGATGCGGTCTGCCTTCTCGAACAGGCCAAGTTTGACATTCCTCACATAGGCATCAAGGGCATCCGGCCCCGAGTCTTTCAGTTCCGCAATTTGCTCTGCCAGACGCATCAGCGGCTGTACTTCCGCCTCCGCGCGCATGGTTTCGATTTCTACCGCACGCTTCGATTGCTCAATTTTCTGGTCGGCCATGGCCTGGGCAATACTGATGTCTGCGCCCACTTCATTGTGCGCCGTATTAATGGCGGCGAGTGCACTTTCAATTTCCTGCGGCGGATCAAGCCCGGTAATTAATGAGGCATCCAGGACGATGCCATAGCGAGCTGCCGACGACAGGCATTCGTCATCCATCTGCGTGTTCAGATCGTTCAAATTCTTGCGAAGATCGTTAATGGAAACGCCTTCGATTTTCCCCATGGTTTCAGGGACGACGTCCGGCACGCCCTCAGGTGTTTCCAGATCCAATGTGGAAGCTTCAAAGTTGGCAATGCGTTCCCGCAGGATTGCCACGAAGTAACCCATGACGTGAGCGATCGGATTTTTTACCGCAAAAAGAAAGGCATACAAATTTTCCTCGGCGACTTTGTAACGAATTTGCCCGGTGATACCGATATTGAGTTGATCCTTGGTAACCGCATCGAGAATGGTTCCCTGGCTGTTGGCAGCCAGGTCTTCTGGGTCCCAGGCGAGGCTCACCGTGCGGATAGCTACATCGACCTTGTGTACTTTCTGCCATGGCCATTTGAAATAGGGCCCGCCCGGGCCAATGACTTTAAGCTGAGGATATTTGTAGCGTTGACGGTAATCTTCACTGAGATGATCTGCGATAGGACTGTCCAGGGTGGTCACGTCAGGAAGTCTCTGCGCTTTTCCGAATGACGTAATCACCGCCCGCTCGTTCTGCTCAACGGTAAAGAAACCGCGAATGACCACCGTAATCACAGTGAATACGCAGAAGCCCAGAAATGCACCAATTGCTATAGCCATGGTCGCATCATACGGGAATCGTCACCCGTGGCGATTACAATTCACTGGCATAAGTGGAATGCCTTCCTTCCAGCACTACTTCTTCGCTCGTGCCTGCTTCAGTGTATCAAATGCTTGCAATGCCCGCGCACGTCCGGCGCTGTGCGCGATAACTGGCGAGGGATAATCTTTACCCAAACGGACACCAGCACCTTCGAGATCCAATTCTCCTAACTCCCATGGTTTGTGAACGTACTTTGCCGGAAGTGCGTGTAGTTCAGGCAAGTATCGCTTCACGTAAACTCCCTGTGGATCAAATCTCTCCCCCTGAGTGATGGGATTGAAAATTCGGAAATAGGGTGCGGCATCAGCGCCACATCCACCGATCCATTGCCACCCCATGGTATTGTTGGCCAGATCTGCGTCCACCAGTGTGTCCCAGAACCAGCGGGCGCCTTCGATCCAGTGTTGCAGCAAATGTTTCACTAACAATGATCCTACGATCATCCTGACTCGATTGTGCATCCAGCCAGTCTGCCAGAGTTGGCGCATGCCGGCATCAACAATTGGATACCCAGTCTCACCTCGCTGCCATGCACCCAGAAATTGCTCATTGGCATCCCACGGAAAAAGCTCGAAGTCCGCACGCAACGGTTTCATTGGGGTTTCGTTGAAATGATAGAGCAGATGGTGAGCAAATTCCCGCCACACGAGTTGCCGCATGATTCCTGTATCAAATGCCGGTGTATGGTTACCGGCACTGGCAAACTTCTTCCATGCTTCACGCGGGCCAACTTGCCCGAAATGCAGCGCAGGAGCCAACCGGGAGGTACCATCTATCGCAGGAATATCACGCGCATCCGGATAGGCATCCGCATTGTGGTGTACAAAATCGCCCAGCCGTGCGATCACTTGCGTCCGCGTGACGTCTCCCCAGAAACTGTAGAAGCCGGTGTCCCAGCCGATGCTGGACAACAAGGCAAGTTTGCCGAGCGCCACTGAATCCGGCCACGTCCCGGGTAAACTAAGTGCATCCGGCGAGAATTTAGAAGGTGGTGCCACATTCAGGGTCAAACTATGCTTCCAGAACGGAGTGAACACCTGAAACGGCTTGCCAGCTTTGTTCCTGACTTGCGTCGGATCAAACAACAGACTGCTGTTGAAACTTTGCGCGTCAATTTTCTGCGCCCGAAGTTCCGCTTTCACTTTAGAATCCCGCTGTATCGCTAGTGGTTCATAGCGACGATTCCAAAACACGGCATCGGCGGTCGCTTCACTGCACAGGGCAAGTACTTCGCCAGTCGTTGCGGTTCCCTTACCATCGCCGGATTCCGCAATCCGAATGATCAGTCGTGATCCAATGGCTTGCAGTTGCGCGTCGAGATCCGTGAGCGCGTGATGCAGCCACCAGCGCGACGCTTCTCCCGGTGCCCAGGGGCCTTCTTCATTGGGACTCCAAATGTAAACCGGCACCACTGGCTGGCCGCGCTCGATGGCTGCCGTCCATGCGGCGTTGTCCTGCAGGCGTAAATCCTGCCGGAACCAGACGATAGTTGAAAGATGATTGCCGGATGCGGAGGGCACTATGGTAACCTACTACGCTGCGCGCTCCGACACAGACGCTTCAGAGTGCTTTCGGATCAAAATCGGCAGCGTGATATGAGCTGCGCACAAGAGGCCCGGAAGCAACAAATTTGTAGCCCTTCTTTATCGCAACCTGGCGATACATTTCGAACGCATCAGGGTGAACGTAATCGACCACAGGCAAGTGATTCATGCTCGGCCGCAGATACTGGCCCAAGGTGAGCACTGTCACGTGATGGTCACGCAAATCGTCCAGCGCCTGGAACAATTCTTCTTCCGTCTCGCCGAGACCAAGCATGAGGCCACTCTTGGTTTCAACGTCAGGTGCGAGCTCTTTTGCCTTTTTCAGGACAGCCAATGATCTCCAATACTTGGCTCGCGATCGCACCAGTGGCGTCAGTCGCTCGACTGTCTCCAGGTTGTGATTAAAGATGTCCGGCCTGGCATTCATCACCAGCTCGATTGCCCAGTCCTCGTTGTTAAAGTCTGGCACCAGGATCTCAACCACGATGCCTGGATTAATCTCGCGCACAGCGGCGATGGTGCGGGCAAAATGTTCCGCTCCACCGTCTTTAAGATCATCACGGGCGACCGCAGTGATCACAACGTGCTTTAATTTCATTCGCCTGGTCGCCTCTGCGACGCGCTGCGGTTCGTCGATTTCCAATGGAAATGGTTTTGCCGTGCTGACTGCACAGAATCCGCAGGCCCGAGTGCAACGATCACCTGCAATCATAAATGTTGCCGTCCCCTGACTCCAGCATTCCCAGCGATTCGGGCACTCGGCTTCCTCACAGACTGTGTGCAGCTTCAGATCAGAAATCAGTGCCTTTGTCGACCAGAAAACTGGATCGCGTGGCAACCTCACCTTGATCCAGTCAGGCTTGCGTTCACGGTGAAGACTTGGGTCGAGTTTCGAACTCATAGATTGAATTTGCGGTGTTGTCCGCCCAGCACCATTGCGCACGAACTCGCACAGGTGCAACTGATTCTCTCACCGATCCGGGCGTTTTCGTACCTACCGCGAGATTACACAATTTTCTCTGCCGGAAGGGCAGAAATGTGCTTAGCTTCATCATCGACGACGAACATACAGGCGACAAGCAATTGAACCTCAAAGGTAAGCTGATCCTTGCGGACCCGTCGCTGCGTGATGGTAATTTCTCGCGCAGTGTGCTGATCCTGACAGAACACTCGCACGAAGTGGGCGCGCAGGGGTATATTTTGAATCGTCCACTTGGCAAGACCGTAGGCGACGTTTTGCCGTCGGAAGATTTTCCCGGGATCGAATCGGTGCCGATTTTTTTTGGTGGCCCGGTCGATCAGGAACAATTGACGTTTGCCGCCCTTGAGTGGGACTCGAGCGATGGCACGATCACCATTCAGACGCATCTCTCGACGTCGAATGCCAGTGAGCGGTTGAAAGATGGCGCCCATGTGCGGGCATTCGTCGGCTACTCAGGCTGGGGTGCAGGACAGCTGGAATCTGAGCTCAAACATCGCTCCTGGATCACCAGCAATTCTCAAGAATCGATTCTGCATTCAGATCAGCACGAACAACTGTGGAGCGGTATCTTGAAATCGATGGGGCCGTATTTTTATCTTGTCGCGATGACACCGGACGATCCGTCCTTGAACTGATACTGTGTTTCATTAATCGGGTCGCTCGATGGTGAAGAAGTCGCTGGTCTTCACGTAACCATTTGGCCCGTGCATACGACCGATCACGGAGTATGCATCGTGGTTCACGTAAAGTTTTTCAGGATCGAGTATGCCGTCGCGCACGTGGATCATTTTTACAGTGCCGATGACCAGGCGGTTCTCTCCAATTTGCAGCGTCCCCCATTCGCAGCACTCCAGACTGACGGGAGCTTCAGCAATGCGTGGCGGACGCACACGCTCGCTAGGTGCACTTGTGAGCCCAGCGTGTTCCAATTCGCTTGCTCCGTAGTCCAGAGACGCCGCACATTTCACCATCCGTTCAGCAATTGATTCATCGACCATATTGACCACGAATTCGTGATTGCTGCGGATGTTTCGCGCAGTGTCCTTCGGCACCTCGGGGGCGCGATCACCGGGAGCGAAGGCAACGATGGGAGGCTTGCTGCCGAAAACGTTAAAGAAACTGAATGGCGCTGCATTGATATGCCCGTCGTCATCCACGGTCGTCACGAGAGCAATGGGACGTGGAGTCACAAGGCTAGTCAGAATCTTGTACGCATCATCCGCGTATTGTCCTTCAAGGTCGAGTTGCATGCGTTCACCGTATGCTACCAGAAACGCAAAGCACAAGTGACGATCTTGCACAGCCTCTCACATTGGATACGATGTCGAAATGGAAGCACCACTAACGAGTGAACAAAACGCAACCCACCCATCCAGCCGTCACCATTGGCAATTGCAAATGCGATTGTCTGGCCTTCTGATGGCGGCAGGTGTCGCACTGGGAGCATACGGCGCACACGGACTGGAGGCGGATGCGAAGGGACTGGCAAATTGGAAGACTGCTGTGCTCTATCACCTGATTCATGGACTTGCCCTGTACTTTCTGGCTTCTCAGCCACGAAAAAACCAAGTCGCATGGTGGTGTCTATTCGTGGGCATTTTGATCTTCAGTGGGATGTTGTACACCATCGTTCTGACGGGCGTGACCTGGCTGGGAGCGATCGTCCCCATCGGCGGACTGGCGATGATCATTGGCTGGCTTTCGCTGGCGCTCAGTCAGAAGTAGGGGATTCCGCAGAATTGGCGGCATCAGGATGCAACCATCGCCACCAATGTGGCAACAACCCGAGGGCAATAAAGGTCGAAAGCAGCAGGCCTGTGCAGCACGCTAACCCGAGATCAAAGACCCCTCGGTTACCTGCCGTCAGCAGACTCGCAAAACCGATACAGGAGGACGCCGCGCAAATCATCAGCGCCTTACCGATTAAATGGCGGACTGCGCGGATTTCACGTTTTTCCTTCATCGCCATGAGCATGTGCAAACTGTAGTCGATCCCTGTGCCCGCAATCAAAGGGAATGCCGCAACGTTGGCCATGTTGAGAGGGCGATCGAATAGTCGGAGCACAGCCAGTGTCGCCAACATCGCCAGGATGAGACTTACCATTGCGATCATCACATCGCGCCATTTTCGCAATACCGCGATAAGAGTGACCAACAGTGCGGCTGCGACCGGCCAGCTTTCGTAAAGGGCATCGTTCTTGGCAGCTTCAGAAATTGCCGGGCCAATCGGCATCCAGCCACTGAGGCTCGCTGACGACGACGCCTTGGATACATCATCTGCCAGTGATAGGGTCCTGGAACGCATCCACGCCTGATCCTCATCAGTAAAAAAATTCTCAGAGGGTCTCCTGATGTAAATCGTTCCAAGCCCAAACCATTTCCCATCGCCTCGGGACAGCACTCTCCTGACGAAGCCAGGGAATGGCGCATCTTTATCGAATGTTTTGCTACTTAGGTAGTCATTTTCAATCCAATCCGTGACATCCTTGAATAGAGTCAGCGACTGAGGTTCGAACCCCGCTGTGGCTGCAGCATTCTCAAGTTCAGTCCGTTGATCGACCAACCAGGAAAGGGTCGATCGATTCGCCTCCTGGCGCTGCTCATCAGGTAAAAGCGCCTGAGGAAACCACCAGCGGATCCCTCCGTAGTAGTCGACATCAGTCGATTGCATAGCAGCCTCCAGCCCAGAAAATGCAGAACGAATTCCCGACAGCGAATCGTCCTCGACGACGACGGGAAACATCACTTCGGTTCGCTTGCCCAGAGAATTCTGGATGACCTCCCAGGCATCGAGCGCATCGCTATGGCGCGGCCGCATGGAAGATGTGCTGGGATCAAACCTTGGCAGCCCTTTCACTGTGAAAACAGCCGCGATCCCTACGACCAGGAGAATCGTGAATACGATACCACTGCGACAGGAACGCACGCGCAAGCCAGGAATAGACGGCATTGCCAGAGTTGGCGGGCGACTGGACACCAGCCCAGGCGCGATCTCCGTGAACAACCACAGCATAATCGCCGCACCAACTAGAGTTCCTAACGCAACCAGAATTCCAAACTGGCGCAGGCCTGGGAAATTCCCCAATGCCATCACAGCAAAAACCACAGCAGTAGTGATCGATGCCCCAATGATGCCCAGACGCACTTTTGCCCGAATGCCCGCACCATCGAGTTCCGGGTGCAGCATCGCGTGTCGATAGATCAACGCACCGTAGTCGACCACCAGGCCCTGAACGACAGCAGCAAACCCCATACTCATTGCCGTAATTGACCCGAACAATATCCCCCCCAGCGCCAGCGTGATGCCGACGGTCAGCAAAATCATCAACATCACACTGATAAGCGGTTTCAGCGTTCGCAATACCACCAGAAAGAGCAGTGATATGAGCACGAACGTGAGAATGCTGGTATTGGTAAAATCCCCCTCGATTCCGGTTCCGGTCTCGGCCATGAATGCAGGCTCCCCGGTGATGAAAATTTCTGGCACAGGCAAGTTTTCGGCTGCACGTGACTGCTTCCATTCATCCGTTAAACTACGCACACGATCCACCCACAAATCCGCCGCCCGATAACCATCCAGCGCTTCCACTGGCGGCGCCAGTTCGATCATCTTCAATCCGCCACCATCGGCAAATGCAGCAAAGGGCCCGGACTCGTCAGTCATATCAAGCTCCGCGGCTTCGGTTAATCCAAATGGATCATAAGCCGCGAGTTGCAGCTGCTTCATATCAAATGTTGAACCCATCCGGTCGATTACATCGGCCAGTGTGCGCTCGACCGTTTCCGGGTTCAGCCGTGCCTGGAGATCGCGCAACTTGTCAGGATCAGCATTCGCGAGCATCCAGCCCAACGAGCTCGCACCTTCACGCAGTGCGTCACGCATCGAATCCCCTTCGACCGAACGTGCCAACCCATCGGTCGATCGAAACACTCTGCCCAGCGATTCCGCAGCCTCTCCCAGTAAATCGACGCTATCAGGGGATTCTTCAAATTTAGGAGCATCTGGATCATAGCTCACGTCAGCTTCCTCCACCGTCATTCCTTCCGGCAGACGCAGCGCAACGATCAATTTCCCCTCCTCCTGAAATCGCTGCTGCAATGTCCGCAGACTCTTTACCTCTGGCAGATGCTGAGGCATCAAATTAAGGACATCCGCCTCAATTCGCAGACGCGGAATCGCTACAGCAAGAAGAACTGCAGTAACAACGAGAGCAATTACAAGACGACGGACGGGCATGGAGGACGTCCCTCACGATTGGACGAGATCGGCGTCAATGTCCAGAGCTACAACAATCGTCCTCACGCATGAAATATCAGCACTTCACACTTCGGATCAAGGCGGCTCAGTCAAATTGCGGGAATGCACCTTCACCCACAGCACCGCCCAGCAGGCACACAAATTTGCATCCTTAGGCATTTCATTTCTTTGCAAACCACCTTAACTTGGGCTCCATCTGCTTAACTGAACTTTGATCGTGATGAAGTTTTCTACACTGGCTATTATTGCTTTTGCAATTCAAACGTCCCCGCCCTGCACCTCGTCAGGTGAAGTAACCGAGGTCGTCGTATTTGGCGACAGTCTTTCGGACAATGGGAACGTAAACGCGCTGACTTTCGGGTTTGTTCCCAGCGACGACTACTTTGGCTCGCGTGTGTTTTCGAACGGCGCCCCATGGGTGCGATTTTTAGCGGGCGGGCTGGGCGTGACAAATCCAGACAACTCTCAATCGGGATCACCTATCGCAA
>JBNMNB010000289.1:0-8981 GCA_051270635.1 Verrucomicrobiales bacterium | reverse complement strand
TTCGACGGTGTTGAAGTCGCGTTCGTTTTGGCGGACGGCCAGACTCAAAACAGGTGGAAACACAACTTTCCAGCAAATCCATTCCCGAGCGAAGAAGTTTAATCCTTCGGATGCTCACCTAATAACTTTCTGCGCATCTCAGCACGAAGTGACGTATCATCGATCAACCCCAACCATGCTTCGGCGGCCTCTTCATCGATCGCAGCGATCTGGGCAGAGAATTCGGCCACTGCCGGATCCATGGTTGGATCCGGGGTCATGGTCGCAAGCCACCTTCCTGCGCTGTTATAGTCCTGCTTAGTCCATTCGCTAATGACACTGCGAATAGTCTCCGGGCGATTCTGCTGCGGAGTATTGTTGATTATCCACTGCGCTTTTCGAGCGGGGTCGCTGCCAATGTCGATATCCTTGAAAAGCGAAGCGATCAATGGAGAAGCCCGCTCGGAGGGAAGCGAGTCTTGCAGATACCGCGCAGCTTCTTCAAAGCCGTTCGACCATTTGATACTTTTGGCAAGAGCCAACCATCCCGTTTCTTGAGACTTTTCGTCATCAATTTTATGGATAAATGCCTCCATTCGCCTGCGGGCTTCGAAAGTGGATGCACTCAAGCATGCGTGCTCAAAAGCAGAATTCCAACCCGAGAAATCCGCCGCCTGCAATCCATCAAGAATTTCGAGCGCCTTATCCGGATTCTTCGGAAGAATGATGGGGACTATCTGGCCGAGAAGGTAGTCTCGGTTCCACGTGGCGCCGCCAGGACGAAACTGATTGCTGTCCAGCCAATCTAATGCAGCGCGATAGTCTTCCGTAGCCCAGCGTTGGAGAGCAGACCGATGGGCTACATTTTTTCCATCTGCCAATGCAAGCATCCGCTCCGGAGCGCGTTCGGCGAGGGTAAGGGAAACAATTCCCGTTAGCGCAGAAGAAATTGGTCCGGAGAATCGATTGGGAATCTGCATTAGAAGTTCTTCCAGCTGATTGTTATCAAGCGCACGAATCGTCTGCCAATGCCTGGAGTCGCCGAGACTTTTTTTCTCGATCGGATGTTCCTCAAGGAGCACCTCGATATCGGCAAGAACCTGCTCGATCGTTCTGACGGTATCTCCGCCGATCTCGGCTTCAATCGCTTCTGTTCTTATGCCAGTTATTTCCTCTGGACGTGTTTCACTGGTGTCCCCGGCGAATTGGCGAGCCGATCTCAGCTCATCTCGAAGTTCCACAACGCGACCGAACAACTTAGCCGACATCCAGAGGATGACGACCAGGCTGATTGCTGGAAGCCACGATTTGATGAAGAGAGTTCTCATATTTCGCAGATCCATTTCAGAACTCTCTACCTCTTCGAATTTTGGTTTCAATCTCAGCGATTTTTCCTTCGGAAACCGGAATTCGTGCGATCATCTGAAAAAACTCTTCAGCACTGTGATCTTTAAGGGCCACTCGAGCGATCGCGTCGACGGCACTTCCAGCATTTGATCCCTTGAGTTGCTCGGCCAGTGTAATGGCCGTCTTGAGATCCTGACTGACAGTGGCCTGAATCAGGCCCAGTAGCAACGCCTCGCGCATATCGTCTCTCAGCGCTAACTTCTCCGAACTCGATTTTCCGATTTTTTCCGTCAACCAATCTGTCGCTGCAGTGGCATCGCTCCTAGCCCAGGATTCCATGGCCATTTTCGTCGTCGATGCGGAATAGAATCGTTGAACCTCAGCATTCAACACATGATTCAATGTGAACTCCGGATCTTTTTTCGCGAGCGCATAGGTTGCGAATGTCTCGAAGCCGGTCTTGGGATAGCCTTCTCCAGGAAGCCCATCCAGTTTGGCCAGGAGAGACTTGAGTTCAGTAGCCGTGCGGCGATCGAATTCATAGTTCCTGAATTTGAACTCCCAAGCTCTATCCCCAGCCATTAACCCTCTCTTAATTTCAAAAAGTAGAGTCGCCGCGTCCGCGCTTCCATCCACCACTGCAGGGTGGTTGCCCGCGGGAGCGCTACTGACCATTGCGGGCGCAACGGCCTTCTTATTGTCAACTGAATGAACTTGTGCCTGGAGTGATTGGGCGTGCCACCAGCCGAATATGAGTGGGATTCCCCCTCCAAGCGTGATGGCCATCGCAGTCCTGGCATTGTGAACGGCAACGAAAGATGCAAGCGAAGCAAGCGCACTACTTGTTGAACCTGCACCCTCTCGAATACCTGCTTGGTTCACCAACGCCGCGAGGCCAGCTGGTGCTTCAGCAGCCAGATGCCCGGCCAGACCCGTTCCAAGGAAGGTGGCAGAAATTTTCACGTTCTTGCGCTGTAGAAGTTGAGCCAGCTTCTCCAAAGCACGATGCGCTTGCCGCTGACAGGCGCTTGCAGTCTTTCCCAATTCCAAGCTGATTTCCCCAAAACTCTTGCCCGCAAAAAAGCGTAGTAGGAGCAAGTCTCGATCACTGGCCGTCAGTTTGCCCATCGCTTCATCTAAATAAGGGAAAACCTCAGACCAGACACTACGTCCTCCTTCATCGATCGAGTAACGCATCGCACATTCTTCCATACGCCTTTTCCGGCTACGATTCGAACGCATTATCGATGATGACTGTAAGAGTGTGGTTTGATAGAGCCAGCTTGAAAGAGAGCGCTTGATTTTCAATCCGTTCGTGGCCTTTCTTGGGAGAATTTCAAACACTTTTTGAGTGATGTCTTCTGCATCCTGGCGGTTGCCTGTCCGGCGGAGAGCGATGCCAAATACAAGCCCGACATAATCATCGACGATTGCTTTGAACGCCTGTTGGTCATCGTCTTCGACGTAACTCTTGAGTTGTTTAATTTCGTCCATTGTTCCAGAATCGTCATTGAGTAGTGTCACCGCAGAGACGCATTCAGACAAAAACTTGCACCTGGAGCCAGAAATTAAGCCGGAACACTCGGACGGAAACCCAAACCGAGGCGATTTTACATTACGTGTGTGTCCGCATGGGCTCCGGGCAACGGCATTGCGACCAATGCGCTTGAGCATGAGGTTGATATTGCCAAGGTGCAGGAGTGGTTGGGCACAGCAGTATTGCTACTATTCGCCGTTAAGCACTACTCGATTTCATCAGTGTCGATTTCATCAGTCCATGTTTTTTCCAATTGGGAGGCACTTGCGGATTCGCCGGACAAGGTGGCTGATGCCCTAGTGATCGCTACGCAAGACAGGATGCATCGCGCGCAGACAATGGCTCTGGCTCAGCGTTGCTACCACATGCTGCTGGGGTCACAAGGATGCTCCCGTTCCTTTATTCTATTATCCCCGCTTGACGGAGCTTATTGTGAACTAAACGCGTGATGTGCTAGTGTTCAGCGCCACTCAGGGCAGTTGGGTCTCGGTGAGTTGTTTTGAGGTGACTACTGATTCTCTGGTCATTTCCTTGCCGTCCCATTTGTAGTGAATCTGATAGCTGCCAGCTGGCAGTTGGCGTTTTTCGCTGCCGGTGATGCCTGTTGCGATCAGGTTTTTTCCATCGAAGACTTGGCAGGGAATTTCCAGCGCCTGACGCATGGCGTTCGCGAGTTCATCCGCATCGGGTGCGTTGAGGTATTGACCGCCACCGATGGTTGCCCAGCTTGCGAAGGTTTCCTGCAAGTTCGTGTCATCGATCGAATAGCCGACGATATTGACGCGCACGTCGGAACCGATCGAGCGTAGCATACGAATGGCGAGCGCCGGGTCGCCGTCGCAGGTTTCTTCGCCATCGGTTACCATGATGACGATGCGTTCGCCGGTAATGCCGCTTAGATCAGATGCCACCTTTTCCAGCGAGGCGGCGATGGGAGTCTTCGCCAGGTTCATGGCATTAATGCTGGAGACGGTTGCTCTGGCGGCTGCGGGATTGAGTGGGCCAAGAGGAATCTCAAGGTCCGTGCGGCAACTGTCGGCTTCTTTGTGACCGAATACTCGCAGTGCGAAGCCTGTTTTCGCTGGAATGGTGTCGCCGATGAGCCCGAGCAATGTTTCCTTTGCGATCTCGATACGTCGCTTGCCGCCCTGGCGCTTAAGCATGCTGCCTGAGGCATCGAGAATGACTTCGATGGCTGAGTTCTCGCCGAAGCCTTTGCCAAGAAGAGTCGTCACTCGCAGGAATCCGGGCTCCGTCGGCGGTGGTGTGACGCGGATGGGCCTGGTCGCCAGTGTGGCACCTTTCCCTGTCCAGTAGTGCAGCACGTAATCTCCTGGTTCGTCTGGCGCATTCATCGTGGCGACAGGTTCTTCACTGATGACACTGTCCCGTTTTTCTGCACCGGCCGTGATGAGAACGATTCTGTCTTGTCGATTGTCAGGGCCAGTCCATTGGATGTCGATATCTCCACCAGCCTGCACCGTTTCTGCGGCAATCACCGTTGCGACAGTGCCACCCACATTGAGGGTTTCTCTCGCTAGAACTTCGCCACCCATGATGTAGATGACATCATAATTCCAAGCCTCAATGGGGGCCTGTAAATCCACCGTGCCCGTCTTACTGTTGGATGGATACTTGTAGGAGCCACCATTGAGAATTGCGCCATCCGCCGTGACCATTCGCATCCTGCCCTTCTTTTCCTGACCCGACCAGGCAACTTCGAAGCTGCTTCCGGCAGGAACTGAAGTTGGGGCAGTGAGTTCGCTTTTGGCCATCTGGCACATCAGTGCGGTGACCACCGCCAGAAGGATCAGGAATCTATTTTTCATGGTTGAAGGCGTTAAGTTAAACTGCATTCTAACCGGATCGACCATTCCACATGCGATCGGTTTGATCTAAAGAAACCAAATAAGTGAAGGTGGTCAACTATGTTCAATGTTGCACTGGCATTGATCATGTTGGAATCACGAAGTGCTTAGCGTCGTTCGCTGTGGTATGTTGCTGACAACGATCGGCTCACTGATGCTGCTTGATTTGTTTCAATGATATTAGGTTCTTCCAAATTCTTTTTGCGTGGCGTTTGCCTGTTGTTCGGTGGGATGGCAGTCGCTGTCCACACTTGGGCCGGTGCGGGAGATGGTGCACTTTCGGTAACGGAACACGATTTCTTTGAATCAAAGGTCAGACCGCTTCTGGTCACCCACTGTTATGAGTGTCATTCTGTGGAAGCAGCGAAGCAGAAGGGCGGTTTGCTATTGGACAGCAAGCATGGTTGGGAAGCAGGTGGTGATTCCGGCGCGGCGCTGGTGCCGGGTGATCCGCAGCAAAGTTTGATCGTCAAGGCTATAGGCTACCGCGATTCGGATCTGAAGATGCCGCCGGATGGTCGAATCTCAGAGCAAGAGATCGCGATCCTGTCCCGGTGGATCGCCTTGGGGGCACCTGATCCACGTCAAGGTGTGCCAGCGCCCAGCGCAGTGTCGGCAGATGATGATCTCGATGCGGCTCGTTCCTTCTGGGCGTTCCAGCCGCCGGTCAGCACTACCGGGGATACGATCGATTCTCTAGTCGGTGAAAAATTAATTTCACACCAGCTGACTCCTGCGCCACCAGCTGAGAAGCGTGTTCTCGCCCGCCGCGTTTATCAGGCACTGCACGGACTGCCGCCGAGTCCAGATCAGCTGCGCACATTTATCGAAGACGAGCGCCCCGATGCCTGCGCCCGACTGATCGATCGACTGCTGGCGTCGCCGCAGTATGGCGAACGCTGGGGGCGGCACTGGCTGGATGTCGCGCGCTATGCCGATACCAATGGACTCGATGAAAACATGGCTTACACCAGCGCGTTTCGTTACCGCGACTACGTCATTCGCTCGTTCAATGAAGACAAGCCGTATACGACATTCATTACCGAACAACTTGCAGGTGATTTGGCAGCTCCTCACGATGATCCAGACGATTCGAAATTGATCGCCGCCGGGTTTCTTTCTGTCGGCCCCAAAATGCTGGCATGCGATGATCAGATGAAGATGCGCATGGACATTGTCGATGACCAGATCGATACGATGGGGCGGACGTTCTTAGGGATGACGATTGGCTGCGCCCGTTGCCACGATCACAAATTTGATCCGATTTCTGCTGCCGATTACTATGGGCTGGCGGGAATCTTTAAGAGCACGACGACCATGACGAACTACAAGGTCGTGGCGAAGTGGCATGAATACGATCGATCGCCGCCTGAAGTGAAGGCGATGGACGAACGCATCGACAAACTGGAAGCGGAGGCTAAGAAAGAGAAGGACAAGGAGGCAAAGAAGAAGATCAATGCACAAGTGAATGCGCTGAAGGCGAAGCGTGAGAAACGTTCGCGGCGCATCATGGCGGTGCGCGATGGCGAGCCAGAGGACACCCAAGTGCACTTACGTGGCAACTACCTGACGCTGGGCGAAACCGTGCCGCGCCGTTTTCCAGTAGCCCTGGCAGGGGAAAGTCAGGCCCCGATCCCGCAGGGACAAAGCGGGCGTTTGCAACTTGCCCAATGGATCGCCAATGCAAAGAATCCGCTGACTGCCAGAGTCATGGTGAATCGACTGTGGCGCTGGCATTTTGGTGAAGGAATCGTGCCAACGCCGGACAATTTTGGTCGACTGGGAGAAGCGCCGACCAATCAGAAGCTGCTCGATCATCTAGCGGTGAAATTCATGGAGAGCGATTGGTCGATCAAAGCGATGCACCGCCTCATCATGCAGTCGCAAACCTATCAACGCAGCACGGACTACGATGCAAAGTGCGCCGCGATCGATCCTGCGAACACCTCTCTCTGGCGCTTCCATCGTCGTCGACTCGATGCCGAGGAAGTGCGGGATGCATTGCTTAGCCTCAGTGGGTTGCTGGATGCGCGCATGTTCGGGCAATTGCTCACAGATGCGCACGGAAAGTATGCGTCTAAGGGCGAGTTGGACAATTACTGGAAGACGCCTCGCCGGGCTGTGTATCTGCCAATCATGCGCAGTGGTGTCTACGATGCATTCGTCGCTTTCGACTTTTCGGATCCTTCGATGATCAATGGGAACCGCAAGACGTCGACGGTAGCGCCGCAATCACTCTTCATGATGAATGGGCCACTGGTTTTCGATGCCGCGCAGGCGATCGTGACTGCGTTAGAGAACGCATCCGATCCGATAGCCGCGCTTTACCAGCACATCCTCGGGCGAGTGCCTGCTGCGGATGAAGAGCAATCTGCCCGGCAGTTTCTCGATCGCTATCCTGGCGATGATCCGCTTCAGGCGCTATGCAGAGTCCTCCTGGCCAGCAACGAATTTCTCTACGTCGATTAGTCATGCAGCGCATTCCCTTACTTTGTCACAATCGCGAAGCACTGCCGATGAATCGGCGGGCAATGCTGCAGAAATCTGCTGCTGGTTTCGGTGCTCTGGCATTGCATTCGCTACTGGCCGATGAGGCACGTGCGGCCAAACCTGCCGTTTCACCATTGCTGGCGCGGCAACCTCCGCTCGCAGCAAAGGCGAAGCGGGTGATTTTCCTGTTCATGCACGGTGGGCCTTCGCAAGTGGACTTGTTCGACTACAAGCCGCAGTTGCAGAAAGACACGGGCAAGCCGCTGCCATTCGATAAGCCACGCGTCGTTTCCAGTCAGACCGGGAACCTGTTGGCGTCACCCTTCAGCTTTCGCCAGCATGGTCAATCCGGTGCTACCGTAAGCGAACTGCTGCCGCACATTGCCGGGGTTGCCGATGACCTTTGTATCATTAAATCGATGTATGGTTCGAACTCGCGTCACGGCGGGGCATTGCTGGAATTGCACACCGGTTCCGACACCTTCACCCGGCCATCGATGGGCTCGTGGATCACTTATGGACTGGGCACGGAAAATCAGAATTTGCCCGGTTTCATCACGATCGATCCATCCGGCTCACACGGCGGGGCCAATGCCTGGTCGTCAGCATTTTTGCCAGCGCACTTTCAGGGCACCCGCTTTGCACGCAAAGGCGAAGGCTATCGTGTTCCTTTTCTGCAGAATGCAAGGACGACAACTGACCGCCAGCGCATGGAGCTCGATCTGCTGGCGCAAATGAATCAGCGTCACCTTGCCGCAAGCGGTATTGATTCCAATCTTGAGGCGCGCATCGCTTCCTATGAACTGGCCTTCCGCATGCAGATGGAAGTGCCGCAGGTGCAGGACATCAGTAATGAACCGAAGAGCATGCGTGATCTCTACGGCCTGGATGATCCGACCACCAAGGCATTTGCCGAGCAGTGCATCATGGCGCGTCGATTTTCCGAGTCCGGGGTGCGCTTCGTTCAGGCGACGCATGGTTACTGGGATCAGCACGGTAATTTGAAGAAAGAACATGCTGCCAATGCCGCGCAAATGGACAAACCCGTGGCGGCGCTCATTCAGGATCTCAAACAGCGTGGATTACTGGACGACACGCTCGTCATCTGGGGTGGCGAGTTCGGTCGAACTCCTGTGGCACAGGGGAAAGACGGGCGCGATCACAACCAGCACGGGTTCACAATGTTCCTAGCGGGTGGTGGGATCAAACCCGGCATCCAGTTCGGCAAGACCGATGATTACGGTTACTATTCGGTCGAGAATCGCGTTCATTTCCATGACCTTCACGCGACTATTCTTCACTTACTCGGCTTCGATCACACGGCATTCACCCATCGTTACGCAGGACGGGATTTTCGCCTCACAGATGTGCATGGCCGAGTGGTGCACGAAATATTTGCTTAGGAATTCAGTTCCGGCGCTGATTCTACTTCCATTTCTGACATATTCTCTGATAGTCTGTGAGAAATAGACGGAGTTAGTAGTTTGGGAGCGACCTATCGCTGAATGCTGAAACCTTTAACACAGGGAAAAATGAAATTGAGTGAGTTAACGAGAACGGGACTTGAGGCAGGGTTTACGCAAGTAGCGATGCAAGTCGTTGGTTCGTGATCAAAGCGACGGCGGGACGACGATCTGCGGCGAATTCTTCGATGGCTTGAGTCAAACTTTCCCGACCTGAGGCGCGCACTGCGGCTAGCAGGGCGGTGCGCAGCAGCGCCAGTGCGCAGGCACTGTTGGGATCACGACTGCGACAGGTGT
>JBNMNB010000288.1:0-8989 GCA_051270635.1 Verrucomicrobiales bacterium | reverse complement strand
ACCGCTCCGTTTCGCGTGCTTTGTCGCCGCCACACGCCGGTGCGTTACTACATGTTGAATGGTCAATTAACATGATTCATACTTTTCAATGGATTGGAGAAACCGGCCATTGCCGGCACAACCTGAGGCACAGAATGGACAGACAGGCCGTGCCTGGGGATGGGCTTCTCATCATGGTCTCGTGATTTCAAAGATCATGCGTGATGAGGAAGCATTGTCCGCAATCAATCTTGAAGCGACCCATTTCCAAAGACGTGATCGGCAAACCGCTAGTAGCGTGCGCTGATGCGAAAGTATGAGAAAGGCTCCGCTTCCGTGCCGCTGACGATCGAAGTGCTCAATTCATCCTTGGTGCTGATGCCTGGCTCCTGAATCACATTCCAAGTCATCAGGTCCCGAGACGCCAATACGTCGTAAGTGACATCGGATGCCGATGGCCATGTTAGGGTCACATCGCCGGTATCACCATCGACGTTCACCGAGAGGATGCGAAAGACGGACTGTCTATCGAGTGGATCGACGCCAAGCAGCGTTTCCAGTCGATCATTCAGTCCATCACCATCGGAATCCGCTAAGAGCGGATTGGTGGAGAGGGTGCGTTCTTCGCCGTCATTGAGACCATCGCCATCCGTGTCGGCTTTGTTAGGATCAGTGCCAATAGCAGCCTCTTCAACATCGATGATGCCATCGCCATCACTGTCTGTCGACACCGGTGGTTCTAACAAATGGTAGCCACCTGGACTGCCACCGATCTCAGCACTGCTCTGCCAACTTTCAGCAAGGGTGTGGTCCGCTTCAAAGCTTGTGATCTCCAAGGACTTGCCGTTTCCGTTGGCTTCTTGAGGCCATTCCGCCGTGGCTCGGTAGGTGACGCGCTGAATTTCTGCGCCTTCCACAGAGTGAACCTCAATGCTACCGACGTCGTTGCCTAACGGATCCCCTGACCACTGGCCAGCAATCGGCACATCCGGACCAAAGGCATTGCGAATACTTTCGGCGTGGCCTGCGATGATCGTGTAAGCGCCAGGTTCTAACATGATGTCGTCGAAAGTGAATCCGTTACTCACCTGGACGCCATTGAGGGAAAGTGCCTCGGGGCCGATATTTGAGAATTCGATGAATTCGAAGGCATCACCCTGCGCGGGGTGATACATGATCTCTGAGACGCGGAAATGTTGCGCGAGACTGCGAGTTGGTAATTCCGTGAGGATCCAATCTGTGAGTAGTTTCTCCGCAGCAAGATCGCGTTCTGAAGAGGCGAGAGGCGGCATGCGAAGAAAGCCATCGCCTTGCAAGCGTTTGAGCACCATCGAGTGCGCGGGATCGCCAGGCACCGCCCATCGATTGGCGGGATCGCCGCCATCGTTGACAAGGGCACCGGAGATGATGTTCGCCATATCCATAGGCGTGGTAATGCGCGCGTCCCAGTCGCCACGAGAGGAGCCGTTAGGCTGATGACATTGGGCGCAGTTCGTTTGTAGATAGGAACGCACCCGCCATTCGAGTGACGCGGAACTGTCATCCGCAGCGGCGAGCGCTGGCAATGCGTGAGGGGCGACTGCCAAAGGTTGTGAAAAGTAACCGGCCTGTTCGAGATCGCCTAACTGATTTCCCTTGTTTAATTGATACGTATTGAAACTCAGCGCGTGGCCAGAAGCGGATGTGTGGCAGGTCATGCACTCGGACCGGCTGGGATACCGCCAGGATTGCGGCGGATTGCTAGCTGGAATGAGTTCGGTGAGACCCTCTTCTGAGAGGAGGTCCGCATCACTTTGGTCGTCGCGCCATTTGTAAGTCAGCCCATAAACCTCAGAGTCCGTCTTCACTAGGAAGCGTGTTTCCAATCGCCGACGTGTGTTTGCATCTCCACGGCTTGTGTCGATATCGAAATGCTTGATCCAAACCATCCCTTGGGGAAAGGCCCAAGGTTGATCCGCAGCGAAGCCTATCGTGTCCGTAGTGTTTTTGATAGAAAACCAGCGTGATTTGATGGCGTGATCGCTCCAGAAGGCCACGTTGGGTTCGTAAGCGACGATGCCGGGATTCGGCGATAGCGTGGCGAGATCAGCGAAGGCCCCCGTGGCAGACAACGTCGCAGGAGGTTCTGCTCCAGTGGTGCCGCTACGAGCAAGACGTTTGACTTCGCCGGAGGTGAGATCGCACATCAGGGCATCGCCATTGCGCGGATCGTAACCAAAGGCACAAATGTTATTGTCCGTCGCCAAGCGCTCGCCGGTCCAAGTGCCATCAGGTTGTTCTGTGAGAGCTGCGATGAGGCCGGTTGTGTAGTCGCAGAAGAGATACTTACCAAAGAGTTCAGGCAGACGATCGCCTCGGTAGACGACCCCGCCGGTGATCGAGTTGCCATGGATCACCCCATCGTTCCCATTGTCATCGTTTTGGTGGTCGTATTCAAAGATGGGATCCGCGGGATCGAAGTTATTCGGCGGATCTGTTGGCGCCACGGCAGGGCTATGTGAATGTAGGCCTTCGCGCCAGCTCCATCCCCCATTGAAGCCATTGGTAATGATGTTCACTTCTTCGTAGGCATCCTGGCCCACGTCGCCGGCAAACAATCGCCCGGTAAGCGGATCGAAACTCATGCGCCAAACACAACGCAAACCAATGGCGTAGAATTCTGTGCGGACTTGCGATTTCGCAACGGAATAGCCGTTGTACCTCACGCCGCCGAAGAGGCTTTGTTTGAGATCCGTGAAGGGATTGTCCGCAGGCACGGCGTAAGCGCCCTCATGCACCGCACTATCACCAACCGCAGAAGTGCTGCTTTCATCATGTGGGTTGGGCGGCAGCGAACCAGCCCGGTGATCGACATCAATCCTCAGAATGCCGCCAAAGAAATCTTTGCCAATTCGCCTGGCATTGTCGCCACCATCGCGTTGTTGCCCTTCGTCGCCCACTGAAATGTAGAGATAGCCGTCTGGACCAAACTCCATATCGCTTCCTTGATGATTGTTCCGTTCATCGCGCTGCGTGATCAGCGGAAACTCCGTGGCAGGATCTGCCTTCATCGCTCTATCATAGTTCCCGGGCGTTCCCGTCGCCGTAAAGCGTGCGACGCGTTGATGGATCGTACTACCGATTTCAAAACTATAGAAGACAAAGAAGTAGCCGTTCTCGTTGTAATTTGGGTGGAACGTTAGACTCAAGACGCCATTATCACCATCGATCCGCAGCGATCGCCCCTCATCGGATAGATAAGTGTTCAACGTGATGAACGACGACTTCGTCATGGTCTCAAGATTCACAACCTGAATACCGGTGCGCCGTTCGATGACAAACAGCCGGTCCTTGACACCGGGAGGCGAGGCCAAATCGATCGGGTTGGAGAACCGCAAATTGTCGAGGGCATTCTCCGTCCTGAAACCTGAAGCCACCGGCAGGGCGTCAGGAAGATTCAACGTCGTGTTTGCCTCGCGAATGATCTCCGCCGTAGCGGGTAGAAGAAGAAAGAATGAGGCCAGACAGAGAGTACAAAGAGTTTTCACGTCGTAATATGCGCGGATTACCAGCACTGTCAGCAAAGAAAGTGACTGCCTATTGCCGGTCTTTGAGCCGGCTGAAGAACCTACCCCGCCGTACTTTCGAAAAATGTGCCAACGGTCGGAAAAAGTTTACGGACTCAGGCGCCAAACCCCGCATGACTATGGAACGACGTTATTCAAATGCGTTCGAGCGAATCCATTGCTCCATACTCATGAAAACCAACCTAATACTGACAGCGGCATTGTTCTTTGCCGGATCACTCATCTCGGTTCAGGCCGATGCCAAAGAAGACCTGACGGGGGCCATTAAAAAGCTCGCTGAGAAAGGCAACTACAGCTGGACCTCCACCACCAAGCGCCCTGAAAGCACAGGTGGCGACACTGGCGGTCGTGGTGCACGTGGCGCTTCCGGCCCCACCGAAGGCAAGACCGCTGATGGCCTCGCCTACGTCACCAGCAAACGCGGTGATCGTACAAGCGAATCGTTAGTCAAAGGCAAGAAGTCCGCCTACAAAGGCCAAGACGGCTGGGCCGCCGTTGAGGCACAAGGGGCTCGTGGCGGCCAAGGACAACGACGCGGTCGTGGAGGCAGAGGTCTCCGCAACTTCAAAGCACCTGCCGTGCAAGCGGAAGAGCTCTTGGGCAATGTGTCAGAACTCAAGAAAGACGGTGATGCCTACGCCGGTGCGTTGAAGGAAGAAGCGGCCAAAGCACTTGTGAGCTTCGGCGGTGGCCGCGGCGGCAATGGCGGCGGAGATCGCCCTGAGCCGACCGGCGTCAAAGTCACTGCCAAGTTCTGGATCACCGACGGCATCCTCACCAAATACGAAACGGAGGCCGCTGGCTCCATCAGCTTCAATGGCAATGACCGCGACCTCGCTCGCACCACCACCATTGAGATCAAAGAAGTCGGCACGACCAAGATCGACGTTCCTGACGAAGCCAAGAAGTTGGTGGCTGAGTAAGCTTACGAACATAGTTCGCTTTAACACTCAGGCCAGGCAGGTGATTCCACTTGCCTGGCCCTTTGTGCTTCACGATCCCGGCGTGCTCTCGGCCAATACGTAATGGCTTCGCAAACGTTGAGCAGGCCAATGTGAGCGTTCACCTGCCATTACGACATTGCGAGACAACTGAGAGGCTTTGCTTGTTAGATGACTGAAAACTTCTTGGGCACACGAGTGCGGTATGCCGAGATAAGATCTCACGAAAGGCCTCGTCGGTGCCTTCAGAGAGAAAGATCACGAATCTAGCGAATGAACGTCCCATCGTCCATGCCGTCATGAGGTAAACAGTCAGAGTGCTAGGTTCACGCCAGAATCTCATTCACGACTCTCCCATAAACATCCGTCAGGCGGTAGTCTCTTCCGGCGTGGCGGTAGGTGAGCGCTTCGTGGTCGAGGCCGAGCTGGTGGAGGATCGTGGCATGAAGATCATGCAAGTGGATCTTTCCTGAGACAGGAAGGAAACCGAAATCATCCGTTGAGCCATATGTCAGTCCGGGCTTGATGCCGCCGCCGGCAAGGATGGTGCAGAAACTTTCTTGTTGGTGTTCACGGCCGTGCTTCTCGATGGGAGAGGTCCCTGACAGGTCCTGGCTCCAGGGGCTGCGGCCAAATTCTCCTGTCCATACGACCAGCGTGTCATCGAGCATGCCTCGGTTCTTGAGATCCTTGATCAGGCCTGCGACCGGTTTGTCTGAGCCTGCACAGGAGTTGGGAAGCGCGGTGCGAATGTCACCGTGATGATCCCAACCATCGATGGTCACTTGGACGAAACGGACGCCCGCTTCACTGAGGCGGCGGGCGAGTAGGCAGGCCTTGCCATTGCGATCGGTCGGGTTCTCATCGATGCCGTAGAGATCGCGCGTGGCTTTGGATTCGCCAGAGAGATCGACGAGCTCCGGTGCGCTGACCTGCATCCGATAGGCCATTTCGAAAGCGCTGATCAGACCTTCCATCTGAGGCTCTGTTTGATAGCGTTCTAACAAACGGCGATTCATTCCCTGAAGGAAATCGAGCCGCGAACGCTGAGCTACTCCATTGCCTTGGGAGTCCGTTAGATACTTGATCGCCGCGGTCTTGTCATCCTTGGGCACGGTCAGTGGCGTACCCTGGTAGGCGGCTGGCAGAAAGCCTGATCCATACGTGCGGACATCGGCAGGCGGATGAATGGTGATGTATCCGGGAAGATCATCATTCTCCGAGCCAAGACCATAGCCAATCCACGACCCCATGGTGGGAAGCGCTTCAGCGATCATCCCAGTGTGCATTTGTAAGGTCGCGGTGGGGTGTGATTTGCTGTCGGCTTGCATGGCACGCAAGAGACACAGGTCATCAGCGACTGACGCCATGTGCGGCAGGAGATCGGAGATCATCATCCCACACTCGCCACGCGGACGGACAGGCGCCCCCGGAGCAAGTGCTAGGAACTGATCGACGCCGGTTCTGAGCAAATGATCGTCGATCGGCGGAGTGACTCTCTCGCCGTGTTTCCGCTGGATATAGGGCTTGGGATCGAAGAGGTCCGGCTGTGACGGGCCGCCTGCCATGAAGAGAAAGATCACGCGCTTTGCCTTGGCAGGGAAATGGGTCGGCGCAGAGCCTAACGCATTGGCGGCCAGACTGTGGAAGGCGAGGCCGCCGAATCCACAAGCGGCATTTTGAAGGAGATGACGTCGTGAGATCATGAGTTTGCTAGAGGCGCATGAGAAATTCGTTCGAGGCAAGCAAGGCGTGACAAAGGTCGACCCAAGCAGACTCGTCTTGGGGAAGCGATTCTAAGAAGCGGAGCGTATCGGACGTTTCCTCTTCACTGATGGGGCGGCCATAGGTGAGGAGCCAGAGCTGGCTGATCCGTTCGGCGGGTTTGCTAGTTTCAGAAACGGTGCGTGAGGCCAACTCCGCAGCGCGTTGCTTCAATTCATCGCTGTTCATGAGGAACAACGCCTGAGTCGGCACGGCGGTGATCGGGCGTTGACCCGACATGATGGCGGGCTGCGTGAAATCGAAGAGATTGCGCAATTCCGCAGGGGCTGGTTGAGCGCCTGAGCGAATGATAGGTAGATAGAGCGTGCGTTGTCGCTTCTGGCCGGGCCGATAAGTCGTGAGGCTGAAGCCAGGTGGATTGACGTTCTTTGGATCGAGGCCGTTGACGTTCTCTGGATACTCCAGTGCAAGAGCAGGCCCGCCGTTCGAAGTCTGCAAGACCCCGGAGACAGCAAAGAGTGAATCACGCATCGACTCGGCATCAAGCCGTTGCGGGTTCATTCTCCAGAGCAGACGATTGTCAGGATCGAGGGCGGCGGCACGAGAATCATGATGGCCGCCCATCCGATAGGCACGGCTTAGCACGAGGTCGCGGATGAGTTTCTTCTGCGACCAACCACTGCTAACAAAGCGATTAGCAAGGTGATCGAGCAATTCCGGATGCGATGGCGTTTCCCCGCGCAGTCCAAAGTAATCCACAGAACGGACCAAGCCTTCACCGAAGAATTTCTGCCAAAGGCGGTTCACCGTCACTCGAGCCGTGAGCGGATTCTCTGGACTAACAATCCAGTCAGCGAGTTCAAGGCGCCCGCTGCGGTCATTCGGAATCGGTTTGGCTGGCGTAGAGGAAGCCACTTGAAGGAACCCGCGCGGCACGACCTTGCCCAACGCATGGGCATTTCCCCGAATCGTGATGCGCATGTCGCTTGGGGCCGCATCATCGCTGACGGCAATGGCTTGGGGCGTTGCGGGCTTGAAGTACTCGGCGTGTTCAATCCGACGATTCAGGCCTCGGACCTCGGCGTCCTGCTTGTTCTTGCGGGCCAAATCCCGTTCTTGTTTCCAAGCGATCAGTTGCTCCTCATGCTGCTTGGCGAGCGCGGCACGCTCGGCCATTTGCGCTTTGGTCTCTGGTAAATCTACCGTTTTCACCATGCTCCAGACGCCGCGATCGATCTTGTAGGTGGAGTCCGTGCTTTGGAAGATCCCTGCGATCGCGTAGTAATCCTCCACAGGAATCGGGTCGAACTTGTGATCATGACAGCGCGCGCAACCGAGGGTCATTCCCAGAAAAGCGGTGCCAACTTTGCTCACTTGTTGGTCCGTCACATCCACGCGCATCTGGTCCTTGTTCGAATTGGCAATATCAATATCACCAAGCAGAAGAAAGCCGGTGGCAATCAAAGCGGCCGCGCGTTCCTCCACGGTGCCTTCACGAATGAGGTCGCCCGCGATCTGCTCCCTAACGAAACGGTCGAACGGCTTATCTGCGTTGAAGGCATCGACAAGGTAGTCACGGTAACGCCAACCATCCGTGGCCATCACATTATTCGCCGTGCCGACTTGGTCTGCGTAACCTGTGAGATCAAGCCAATGCCGCGCCCAGCGTTCGCCAAACGCACGGGAACCGAGAAGACGATCTGCCACACGGGCAAAGGCATCTTCCGAATCATCAGCGATGAACGCCGCCACTTCCTCCGGGATCGCGGGGAGCCCGGTGAGATCAAGAGAAACACGCCGCAGCCAAGTATAACGATCGGTCTCTGCCGCCGGACGAATCCCCTCCCCTTCGAGCCGAGCGAGGAGGAACGTGTCGCTCGCAGTGAGCGGCCATTGCCCCTCCTTCACGGCTGGACTAGCGGATTCACGAATGGGCTGATAGGCCCAGTGCTTACGTCCCGCTTCGATATCGACGCTGGTCTTTTCGGCAGAAACTTCCGACTGACGTGGATCCGGTGCTCCCATGGCAACCCATTTCTCTAACAAAGCGATTTCTCCTTCCGGAAGCTTTCCTTTCGGCGGCATCTGCGTATCCACATTGCCGTAACGGACCGCCGCAATGATCAGGCTCTCGTTCGGATTGCCAGGAATCAGAGCGGGCCCCGAATCGCCGCCGTGTTCCCAGCCACTGCGCGTGTCTAGCACAAGGCCACTTTTCGCTTTGCCGGATTCGTGGCTATGACATTCGTAGCAGCGCCGTTCCAGGACAGGAACGATCTCTTTCTCAAAGAATGCCGCCGCGGGATCTTCTACAGCAGACACCACGCCACAAGACCAGGCACCAAACATCGCGCCTAGAATCCTCCATCGTGCTGACTCTCGAAAGATCACCCCGCAAGTTAGGGAATCCCTGGTGTCAGAGCAATGGAGAACTTTGCGGGTGCCCAGCGAGAGAGACCTGCCAACGAGTTCTCGAAAATGACAGTCATCATTGGATTCCTCGCACATGTTGATGGCTCGGCTCGTCAAATCAATGTGAGGCAGCTCATCCTTCAATAAGAGCTGGATTTCATGGCTTAGCACACATTCCGCGCGGTGTTAATGTTATAGGTCGGCTTTGGTAACTATTTAACAGTGAGTTTGTTATAAGCTTATTAATTTTAAACTTGTACTTTTGCTAGTGTCTGCTTTGCTGTCTCCCATGGAGCCTCAACTTGCTGACATTTCCAAAAACATCGACGTTTGCCAAACCGATCACCTGCCAGTCATCGCCGCCTT
>JBNMNB010000287.1:0-9037 GCA_051270635.1 Verrucomicrobiales bacterium | reverse complement strand
GATGCGGCCCCCCTTCTCAGTGGATAGAATCCCAGATTCTTCCCGCACTCCCGTTTGTCGATCTCAACTGGACGCCTCACCCGCGACTCGCCTCAATATCCATATCCTATTTTCCTTTCTAGGATAAGCGAATAGGAGAGTCGTTTTCTCAGGAAAGCAGCGATCGCGTCGTCCAACTTGCTCGCGAAGTGAGGGTCATCATCGAGAGTAAGGATCTCAGTAAGATGGTTCAAGCGGTGAAACAGGCGTGAGTCTCGAGTTTCCGCCGCTGCTTCAATACTTAAGATGCTAATATCATCGTCTCTCCATTCGTTGAATAACTCTGGGATAATCGTAGGATCTCCACGCCTCGCTAGACCCAAGAGGGCTTCACCTCGAATCTCGTGATCAGAGTCACCCAATGAGTCTCGCAAAGCTTCTCGTATGGCTGAAGAGTCTGAATCGATCTCCGTCCCCAAACCAAAGACTGACCAATTCCGGACATCATAGTCATCATCTGCCGCAAGCTTAATCAACCCTTCGATAGCACGGTCGTCCTCAAGACCAAGCAGTCCAATTACTACACCGTATCGAATCAGCGAATCAGGGTGATCGACGTGACGGAGCAGAGCGGGAATAGCCGAATCTGCTGACCGATGGCCAAGTCCGACCGCAGCACAGTAGACGACATATACATCTGCATCGTCGAGTAGACGCGTGAGAATCTCAATGCTCTCGTCCCTAAAAGTCTGGTCACCACACCCTAGTTGCGCCAAGATGCCCGCTCCCGTCGCGCGATCACCCGGATCGTCACTGGAGCAATATTCCGTCCCAAGGAGGAACTCTTCCTCTCCCCCCCGGTAGTGAATCAACGCAAGTCTGGCCTCATGCTCATCTTCGTAGATGACTTCACGATACTTCTGAGCGATTTCGTGGCTTGGCGTAGTGTCGCTCTCATAGCGCTCATTGTGCCGCTTTTTCATTCCTTTGCAGATTTGCGTTCGTTCATTTTGGTGTGCTCACTGTAGGAATTTTGGTCGAGTCAGGCAAGGCTTCCTTAGGACTGGATTCCATCCAGTCGGCCAAGACAGCCCCAAAGGTGCGCCCCTAATCCCAGACGTAGCGCTCGTCGATTGCAATATTGTGGGGCGTGTGCAGAGTTCCCGAAACTCGTCTTGGAACGTCATTCTTTTGTGATGTGGCGTCGCCTAAAGATCGATCGCGATTTTTGGTAGAGAATACAATGTGGATCGTAACTCTGGCGAGTGATTGTGGCATGGCGTGACATTCTAATTTAATATAGAGTCGCCCCGTTGGGGCTACACATTTTTTACGCACTATACCCAGACCGATGGCCTGGGCTCGCATAGTGCTGGCCCTTTGGGCCGGGTAAACTCCAATACTCCATTACTCCGCGTGGATTTGGAGTTGCGCGGGCTCTGTCCATGAAATCGTTGGATCGCTGAGTAATGGAATTCAGTCGATTTCACTGCGGTTCATGAGCGATTTGTCAATTTGTCTTCTCTCTCTAGAAGTGAACGACGATTGTCTCTTATCTTCCTGTGTCGAACTCACCCCACCTAAAACCACGGAGGATCTCCGGGAGGATTGATTGATAACTCGCCCGTGTATGGTTTGATGAGGTGTCTGGGTGGTTTGGGCGAGATGAGGAATTCTTCGAGATCCGTGGCATCGAGAATGACGGGCATGCGGCTGTGAATCTCTTTCATTTGGTCGTTGGCACTGGTCGTCAGCATGGAGAAGCTGAGGCCGATGCCAGGCTTCGGATTTTGTTCCCAGATGCCACCAATCCAGAACCAATTATCGGTATTTGCGTCCGCATCTGCTGCGTCTGCTTCTTTCACTTGAATGGCGTGTTTGATTTTTGATCCCTTGTCGCCACTCCATTCATAGAAGCGCCTCAAAGGAATCAGGCAGCGGCTTGTTTTCCACGCTTCTGACCAGGTGCGGCCGTCCAGTTTATCATCTCGTGCGTTGTTGATACTTGGACTCCAGGGGCGATGGAATCCCCAGCGCATCGAGGTCACTTCCGCATGGACGTCGACCAGTCGCACGACTGGGCCAGGTTTACTGGGTGCCACGTAGTAGGCCTTGTCGCCGAGCGCATTATTGATCAACTTCTCCCACTTCGACCGTGACTGAACGGGAGATGCTCCGACGTCGTAGAGATTGCACATTTTCTGGATTCCTTGAACACTACGACTTGTTGGGATCGTAGAAGATGTGCACTTCGGCATCCTTTGTGCCAAGCAGTTCCTGCGCCCGCTTCAGTGCGTTTTTAGTGGAAATGTTCGGGTTGCTGGGCACACCCATGAAAATGTTGTCGCGACCGATGACTTCTATCATTCCAGAATTTCGCAGGACTTTATAGACATCACGCATCGCTCCACTGACCAACAAGAAACGTCCCTGCGCGCCAAGGAAATGGATGAGTTCTTCGAGCGCCATCACGCTGGTGGCATCAAGGTGGCGGGCATTCTTCAGGCGCAAAATGATGACCTTCAAATTGGGATCAGCAGCTGTCCGCTGAATTTGAGTTCGGAATAGCTCCGCTGCACCAAAAAACAGATCGCCTTCCACATGGACGATTGAGATGCCTGGCAATCGTTGCGTTTGCCCGTCCTCAGCCTCCAGCAAGTCTCCTTTTTCGTTGAATTGGTATTCGACCAGCTGCGGCTGAGCTGCCTTGCGCAGGTAGAGGACAACTGAAAGCCCAACGCCGACGAAAATGGCGACATGCAGTGGCATCACAAGCGTCGAAGCAATCGTGATCACTAACACTGCGGCATCCGATCGCGTGGCATTGAAACAGATCCGCAGGTTGCGGGCATTGATCAATGACGCGGCGATGCAAATGACCAGCGCGGCGAGAACTGCCTTTGGAATGTGTTGCGCCAGATGCCCCAAGGTGAAAGCACCAATGAGACACAACACTCCACTGAAAATCGTCGAAATGGGCGAGACTGCACCACTTTCGTGATTTAGAGCCGAACGCGTTAATGATCCCGAGGCGGGCATACCGCTGAAGAATCCGGTCCAAATGTTGGTGATCCCAACGCTGAGCATGTCCTGGTTCATGTCCGGCTGCTGGCCGGTGCGACTGCCCAGGGTTTTTCCCATGATGGAGTTTTCCAGTGCAGCTAAAAATGCGATGGCGATGGCGATCCCAAACAATGGGCTGATCCTTTCAACGATCAATCCTTCCCCGAGATCAGGAACCTTCAAGCCGATGTCACTAGCTTCGAATTTCTCGAGAGTCGGCACTGATCCGCCGATGCGTTCCATCAAGTCGCTTCCTTCAAGAAAATAGGCAATCACTGAGACTAGCACCAGGACACCTGCAAATGCAGGGAAGCGTGGCAATTTTTTCCTTAGTAACCAAAACAGTAGCATGGTGCCTGCCGCCAGAGCCAGTGGCAGCCATTGGGTATTGCCGAGTGCATTCCAAGTCGACGCAACAATGGAGAAAAATGTGCGCCCGCTCTGAATTGGATCCTGATACCCGAGCACATGCTTCAATTGGTTTGCGGTAATGAGGACTGCGGCACCAGTAATATAGCCAACGACCACACTGCGGCTGATATATTGAATCAAATCCGCAAACCTGAAGAACGCTCCAATCACCAGCAACAATCCAACCATCAACACCAGAAGTGGCATCAACATCAAATTATCCTGCAGAACTTGATCCCTGTTCGAAAAGAACATGGTGGCAGCGACCATGAACGCGGTCGCATTGGTCGGCCCCAGAACTGTGTGCTTGGAACTGGCAAAAATCGGGCCAACGATCGAGGCGACAGCGCCACACATGATGCCATAGACGATGGGCAGATGGGCGATGCTGGCGTAAGCCATCCCTTGCGGCAGTCCTAACAGGGCAACATCCAGACCTGCTTTGAGATCTTTTCGCAGAGATCCTCCCGAGTATCCCCGCAGATGGTGGCGGATGGGAAAGCCGTCGAGCCGGTTCTCAGCAAAGAACTGAACGGTCTCGTTGCGCGCTTTTCGCAGTGTGGCAAAGACGTTTTTCATCCAGAAAGGTGGCCACCTTCCTTTCGCTGGCTGTCACAGATAGAGTTACACACGCTGGGTCACTATTTCCCGCATCTGCGGAAATCGCAACTACGAACGCTCGACCACACGAGTGATTGCAACTGTTTCGTCCATACGAATCACCGAATTCAGGAAATCGTGCACATCGTCGGCCACTGTTGCGGCATCGTAGTTGATTTCAATGTGCTTGCGTGCAGCGACGCCCATCTCGGCAATCTTGGCCGGATTCTTCAGTAGCCATTGAATTTTCTCACGAAACGCCTCACCGCTATCAGCGATCAGCACTTCTTCGCCATCGATCGCATCGATTCCCTCCAAACCGAGCGAAGTCGTAATGACTACGCGCTCGAGCGCCATTGCCTCCAGAATCTTGGTGCGCATCCCGCTTCCAGAAAACAGCGGCACAACCATGATCGGATGATCATTGATAAAGTCGATCGCATCGGGCACCTCACCATGGAACTGGAGTGCCTCGAGCGAATTCGCCACGATGCGGCCGGGCGGATTTCGACCAGCTACATGAAACTTAACGGGCTGACCGGTGCGGGGACAGGTAAGTCCATTCAGATCAACATTCTCAAGAAACCAATCAAGTCCTTCGATATTCGGATACCAGTCCAGTGAACCGATGAATGAAAGTGTCACCGCGTCCCACTCTGTCGCCGCAATGTAGGTTTCGAGATTGAGACTGATGGGCATGACCCTGGAATTTCCCACGAATCCAAGGCTGCGAAAATTCTCGTCGTCCTTGGCAGATATCGACAGCATGGCATCGATCAGGTCCAGTTGATCGATCTCGAATGTCCGCAGGCGATCGCTTAGAATCCTCAAATAAGCACGCTTCAATGGATTGCGCGTATTTCTGGCCAACCGTTCCCATATCTCGTGCTCCACGTTGTGCGCTCGGAGAACGATCCTGGCAGTCGAATGCTTGCGGATGATCGGAATGTAAGGAGCGGTATAGATCGTTTCCAACTGGACAATGTCGTAATCAGTCGCGTTCAGCATCTCGATCAGCTTTGCCGAATAGGCGTCATCGACGAAACGCTCGATATGGTAAGAATCTTTCGTCAGTAGCAGATTCTTCAACGCATCCAGCGGTCGGACACGGTTGTCGAGCGGGATCGCCTCAATCCTGCCATAGTGATCGAGCGCTTCCCTCGCTTCCGCAAGATCACAGGAATGTTTTACAGTGTTGAAGGTCAGGAGATCCATATGAACTCCCTTATTGGCCAGGCTCCGCGCGGATTGCGTTACAGCAATCGACTCTCCATCCTTCATCGGATGGGGCACTTTTTTGGAAAGTTGAAGCAGCTTCATTGTGGTTATTATTAAATATATATTATTTCCATGTGTCTGCAATACTTTTCCCTGAAGATGTGCCTCCAATGGCTCACGTTATCTTGCCCCGCCAGGCAGCGAGTGGTTAGGCTGTCGGAAGATGATCTCTTCGTTACCCTGCCGCTTTCTCCTCCCCCTCACCTGTTGTCGCCAAATTCTATTGGCTATATTCACGCTTGCCGTCGTCCCATGGACGTCGGCTCAAGAAGACTTTCAGATCGTCGACTCTCGGCTCAATACTGCTGAATCGGTCGAAATTTCCGCCAGCGTCCCCGACACCGAAGTCACCTATCGACTGGAGTTCTCAGCCAATCCAGAGACGGAGCAATGGCAGCCTGTCTATGACAGCCTGATTGCGCGCGGAGCCCAGCCGGATCAACTCAAGTTCTCAACGCAACCAGCGAGCACAACTAGCGGCTACTATCGAGTTGTTCAGATTCCCGGAAAGTGGGTTCCTGTGGTGATCAATGAAGTGATGCCTAACAATACATCCACTTTGGCTGACGAAGACGGCGAATTCACAGATTGGATTGAGTTGCACAATCTTGGGGCAGAGGAAAGCGACCTGACCGGATTTAGCCTTTCGGATAATCCTGAAGAGTTACAAAAGTGGACATTCGCAGGAATTCGAATTCCTGCTGGTGGCCACCTCATCGTTTTTCTGTCTGGCAAAGATCGACCGGGAAGCGATGGCGTCGCTCCGCATGCCAACTTCAAAATGAGCAACGGCCGCGAATCGCTGTGGTTCAGTAATCCTGCGGGACAACCGCTCGACAGGATTGCACCCGGTCCATTGGCCAGCAATGACTCACTGGGACGGAACGTGGAGAATCCCCTGACCTGGCACGAATTCGACGGCACTCCAAAGGCAACACCGGCAGCGGCTAACATTCCCACAAGTGGAAGCCTACCAGCTCCTTACGTTGTTCCTCCCGGGTTTTCAAAGACCCCCGGATTCTACACGGAACCAGTGCAGGTTTCCCTTAAATCTTCTCATCCAGGCGATGCAGTTTTCTACACATTGGATGGCTCAGAACCTGACAAGGACACCAGTCTGGGAGCAGTCGGGCCGATGCAGATCGACGCCACTACTGTGGTGCGCGCCATCACCGTCAGCCATGACGGAACGGCCAGCGAGCCTGCGACCAGCACTTACTTTGTCAATGTGCCGCACTCTCTGCCAGTGCTCTCTATTACTGCTGATCCCGAGCAATTTGAATTCCGCAATGGCCGCCTTTATGGCTTTGGCAACAACTTATTTTCCCGCACTGGCCGGATCATAGGTAACTTCCCATGGAGTAATTCCAATGCCTGGCAGAATCGAGAAATCGACGCCAATATCGAAATGTATGAGAGCGACAAGTCGCAGGCATTCAACGATGTCCTGGGCCTGAAGATTTTTGGCGGCTGGGGTTCCCGCGGTTACGCGCAGAAGTCGTTTGCTGTATTCGCACGCGCGCGGCGTGGCACTGGCCGCATTCAGCATCAGCTATTTCCTGACAAAGAAGTCAGTTCCTTCGAGAGCTTTGTGCTGCGAAATTCTGGCAATGACAACCAGAGCACGCATCTGACAGTGCCGAGATCAGAGATTCGGGAATTCAGCACTCCCGCTTCCTACGGCAGCTATTTTGTAAATGGAAATTTCACGCTGTTCCGCGATGCCATGCTGACCAGTCTTTCGCGCGACATCGGCCTGGACACTCAGGGCTATCGACCCAGTGTCGTCTACATCAATGGTGACTACTGGGGCATCTACAACATTCGGGAAAAGCTCAGCGAACACTACGTCGAGTCCAACCACGGCGTGCCGGAAGATCAAGTCGATCTTATCGAAGGATATGGATCCGCTAACGCAGGGAGCTCCACTGAGTACAATAAAATGCGCAATTTCATCAGTCGAGGCAGGCTGGACGATCCAGAAAAGTATCAGACCGTTAAAGACAGCTACCTGCACATCGACAATTTTATCGACTACCACCTGTCGGTGATCTTTTTCCAGAACTTCGATATCGGTAATATCAAGTGCTGGCGACCTCGGGTGGAAGGCGGCCGCTTTCGCTGGCTGGTCTACGATCAGGACTACGGATTCAATTTGTGGAAGCCAGACGTCTACCTTCCTGCGATGAAGCGGGACTTTTCTGACTACGAAAACATGTTCGATTTCTATACTAATGCCAGTGGCTCGGGAACGGGATGGCCGAACTCTGGCGGGCGGACGATTTTGCTGCGCAATTTGCTGGAGAACGACGAGTTCAAGTCACGCTTCATTATACGCTGCGCCGATCTTCTGAATAGTACGTTCTCAAGCGAATATGTTATCAGTCGCATCAATTCCCTGGTGGAACCGATCCGCAGCGAGATCCCCGCGCACCTGTCACGCTGGAGCTGGGCGGGCGTGCAAGAGCGAGGATTCGACCATCCATATAAGGAGGAAGATGCTCCACTTACTGCTGAACTCTGGGAGTCGCATGTGCAAGTGATGCGCGACTATGCGGCTGCACGCCCAGCCAAACTACGCAGCGACTTGATCAGTCATTTCGGTCTGGAAAATGGGATGGGAGAGGTGCGCGTCGGCGTTGAGCCAGCAGATGCAGGGGCAGTCCTGGTGCATTCGATTCCAGTGTCGGGAACTGCGGCGGCACCATGGAGCGGCACTTACTTTGAAGACTTTCCCCCTCCCCTGACTGCCCTGGCGAAACCTGGCTGGACGCTGAGCAACTGGAGTGGCGACGTCACCGAGCTAGACGGATCCTATTTTGCAAATGTCACCGTACTCGCAGCATCGACTGTCACTGCGCAATTCGAACCCGCTTCCCTGTCTCCCGCGAATGCCGCCGTTGCCATCACCGAGATCCAATACCATCCGGCAGACAAACAGGCTGGCAGCGAGTGGATCGAAATCTGGAACAGCGGCGCGGAGGAACTCGACCTCAGCGACTGGCGACTGTTCGACGAGCAGGACGACCATTCTTTCTCTGTGCCCGGCGGCACAGTGCTCGCAGCAGATGCGCGTTTGATCCTGGCCAGCGATCCACAAGCGTTCGCAGCTGCCTATCCAGATATCACAGATGTTATTGGCGGTTTTGCGTTTAAATTCGGTAATGGCGGAGACGCAGTGCGGCTGGTCGACAGCGCTGGTGCCATCGTCGAAGCTGTCGCCTATGGCGATAAAGCACCCTGGCCAGAAGCTGCTGACGGCGGAGGATTCACTCTTTCCCGAGTGCTCCCCATCACCGACCCCGGCAGCCCGACCAGTTGGCAGTCATCAGCAACAGTGGGGGGCTCGCCCGGTAACTGAAAAATTGCCAAAGTAAAGCATCGCTGAAATGTGAATCGGGAAGTCTTGCCGTCACTGCCAACGTGTATTAGAAAATCTAAAGCAACTACTCGCCCATGAACCCATCCACGCCACCACCCGCAAGATTCTCCCGCCGTCAGTTCCTTACCACCAGTGCCGCAGCAGGCGCTATCGGTCTTTCTGCCTCGTCAGTGCTTGGACAAGAAGAGGAGAGCGAGAAATCGGAGGCCACTTCCGCGAAGAAGAGTGAAGTGATCGTTCCGCCTACCGGGAAACGCATCCTGCTGTCGCCCAAGCTCGGGATGATTCCCGACAAATTGAACGACAAAAAGATCTCTTTGACGG
>JBNMNB010000286.1:0-9148 GCA_051270635.1 Verrucomicrobiales bacterium | reverse complement strand
GCTTAAGTTTGTTTTTTCCTTTGCCATCGACTTGCGCAGTTAGGCTTACAATGTAAGCTTACGACGTAATCTCTTCAAGAGAAATCAGACTTTAGCACCTAGTAGCGAAGAAAATATCATGCCAGCAGCCATTCAGACCACTCCCGCCTCGTCGACAATCACAGCGCCCTCACGGTCAGTCGCGCTCGAGGGGCAATCGATGAAAGCCATCACCTATGATCGCTATGGCTCATTCGAAAATCTCGCTCTCCGGGACGTGAGCAAGCCTACAATAAAGCCGGATGAACTACTGATTCGGGTTCGCGCGGCCGGCCTCCATATCGGAGACTGCTTCGCAGTCAGAGGCGCCCCATTGGTCATGCGCTTAGCCACTGGCCTATTCAAACCAAAACACGGTGTGCCCGGATTCGATCTCGCTGGAGAGGTCGAGGCGGTGGGCAAGAATGTAACCAAGTTCAAGGTGGGCGATGAAGTTTTCGGCGCGCACATAAGCACGTGCGCGGAATATGTGTGCACCAAACCAGACAAGCTCGCCCTCAAGCCCGCGAACCTCAGCTTCGAGCAAGCTGCCGCGCTGCCAACCTCTGCCCTCGCAGCGCTGCACGCCCTCCGCGACGTGGCCAAGGTTCAGCCCGGACAGAAAGTTCTGATCAACGGTGCGTCTGGTGGCGTAGGATCTTTCGCCGTGCAGATCGCTAAATCATTCGGCGCGGAAGTGACCGGAGTGTGCAGCACTTCGAACGTAGATATGGTTCGCTCGATCGGCGCCGATGAGGTGATCGATTACACAAGCAAAGATTTCACTCAGGGAGGCGCGCGCTTTGACGTCATCCTGGACAACGTGGAGAACCGCCCCCTGTCGGATTGCCGACGTGCACTTACTCGCACCGGCACGCTGATCGTCAACAGCGGCACCGGCGCGCGCGGGATGGCGATGTTGATTCGTCTCATCAAGCCGCTCTTAGTGTCCCCCTTCATACGCCAAAAATTGCGCCGATATCTTTCGGTTCCAAATCACGAAGACCTGGTCGTCCTCAAGGAGCTTGTCGAATCTGGCAAGCTCCGACCGGTGATCGACAAGGCCTATTCGCTAGACGACACGCCGGCGGCTCTAGTCTATATCGAAGGCGGACATGCTCGCGGAAAGGTCGTCGTGGGTATTTGAGGATGCCTCGGTATCGGAAGAAATCAGTGACGTCAGCTCGAGACGGTCGTCGCCGCTGAGCAGGCCGCATTTCTCAATTATGGAATGCCCGATACTAAATATTCGGATTGGTATGGTGCGTTCGAGCCATTGGTTATCTCTCTCGATGCTCCCGCGATCTTCATTTTCCTATGGGCAGCCTTTGTCATTTTCCCTGGCTATTTCGTGCGAAATTCCATCGCGCTTTTTCCATACTTCTTTGCCTTATTTGGATACGTTTTTGCTATTCTCATTATTCTCATTGCAATATCCGAGGAGCTTCTTCGACTCCACATACCTTAGCGGTTTCTCCCGTGCGGTGCCGCGGAGTGATCCTTATTGACCAGGGTTCTGTCGAAAATTTTGCCAGATACGACTGGCTCGTGAGCCTGCGTTGCGTATGCCTGGAGTTTCGCCAGGATCTCCGGCTGCTTGTCAGCGAGGCTATGCTTCTCTTCGATATCTTCGACAAGGTTGTAGAGTTCCCATTTTTCACCCTTTCCCTTGTAGGCTTTCCACTGCTTCATCCGAATCGCGGTCTGGTTGCCATATTCCCAGTAGAGAAACTCGTGCTGCTCTTGATCGTCTCCCGCATGGAGAGTCGGCAAAAAGGACAAGCCATCAGTCTTCGGACATTGCGCCTGAGTGATCGCCGCCAGGGTAGGCATGACATCCGGGTAGTAGAACAAGTGATCGCTCACCGACCCCGCTTTGACCTCACCCGGCCAGCGAACAATGTAGGGCACCTTGAGCCCGCCTTCGTAGAGCGAACCTTTGCCGGCGCGAAATCTCTCGCCTGTTTTAGGATTCAAATTTGGCCCGAAAAACCCGTGCGGACGTTCCTTGGTTTTGAAATAATCCTGGCCGCCATTGTCACCGCATAAGAAAAAGACAGTGTTGTCATCGATCTTCAAGTCTTTCAAAGTCGTAATGATCTCACCAACTTGGCGATCCATCATGTGCATGAAAGCAGCATAGACTTTGGCATCGTTCTCGGTGCGCTGGCCGGCCTTCCAGGGTTTGTCTTTGAACAACTGCCAAGATGGATCGTCTTCATCGATGCCCCACAGACCGTGCGGTGGAGTCCATGGGAGGTAGCAGAAAAACGGTTTGTCCTTGTTGGCTGTGATGAACTTGATCGATTCTTTGAAAATCTCATCCTGGGCATGAGTTTTGCCTTTGTAGAAACTGGTTCCATCATTTCCGGCGAGCGGGACTTCCTTGCTATTTCGAATCAGATAGGCTGGATAGAAAGTATGGGCGTGGACTTGATCGTAGTAGCCGAAAAAATTATCAAAGCCGTGCTTCTCGGGGACACCGGAAGTGCCGCGCCCGCCGATCCCCCACTTGCCGAATCCGCCGGTCGCGTAGCCCTGCGTTTTGAGCATGCTGGCGAGCGTCGGCTCATCCGCACGAATCGGCGTGAAGCCGTTGTTGCCCCGCATTGAGGTGTGGCCGGAATGGAGACCGGTCAGAAGAACACAACGGGTCGGCCCGCAAACTGGAGCTCCCGCCAGCGCATTGGTGAAGCGCATGCCTTCGGCCGCAAACTGATCGATATTCGGTGTCACGAGATCGCGACTCCCCATGTGACCCGACTCGAAATACCCCCACTCATCCAGCATCAGGTAAATAATATTTGGCTTTGATTCAGCGAGCGCAATCGAAGCGGTCAGGCTGGCCAACAATGCAGTGAGAGAAGATAGAAGGACGCGATTCATTGCATGTAACCTCACGTAGTTCCGTGCTATTTCGAGAAAAATCCGCTACTACCAAACGCGCTTTTACTGGGGGCGACTGAGGTAGAATAGTCAGCCTCATAGATTCACAGCAGTCTCAGTCTTTCATCAATGTGACCGCGACTCCGCCGGTCATGGTCATCGCAAGTCCGACCAGTCCTGTTGCATCCATTGATTCACCCAGAACCAACCAGGCGAGCACAACCGTGCCAACCGGACCGACGGTGCTGATGATCGCAAATTTCTGCGCACCGGCACGTGCCAGCCCGATTCCCAGCAAGAAGGACGGCAGGGCAGTGCCGAAGACTGCGAGAATGGCACCGTGAGCCATGATAGAATTAGAGACGCCGAGCAACTCAGCAGGAGAGCGAGCACACAGGAAGTGTAGAATCACGAATCCGCAGGAGATCGACACAACGTATGAGGTAAATCGGATACCTCCCAGTTGTTTCACCATGCGGCCACTCATTAACATGAACGATGCGTAAGTCAGTGCGCTGAGAAACACTAACGCAACACCCAGAACGGTTTCAGCGGGCGTGCCGGTAGACTTTGCCTCACCATGCCAGGCGATTCCGATGCCCGCGTAGGTCAGGATGATCGCAACGACTACGATCGGGTTAAGCGAAGTTTTGAAAAACAGCACCGATCCGATGACGACCAGTGTAGGGTAGGTGTAGAGCACCATGCGCTCGAGTCCAACTGAGATGTATTGCAGGCCGGAGAAGTTGACGATGGACGAGAGGTAGTAACCAAGGAAGCCAAGCCCAACCAGCTTGCCGAAGGTGCGCCGATTCATTGGCACAGTTGCTTTTCGCTCGGAGATCCACAGTGCGGTCAGAAAGATAGGAAGGGCAATGATCATTCGTAGGCCAAGCAATGTGAGCGGATCCGCACCCAGTTGGTAAGCAGATTTGACGAATACGCCCTTTGAGCAAAAGAACAGAGCACTGCCAGCGCAGATCACAAAGGTGACAGCGGCAGCAATGCGGCGCTCTGTTAGTTCAAAGCGTGGAGGTGGAACCGTGGTTGACGTGAGTGCGACAGAATCAGTTTTCATGTGATGGATGTGGTTGAGAGAGAAGCCACAACTCCGAATCCGGGCACAAAAAAACCCGCTCCGTGTTGTGGAGCAGGTGAGATCGAGAATTCGTTAAACAATTGAAAACTACATGACCGACACCGCTCCGCGTCTAATAATCCAAAGGCCAAGCCAAAGGATGTTCGAGATGAGAGCAGCTGCCGTAAGAGTATTCGCCATGAACTGGTGGGACATTAAGAGAGGATGGAATGCTTGCAAGAAAGAAAATGTATTGATGCTCTCAATTTCCAGCTCAAGCTGGGCGTCTTTTCTGGATGCGCAGTCCATTTCCTTCCTCGGAATTTTCACTTTCCTCTGTTCTGCTTTCATGTTAAAGGCTTCAGAAGACGAGAAACTGTTTATAGGCAACCACCTGACCGACCGCCAATCACGGAGGAACCGGAGGTTCGGGCAGCACCACTTACACGCCGACCGCCCTTAAACCGATACTCTGCAGTTACCGGTTAGGGTGCAGCCAGATAGAGCGACTAGCGGAGCAAAGGTGGGTCGCAGTAATGATGAAATCAGCGAAATCTATATGGAATCTAGCCAGTTCGAGAATGCTATTTTACATAGCCATATCCTTTCTTGTGCCCTCGATTCCTTCTGAGGTAGACGAGCAGATTTCATTTTTTCCGATGCCGGCTTTGCTTGGAACGATTTTTCTAGTTGCAGCAAGAGTCTCGTATCCCATAGACCGGGATTTTGGAAAAGGCGTATTATTTGCGTTCGGAGTAGTCGATCTGGCAGTATTTATCATTCTGGGTTGGCTGTTACACGAGCGTGCAATGTATTGACCTATTCTTTGCATCACACCGAATTCAAGCAGTCTATCTACCGGATTAGCGCAACATTGTCCGAGCCGCCCGATGCGTCCGGCAACTTGCCGCCCTGTCGCGCTGCCTACTGCGATGGGTGCCGCTTGCGGCAAATCTAGATGTGATTGAGCTTAGGAAACTTGGAGTAAATGTGTCACCTCAGCAGTTCACTTCTCGCGCATATAGCCAGCCAATGCCTGTTTGGCTATGCATTGAATTTAACAGTCAAGGCACAGACTATCTGCATCGCATCGCATACCCCTCCTATAACATCCTCATGATCTGAATGAGTGCCAGAAGCAATGCGAAAATCCATTGCAATTCTGAGCACTGGCGGCAGGCTGGAAGTATGAACAAACCTGAATTTCTTTCCCGTTTTCTTCAAGATGATGGTCGCACGGTGATCGTACCCATTGACCATGGGACGGCGATTCCAGTGCCTGGTCTTGAGTCACCTGCGGAGTTGATCGATAGCCTCAATCCTTATGCCGATGGCTACGTTGTTAATTTGGGGGCTGCTCTGGGATGTTCTGGAGCACTCGAAGGGAAGGGGATCTGCCTGCGTACTGATATCTACAAACCACCCTTCGGCGAGAACCCTGACCACGGGAGCTATCTTGTGTATTCCATGGATGAAGCGCTGGAGGTTGGGGCACATGCGGTCATGAATATGTGCTATCCACATCACCCGAACGAGCCGCAGATGTTCCGCGAATGCGCCGAGCTGATCAGTCAGAGTCAAGTGACCGGCATCCCAGTGATTCTCGAGTCACTGCCATTCGGCATCGGCCGGGCAGATGACTACACCGTCGACAATATTGGTTTTGCTGTTCGAGCGGCGGCCGAGCTGGGCGCTGACATTGTTAAAACAGCTTATCCCGGAGACCGCGACGGTTTCGAGGCGATCGTCAAGGAATCGTATGTTCCAGTGATTGTGTTAGGCGGAGCTGCCACCGACGATGCAGGTATTCTGCGCATGGTTGCTGACGCGATTTCAGCTGGTGCAGCGGGAGTGGCCATTGGGCGAAATGTGTGGCAGCACGAAAATCCAGTGCGCATGGCTAAGGCGCTGCATGCGATTGTTCATGAGAATGCTTCTGCCGAAAGTGCGGCCGATATCCTTAAAAACGGATAGAGAAATTAGAAATTACTCCAGTGTGCTGCGTCGAAGTTTAAAACTGTGGGTCATCTCGCCGTCCAGGGTGATGATCTGGTAGCGCACCGTTGGATCTTCCGCTTCGGTATCAAAAACCAGGCGGCCAAAGGCATTCTTGTCATTGTAGCTGAACAGGCTGTCAGGCATGTTATTGTGGCGATGCATATTGGTCAGACAGCTGCTCATGAATTCGTAAAGTGGGTAGGCGTCTGGTCTCTCGGTAATCCAGCAGTCGGAACGATGACGGTCCGCCGCCACTAGAAAGACACCGCCAATTTCCTTTGTGGTCAGGAATTGGAAAATTTCTTCGCGTTCTTGATCGTATCCGTCCCAGGTATCACGGCTGCCAGGTTTGGTATTGCGCGACCATGGGACGGGTGAAATCAGGACTTTGAACGTGGCAGTGGATTCTCCCAGTGTTTTCAATAGCCATTCTTTCTGCACTTTGCCAAGCATACTGGGTGATTTGCCCTTTGGATCTGCGCGATAGTAACGTCCATCGAGCAGGATAAACTGGACATCTGCGATGTGAAAATCGTACCAGCATCCTGGTTGCTGGTCGCCACCTCCGTAGCCGGGGTTGATCCATTGTTCCTTGAAAAGATCGAACACTGGGCGTTTCCACTTTGGGGTGTCAATGTCAGGGCCACCGAAGCAATCGTTCACTCCGAAGTCATGATCATCCCAGATCGCGAATACGGGGACGTTTCCCACGAGATCTCGGTATTCCGGTTGAATCTGTCTGCGGTAGTAACAGTATTTCTGCACCAGCGGTTGCTCGGGCGTGTCGATGTAGACGTTGTCCCCCAGCATCAACATTGCATCAGAGTTTGAGTTGCGAATGGCTGTCCACACGCGTTCGTGTTCGGGAGTGTAGCCAGCGCCACCTCCGAATGCCACGCTGAAAGATGCGGGTCTGCCCTGTCGCGGGAATGTCTTGAAAGCTCCTGATCCCAGCACCGTTGTGCCGGCAAGGATTTCGTATTGGTAGTCACTGGATGGGCGAAGGTCATCGATACGGATCTTGCCTACAAAGTCCGAAACCTCACTGATCGCTGCGAACGCCTTTGTGCGTTCGTAATTGAGACCAGTCACACGAACGAATGCACGCTCGGTCGGGCTGCCAAATCTTACCCAGACTTCGGCAGAATTTTCAGTTAGATTGCCGATCATGGGCCCGGCGATCAGTTTCTTGTCCGCATCACCGATCAACTCTCGAAATTCGGCATCTTTCCAGAGTGGGGCGGTCAGTGGTCTGGGGCCAGCGATTAATCGTTCAATCGGGAGGCCGTCTTCGAGTGCGGCTTTTGCGCTGGCGACGCCCTCTCTAATATCTCCCAGTGAGGCATAGGCCAAGGCCAAGCCGAACTTACTCTCGGCATCTTCAGGAGATTCTTTCAAATGCCTGGTAAATCTCTCAATAGCAGCAGCCGACTTTCCTTCCACAATCTCAGTGATTCCCTCGAGTCCGATACGTTTATACTGTTTCTGGCTGTAGGCGAACTGCGTGCAAAAAGCAGAAAGACAAACGATCATGATCGATTTCATCCGTAGTACGAACCACGGAAGCGAGAGCTTTCTCAGCCACTCAGGAGAGGGGTTTCGATCTGCTGGGATAGAGGTTTTGCGGCGATACATCTCAGGGATCCTGCCATTGCCAGCCTCTGATTGGCAAGCAACACTTGGGGAATCTGGGTTCTTCCCGAGCGAGCGAAAAAAGGTTTCTCAGTCACGGCAAGATCGATACACTCCACTCGATTTCACAATTTCCCCCAATCCACATTATTCCTTTCCAATGCGTTCCAATCGACGCCAGTTTTTCCCGACCATTCTCATTACTATTGCGTGCGTGGCCCTGCTGTCTGCCGTCGCTCATGCGCAGACGCAAGGGATTACCAGCAAACCGCTCGTTGCCCGGGTCGAATCCGGAGATGCCGCGACTTTGTTCACCTCTGTGCCTTCGAATCAATCGGGCATCGCCTTTGAGAATCCGATTGATACCAGTCATGCGTTGAAACGAAACTTTATCGCTGGATTCGCCTGCGGTGGGGTGGCCATCGGCGATGTCAATGGCGATGGGATGCCTGACATTTATCTTACCGGAGCTGCGGCACCAAGCAATCGCCTCTACATTCAAACGGCTCCTTGGAAATTCCAGGATGTCACGGACGCAGCGAAGGTGGCTGCCGCCGGCGAGTGGTGTGCGGGAGCGGCGATGGCTGACATCAATGGAGATGGGCTGCTGGATATTTACGTTTGCAACTACGACAGGCCGAACCTGCTATTCATCAACCACACGACCAATGACGGCAGTGGCGGCAAAGTAGTTTTCGAAGAGTCGGCGAAAGCGTACGGATTGGATGTCATAGATGCTTCATTGATGGCGAGTTTCTGCGACTACGATTGCGACGGTGATCTCGACGTATTTATCCAGTGCGGCGAATATCAACGTGAGGGCGGTCGCCCGGCTGAGACTCCAGTGATCGAGGAGAATGGAGTGTATCGGGTGAGCAAAGAATTTGAGAAATACTACACAGTGAAGCAGGACGAACAGGGCAAGCAAACCTTTATCAATGCGGGACGAACCAACTACCTGTTTCGCAATGAAGGAAACGGCAGGAAATTTTCCAATGTCACTGTGAAAGCGGGCATCGGTGTCCGTAATATTTCGAATTCTGCGACCTGGTGGGACTACAATCAGGATGGCTGGATGGATCTCTATGTGGGTAACGATTTCCGCGAGGCGGATCAACTTTATCGCAACAATGGCAACGGATCGTTCACGAATGTCATCGAGGAAACGCTGTCGCACACGAGTTGGTTTTCAATGGGTGCAGATGCTGCAGACATTAACAACGACGGGTTGATTGATTTTCTGGTGGCCGATATGGCTGGGACATCGCACTACGTTTCCAAGGCGACGATGGGTGAGATGGGGAAATTCAAGGATTTCATGACGACCGCAGCGCCGCGCCAGTTCATGCGCAATGCGCTCTATGTGAATACCGCGACACCACGATTTGTGGAGGCTTCGTTTATGGCTGGGCTGGCCTCGACTGACTGGACGTGGTCGGTGAAATTCGGCGACTTCGACAATGATTCACTGGTCGATGTTTTTTTTACCAATGGTGTGGCCCGCAGTTTTAATGATTCAGATCATGCGCGATCCGT
>JBNMNB010000285.1:0-9372 GCA_051270635.1 Verrucomicrobiales bacterium | reverse complement strand
GGCTGGCAGAACAGGGAGTGCTAAGTCTAGAGAACCTATGGGTATCCATCCGCTATCCAACTGGGCCGAAGAAGCAAAGGAAAGGAGCCGAACCGGCACCCAATCTACGAAGCCCAAACAGATAACATGTGGCGAGTCGGAACCGCCTTAGTACGGAGCCGTATGCTTGGTGGTGTGGGGGGCGGGAGTTCAAATCTCCCGCCTACCCGATTCTGCCTCTTTGATTCCTTTGGTTGAGTCACGGTGGACTGTGATTGGGCAGACGTCGCCCGCACGAAACGCACTCTTGTCGGTCTCATTCACGAGCATAAAGTTGAATATGTCGTGTCTTGGCTGACCTTCGGAATTCAATGCTCTCGGTTGAGAAAGCCACGATTGGATCTGCTTACCGCCAATTGTCGACTCATCTGTAATAGTCCAGTTGTGCGTCTCTGAAATGACCGCGACGATGTGGATCTCGTCTCCCGTGTCTACAACCGCTTCGATCTTCGCTTCGATGCTTTCGAGGTTAGGCATGAATTAGGTTTTCTAGCAGAACAGTTTTAATATGCGGGGGGTCTGGGTTTCACCTTGTTACTCGGGGGTTCCGGTAATCATCTTTCAAAATCTGCTTTAGGGGTGCACTTTTCCAATCCCAATTCATTGCTGAAAGGTAAACCAACTTTTCGATCAGTCGAGGAAAGACCTTTTGATGGCTGGAGATACTCCTAAGCCTCAAGATTGTTCGGTGAAGGCACACGTGGCGTAAGGCGTCACTGAGACGTCCAACTACGACTTTGGGCTGAGTGCCGAACTTTAGTCTCTCACTGCAAACCGAAAGAAGTTTGTGGTGAGGTCACTCCGATTCCTCATCGGGCGGAGTGCTCCGGTCATCACAATTTAGGAGGGGCACGCGACATTGAACAATCGATTGGAAAAACCAGCTTTAAGAAGATGTTCATGCGAACAACATAACCGGCAGGTGTGGGATGTCCAGTTCCGAGATGAAGTGATCACAGTTTTGATTTTCCCTGCGAAGATGTCCTTGCGCAGGGCATCGAGGCCCGGTCGCGCGCTGCAGGTCGTGGCGTTGATCGGCGGTAGAGACGCGAATGTAAGCGGCGTGTTTGGCACTGGGCATGGCTCAAATAGACTATACCCTATTTGAGCCGCTGTGAACCGCTCTCAAAGCACGGGAAACACAGTCCCGACCGGGCCGAATTTCAGACCACCCTATTTGAGCCTCTTTACGGTGTAATTCTACCGGTTGGCTCACTCGTTACAGATATTCTTTTGAGCCAGGTTCCAGGCCGGTAGCTACTGGCTTGGATGCGAGGTTTCCTGGGAAACGTGTAAAGGGTTCTTAAACTTCACTTCCTTCCGGCGCAGACCTGCTTCGAAGCACCAAACTAGCGCCCAAGGGTGCGCTTCCCGATGCTGCCTTTGAAGATCCTGAAGAAATCCTCAAAGCCCAATCGTTGGCTTATCCGATCAGAACCTTGAGGGGAAAATCTTTCTCGGGCTGCTGGTGCATTGCATGCGATCGTTATACGTTGCAAGAGACGTTGATTTCGCCGATCAAAAGAGACTCAATCACGATGCACAACCCATACGAGGACATCCTGCCACCCGAAGAATTGAAGATCGGACGGACCGCCGCCTGGGCGATTACTGTCTTTTTTGTTCTCGGCATCCTGGTGCCGCCGCTGGTGAGGAACATCACGACGGCCAGCAATGAGGATGATTGGGTGCCAGTGGCAGAATTTGCGAATACCTTTAATCCCAATTCCGGCACGGAAACAGGGATCGCACAACGGCTGCGAGATTTTGAATCGAAGCTTGAACAAAATGCGGAATTCGCCCGAATGCTGCGGCGCGCCACTCAAGCGCATCTCACCAGTGTTTTTCACGAGGGCAATGATCGGACGATTATTGGTGACGATGGATGGCTCTATTTTCGTCCGGCATTGCAGGCGATCACTGGATATGGCCCGATCACTGCGGAGCCATCGTCGGTGGCGAAAGATCCTTCACGCTCATCGTGGCGACCAGCCCTCGGGGCGATCACACGCTTTGCCGATCAACTGCGCGAGCGCGGCATTGAGCTTATGTTAGTGCCGGCTCCGGTAAAGCCAATGATCTATCCTGAGCACCTGACGGGTGGCGATGCTCCAGCAGCTCCCCTTTCCCACAAAGACGCGGAGGTCTTCTACGAATTAATCCGCAAGGCAGGCATCACGGTGATCGATGCAGCGGAAATACTTTACGCAATGAAAGCGGAAGATCACGCCGCTGGCCTGGTATTTCTAAAACAAGATACGCACTGGCGACCTCGTGGAATGCAGGCGGCAGTGGAGGCTGTTGCCGCGCAGATAAAAGTGCGACCGTGGTTCCAATCAGTGACTGTTGATGCAGATCATTTCACAACAGAAACAATTGATGCTCATTACATTGGCGACTTGGTTGAAAAATTGGATCTACCGGACGGCAGCACATCCTTTTCTCCCGAAACGGTGACGCTCACGCGGGTGCTGGACAGAACAAGCGGCCTGGCCATTGCCAATGATCCACAGTCCCCTGTGGTAGTGTTAGGGGATTCTTTCGTCAACATTTTCCATGACCCCGGACTGGGATTTGCGGTTGAAAATGCCGACGCCACAAATGCGGAAACGAAATCCATGACGGGCGCTGGCTTTGCACAGCATCTGGCTATGAAACTTGGCCTGGCACTCGATGTCATTGCCATCAACGGCGAAGCCTCATCCGGAGTGCGTGAGCGATTTGCCAGACGCTACGATGACGATGTGCGGGCAAAAAAAGTCGTCGTCTGGGTCATCGCTGCCCGTGATTTATTTTTGTCGGAGACGCCCGCGAAAGGGCTGGTGCGCTGGGATGATGTCAATTTTAATACCGCGCAGCGACCAGCGGAAACTCCGCAGCTGGCAGATGCCAGTAAGCCGATTGAAGTGGAGGGCACGATCACGATGAAGTCTGCCATTCCGGATCCTCGTGAGGCAACTTACAAGGACGTATTATTCACTGCGGAACTCAATGTCAGCGATGAACGTCAACTTCCGCCAGGAGCTGAGCCAGGAAAGCCGCTCGTCGTTGTCCTGTGGGGATTCCAGAACAAGAAGTATTCGAAATCTTCAAACATCAAAGTAGGCCAGACCGTGATGTTAAAGCTGGTCCCCTGGGCATTGAAGACCGAGCTTGGAACGACGCCATTCAAGGACGAATCAATGGAATTTGATCTTCCTCGCTGGTTCGCTGAGGAAATCGAGTGACAGTTACTCGATAATAATCGCTACCGGCACATGCCGCACGACCAGATGCTCGGCATTCACTGCCGTGACCCCTTGTACCTCTGCTACCACGAAGACGGCCTGGTCTTTCAACTCGGAAGTTGAAACTTCCCCTCTTAGCTGGCCATTCGTTCCTTCGAAAGACACTCCTACATCGGTAAATCCCTTACTTTCCAATAGAACGCGAGCCTTGCGCATGAGCAGCTCTTCTGACTCCGACTGGTGCACCAGCAACGCGGCACCCCATACAAAGCACAAAAACAGGCCAAAAATGGCCGGAATACGGAATCTATTGGTTTTCTTCGGCATAGATCCTCGAACGTATTTCAGAAACATTGATAATCATTTAATATTTCATTTTCGAGGATTTTTAGAGTCACCACAATTTGCACAGTTGTGGTCATCAGAATCCGCCTGCTACATCGGCCCAATGTATTCTGAAGCGATCACAATATTGTCAAAGTAAACAATATTCGTCTTCTGCTTGGTCCAACGATCCGTGATGTAGCATTCCAGCGTCAGTGCATTCGCTTTCAGGGACTGGGCAGTCCTCCAGCAGATGCCCTTCCAGTGCCCCAGCAATTTCCCGTTAATCCAGAACGCCTGCTCGCCATCAGGTTTGCCGGGCGTGTTGTGTTTGAGCATAAACTCAGCGCAGATCCATTCACCGCGACGAATCGTCGGTTGATCCTCAGGCAGAAAACTGTTGCCCCAGTATTTTCCATCTGGTGACGGTTCCATTTCGTGCCAATAGGAGTAAAAATTCCATTTCCCTGGAGGAGTCAGCTTCCCCCAGTTGCCCCATGGTTCCAGGGCAGTGGAAAATCGGCGCTGCGGATCAGGCAACACCCCAGCACCCCCAAAACCGCTCCACCTGTCGCTGCCTTTCAGCCCCGCATTTGCACGCAACGTGCAGAAGTGATGCACGTAGTCGCAATCGCTATCAAATTTAGTGTAGAATCGAATGAATACGGCATCAGGGGCCTCAAACCACTTGGTCATCCCGCCGCCCGTGTTCTGCCCTAACGTTGCCATTACTTTCAAACAATGGCCTGAATCCGCGCCATTTTCTACCAGCGAAAGAACTGCGCTGTCCTTGTTTCGCACCTCATCCCAGCGATCGCCCAACTTCACTTTTTCTTCAAACTGATCGGCAAAAATCACTGCTGCGTGCGCGCTGATTTCCCGGTCGAATTTATAGTCCCTGGCGATGCCGCGGTCTCCAGATGAAGGAAGCTTGCTCTGCTCCCGTTGATTCAGCTTGTGTGGATGGGGAGAATTTTTTTCCTCCGCTCCCACCCAAGCAGATGTAGAAAAAACAGTGAGCAACAGGATGACATGGACGGCAGGAAGCGAAGTTCTCATGCGGCCAGGGTAGTGGGTTTCGCATCCAGTGCACGGTGCAATGCTTGCAAAATATGGACGCTGACGCATAAGTGTTCTTGTGAACAATTCTCAACAGAAAAGTCCCGAACTTAAGCCAAATCCGTTCCAACTTGCAAAGGGCCGCGGGGCTGCAGGCGCTCCTGCAAACCGCTTTGAAAAGGTGGCGGTGGATTGGGACATGGAAGCATTCGACGAAATCCGCCGCGTTGATCCAGAATTTGAACCGCCGCCAGTTCAGACCAGCTACTTCCGCGACGACAGCCAGTCGATCATCAGCCGCAATGACAGTCCTGACGTTGGATTCGAATCGAGCCTTAATCCTTACCGTGGTTGCGAGCATGGCTGCGCCTATTGTTACGCCAGGCCCACGCACGACTATCTCGGATTCAATGCTGGAATCGATTTTGAGTCCAAAATCATGGTCAAAATGGACGCCGCACAATTGCTGCGTAACGAGCTGGGATCGCGCCATTGGAAACCCAGAGTTCTGGCAATGAGTGGCGTCACCGATTGCTATCAACCAGTAGAGGCAAAGTTGAAAATTACTCGAGCGTGCCTGGAGGTGCTCGCAGAAGCGCGCAACCCGGTATCGATCGTGACCAAGAATTTTCTGGTGACCCGTGACATCGATCATTTGTCTACCCTGGCCGAACACGATGCCGCGCGTGTTTATGTTTCGCTGACGACGCTGGATGCCGAGTTGGCGCGTAAGCTGGAGCCGCGCGCTTCCAGTCCGGCCATGCGCTTGCGCGCCATACGTAATCTGGCTGACGCAGGCATCCACGTGGGCGTGAGCACGGCACCAATTATTCCCGGCCTCAATGATCATGAGATTCCGGCACTGCTCGATGCCGCCGCCGAGGCTGGAGCGGAAACTGCATTCTACACCGCCGTACGCTTGCCCTGGAGCGTCGCCGAGGTCTTCAGCAGTTGGTTGGATCAGCATCTACCTGCGCAGAAAGACAAAATCCTGGGACGCATTCGCGAAATGCGCGACGGCAAGCTGAACAACTCGGATTTTGGCAATCGCATGCGCGGAACTGGCATCGTCGCCGAAGAAATTCGAACTCTCTTCCATATCAGCAAGCGCCGTGCTGGCTTGGACAGACTACCTGCTGCGTTGTCTACTTCGGCCTTTCGTCGGCCAGCACTGGATGGGCAGATGGATCTATTCTGAAACAACTCGATCCGCCGGTGAAATCCAGGTAAATGGTAAGCCAATGCCTGATCGCCTCCAACTCATTCGAACGTATTTTGAACACGACTCGGCCACTGTCGAGAGTGTGACGCATCCTGTCTTTGAAGAACGAGGCCTGGAACTCCACGTCCAACGCGAGGACACGCTGGGAAACGGACTTCTCTCTGGAAACAAATTCAGGAAGCTGAAGTATAATCTATTCGAAGCCGCAGCACAGAAGAAGGAGGTGTTACTTTCATTTGGCGGAGGCTACTCCAATCATATTATTGCTCTCGCCGCTGCGGGTTTGCACTTTGGATTCAAGACGATTGGGATCATTCGCGGCGAGCAACGATTGCCCCTGAATCCTGCGCTTGCCTTCGCCAGTGACGCGGGGATGGAACTTCACTACATCGATCGCGCCACCTATCGAAACAAGGCAGGTGTAGAATTCGAAAACTCGCTGCGGGAGAAATTCGGTGACTTCTTCCTGATCCCGGAGGGAGGAACCAATTCCCACGGTGTTCGTGGCACTGCGGAGACGCTTAACAAGACGGCATTGGATTTCGACGTCGTCTGCTGTCCGGTTGGAACGGGAGGCACGCTCGCTGGAGTCATCGCAGGACTCCGATCGCATCAGAAAGCAATTGGCATTTCAGTTCTCAAAGGTTGCTTAAGCCTGAACCAGGACGTGCGCAATTTTTTAGCTGAAGTAGGGGTTCACGATCCCCATTCGTGGGAAATTAATCATGATTTCCACTTCGGAGGATATGGCAAGAAGCCAGCACGCTTGCTCGAGGGAATGGCCGAATTTGAATCGATCTACCCGCTTCGTCTCGAGCATGTCTATACCGGCAAGCTTTTCCTGGCAATCTGCGAGATGGCACAAAGAGGAGATTTTGCGCGCGGCAGCAAAATCCTCATCATTTACACGTGGAGTGATCCGATTCATTCACCTAACAGCACTGTCCAGTGCAGGGATCGGGGACAGACAGCCGCTTCAACTCCGCATATCCTGCGCAAGAGGCAGTCGTAATTCATTTGCCGCCCTCCTCCAAACCACTTAATCTCTTAATTTGACGTTCGCCCCCTGCCTCCATGATTACTCCGCAATTCCTTTTTGACTGCAACCTGCTGGCCCAGCTCGCCCCAACTGATTCCCCCTTGCAGGGCAGCGCCGGCACATTGGTAATCGCCCTCGTCTGCTGCGCCGCGGGTTATGTCACGGGCCTTTGCATCTGGAGAGAGGACAGGCGGCGCTATGCAGAAGCAGAAAAAGTGAACATCGGCCTCCAGGCACAAATCATCGAGGCTACGCAGTAATCACTACGCCCTCCCTTCTCTCCCCTATGACGCTTCCCGTTTTTCTCGCAGAAACCTCACCATCCCTGTTCTGGATGGGCTGGGAAAATATGGAGCCGATGACGAAAATCGTCCTGGTTATCGTCTGTTTTTTATTGGGGCTCATCATCGCTTTCCTCTACCGCGGTCGCTGGGCGCGACGCCATCTGCGCTTGCTTAGAGAGCAGGATCATTTGAAGCGGAAATGGGACACATTGAATAGTAGTCACAGCACCAGCGAACAGACGAACGCTGGCGGAGCAGTAGTTGCCTCCGCTGCAGATACGAGCGTGACGTCTCAATTAATTCAAAAGAAATCGTCAGTGACCTCTTCTGATGGAGCAACGGTCGACCCCGTTCCACCTGTCGAACCAGTGATCGTTGTCTCTCCAGATCAGGACAGTGATCAAAATACTTCCGACAATGAGATCCAAGCGACACCAGTAGTAGCCGAGCCCGTATCCATTTCAAACATTGCTGCCTCTACAGCACAAGTATCCACCGTGCCCATCAGTTCCAGGGCGGCTCCCAAGATCCCGACAGTCGATGCTCCATTGCCAACTCTGACGCAAACACTACAATCCATCGCAGCAGAAGCGCCGGGCAATGCTGAACGAGTGATCACAGCCCCTGAGATTGAATTCGAAAAAACTGCACTGACTGGCGGTGAAACTGCTGACAATCAGTTACAAATACCTTCCCGTGAACCCAGCGAACAATCCAAACCACTGATCGTGAATATTCCTTCGGACGCAGATCCCCTGCACCTTCTCACCGGGCTCAATCCAGCAGCGGCAAATGCCCTGATCACTCTGGGTATCACCCGATTCGAACAGATCTTCGCCATGGAGGACAAGGAACTGGAGAAGTTGGCCAGCCAGCACTCCAGCCTTGAGCCACTGCGCTGGCATGAAGTGCGTGACGAAATACGCATCGATGCCCGAATGCGATCGAATCCGGTTGTCCCGCCAACGGCTGCAAGTCGTGAAAAAGAAAAGCCTAAGTCGCAGGCACCGGATCAGCCCTCTGCGCCGGAAGGAAAAATGCCCGAATCACCCAGTGCTCTGGCCACAACAATCGCGCCAACCCCGACGAAGCTCGCCAGCGGTGAAAATTCGCCATCTCCCGAAAAAAAGAAAATCGCACGCGCCCGCGAAAAAAATTCGGACACCAGACAAAAGGTGGAACACATTGCGCAAGAAGCGAAACACGTAGTCGAAGGAAGCGTCAATCAGGTGAAATCATCACTCGATGAAGCCAAAAACCTGGCTACACAATCAACCAAAGAAGGAGGATCGATTGCCGCCAAGGCGGGCCAAGCGATCACCGGCACTGCTATGCAAATCACCGATCTCATCAAAGCAGAGTTTCAAGGAGAAGACGTCGTCGCTGATCTACAGCTCGGCGTGTTATACAAAAAAGCTCCAGACAACCCGGACGATCTTACCCTTACAAAAGGCATCGACGTTGGCGCTGCGAAAGCGCTGAACAGTGCGGGCATTTTCACCTTCCGGCAACTCGCCCACTTGAACGACACCGCCCCTGCTGCACTTGCTAACCGCTCGCCAGCACTGGCAAATATCGACTGGAAGGCAACCAGGGAATCGGCAAATGAACTGCACAGCCATCCAGTGAAAGAGGCCCTCTCCAGAGCTGCCGAAAGCATCAAGGACATTGCCGATGAGGCAAAACAATCGGCCACCAGACTGGCGGATACAGTGACCGATCCCACCAAGCGCCAGGCCGCCGTGGAAAAAGGAAAGGAAGAACTCAAAGACGCAACTGAACGCGCGAAACAAGTCGCGGATAAAGTATCGATCAGCGCCAGAGAAGCTGTTGAAGATCTGCAGGAGCGTGCAAGACAGGTCCGAGAAGAATGGAAAGCAGAAGCTGCGAATGTGGCGTCGCCCGGCCAGCACACTGACACTGACACTGACACTGAGGGAGACGCCGAACCGGTCAAGCCACCAGAGGAACAGAAGAAAAAACTGTCACTTGCGACCAGGGCACGACACCTGGGCGATCTGGTAGAAGCACGTGTTTATGGAGACAAGGCGGAAACCGATGAGCACGCGGGCTTCCGCTATCAGACATCACCCTTCGATGCCGATGACCTCACAAAGTTGCCGGGACTCGAAGTTGGCCACGCCGGCTTCCTCAATGCCCTGGGAGTTTACAAGATCC
>JBNMNB010000284.1:0-9375 GCA_051270635.1 Verrucomicrobiales bacterium | reverse complement strand
GTGCGCAGGACAGAGTCGGGATTCTCGTTCACCCAATCGGAAAGCATCACGACATGATCCCGCGAAGCGCGATGCCCGTCTTTGTTTGGCAGGATAACGATACTGCCATAGACGCCGAGCTGCTCCTGCATGCCCGAATGTGAGTGATACCAGTAAGTCCCCGCCTGTCGGATGGGAAATCGATAGGTGAACGTGTCGCCTGGTGCGATGGGAGGAAATGAAATTGCGGGAACTCCATCCATGTCAGGAGGCACCAGCAACCCGTGCCAGTGGATCGAAGTCGGTTCGTCCATCCGGTTGGTCACGTGGATGACCGCTTGATCGCCTTCGCGGAATCTCAGAACCGGCCCAGGCACGCCGCCATTGATGGTCATCGCCTCCCGCGATTCTCCGGCGATTTCGATGTTTTCCACTGCAATTGCAAGGCTTAGTTCCACCGTGCGTGCGTGGCTCACAACAGCGGTGACCGTCGCGAGAACTATTTGAAGCGGAAAACTGATTGCACCTAGTTTCATGATAGTCTGTGAAATGTTACCGCAATTTGGTGAGGAATTTTTGAGGAGAAGCCTCGAACTCGCGAACGCAGGTCTTGCAGCAGAACTTTACTACCTGACCATTGTAGGTCTTTGTTATTTCGCCTCCCATCGAATCGAGATCCTCATCGCTGACGATGCATGTTTCGAGTGGATAGGGCTGCACTGTCGCCATCGGTGCAGATTGTGTATTCGTGACTATTGCGGTGTGGCTGCTGTGGCTGGACTGATTGTTGGTTGGCGGCAGCGATGTAGATTGACAGGCGGAAAACGCCGCGGCGGCGGCAACTGTCGAAGAAATTGTCAGGTGTTTTATGAACATTTTGAGTAATAGTGTCAGGGTTTAGAGTTTAGATAAATATTTGTCGGGATCAGCCTTGAATTTTTTCACGCAGGGCTCGCAGCAGAATTTTATCTCTTGCCCGTTGTGCACGAGTGTGACAGGGGCTCCCATGGAGCCGAGCCGGTTATCGGTTACGATGCACTTGTCACTGGTGTAGGGAATAACGCCGCCGGACGTGCGACCGTTTGCACTGTCGACAGATGCTGGGGTCGAGCAGGACACGAGCGCAATGGCGGCAATGGAGGCAATGGTGCTGGCGAATGAGAATACGAACGAGCTACTTTTCATTATTGGTTGTTATTTGGCAGGTGGTAATTTTTCAGAGTAAATTATTCGCTGTTATCTTAGCGAGGTGGACTAGAAACTGAACGAGATGCCTGCCCCGATCCCGTGATCGGAATCATAGGCGGATGTGAGAGCAAGTTGTTTGGTCAGGACGTAGGATGCACCGGCTGAGTATTGCCATTGCGTGTTTGTGTCGTACTGGATCTCACCGAAGACGGAGAGTCGGGAAGTGAGCTGAAATTGACGTCCCAAATTTGCACGGAGATCGCCCTCTGAATCCATCGCGAGTCGGGTTTCGACCATGTAGGGCAACCGATAAGTGAAGCCGCCGAACGCCCTGTCTTTTGCGTCCAGCGCATCAGTCCACCGATAGCCGAGAAAAGTGCTTAAGTTTGGGGAGAAATAGTGGGACCAGAAGAAATCGTATTCGTTTTCCGAATGATCCTGATCAATACCGTAGTCCCAGAGGAAGGAAATATTTTCACGCCCGGTCATGGCAGTGGCCATACCCATCGTCATATTGTTCAGCAGTGTGCCATCGACCATGAAGAACCAAGGATTGAGCAGCTTTGGATCGAGTGTGGGTTGATAGTCGGGGTCTTCGGCTGCACGATAGGAGAACACGCGGGCCATCCCGGCATCCATATGATAGAGCAGATGGCAATGAAAGAGCCAGTCGCCATACTCATCGGCAAGGAATTCGATCGTCCGCGTGCCCATTGGAGGAACGTCGACGGTATGTTTGAGTGGCGAGTGATCCCCGTTGCGATTGACAACGCGGAAGAAATGACCATGGAGGTGCAGAGGGTGATGCATCATGGTATCATTGATGAACTTAATGCGGAGAGCCTCCCCCTGATGGATTGCTATAGTGGACTCCTCAGAGAGGGTCTTTCCATTGAACGACCAGAGGTAGCGGGTCATATCGCCGGTCAGTCGCAGAGTGATCTCGCGTTGCCTGCCCGAAAGGACTGTTGGTTTGGTCGAACGCAGAAAGGCGTAAGGCGCGCTTGGCCGGGGCTTTACTGCAATTTCTGACAATGGAGTATTCGCATCTTCCAGAGCCCCCTGAAGCATTTCGTCCATGGTATAAAGGTCAGGCGCCGGGAGCGGATCCGCAGAGTGTTCCGGACCAGTGCCGCCGATAAATAGAGAGGCGTGGCCAGTGTTGTCCTGCGCGGTGGCGCGGAACTCCCACAATCCCGAATCGGGAACGGTGACGATGACGTCATAGGTCTCCGCCACCCCGATGAGGATGCGATTGACTTCTACTGGGGTCACTGCCGGTCCGTCGGCAGCAACGATCGTCAGGGGGGCGAGAGCGCTGTGAAGATAAAAATAGGTAGAGGCTCCGGCGTTGATCACTCGCAGGCGCACGCGATCGCCCGGTTTCGCGTTAACGGTGGATCGCGTTGTGCCATTGATCAAGAACGCGTCATAAGCGACATCGGAAACATCCATCGGGGGCATGCGTGATTTTTCGCGTGCAAAGTAGTCCTTAAGGGCCCCATTGCGGGTAGCACCGAGGATAGATTGCGCGTTGCCTTTCTTAATCGAATACCATTCAGAGCCGCGCATCAGCGTATGCATGACTTCCTTCGGGCGCTCGTGAGTCCAGTCTGATAGCAAGGCAACCACGTCGTGATCTACGTCGATCGCCTCGCCCCCCCTGGGTTCGACAATGATCGATCCATAAACGCCTCGCTGTTCCTGCAATCCTGTGTGGCTGTGATACCAATAGGTTCCGGGGTGCGTCAGAGGAAACTCAAACCTGTGCTGTATGCCCGGCTTGATAGGCGGAGTCGTTAGATACGGCACGCCGTCCATTGCATTGGGCACCAATAACCCGTGCCAGTGAATGCTGGTCTCTTCGTGATGGAGGGCGTTTCGAACAACGATTCGCGCTGTGTCTCCCTCCCGGAAGCGCAATGTAGGACCGGGCATGCTGCCATTGAGCGTCAGTGCACGCCTGGTCTTGCCCGCAATACTGATGCTCGACTCTGCGACTGTCAGTTCGTAGTCAATGACTTTGGCGTCGCTATCTATCAGAGAGAGAGACATGCCTGCGCAGGCAATAAGACAGAGTTTTGCAGTCATTTTGAATCTTTGGGGGAGTGATTGTGGCTAGTGGGCGGATTCGTGAGAGTGGGAACACCAGCATCGAACGATAGATTCGCTTCGACAGAGCCACACGAGAGCATTTCCGATCCGAAGTAGGGATTGAGAACGACTGGGTTCGGCGAGATCCAGTCGGCGCCTTTGTCGTCGAAAGACATGGGGCAGTGCACGACGTAGGCATTGCCGACCCGATCAGCGCCCATCTCTCTCACCTTATCAATGAGTGCCGAACTAACAGGGGCAAAGACGACGCGGAGGGTGGTCAAATCACTGGCGGCTAGGAGGTCGCGAGCTTCCACATTGACTCGTTGCAAGTGTGGAACTAGCTGGTCTCGCGACTCGATCGCTTTCCTCAAATCGTCAGCGGCGAGTGCTGCGGCGAGTGGGTAGTAATGATTGAGCGTCTTACGGAGAGCTTCAAGCATCTCGTCGGAAACCGGCTTTGGCATCCGTGTCGGAGCGCTGGGCAGCCCCAGATAGCGTCCGGCTTCCTGAACCGCATGGAGCACGTTGCTGTAAGCGATACGGAGATCATTTGGCGATGCTTTGTGAGCTAGAGTGAGCGCATTGGTCAGCCGCATCGAAAATTCGCGCCATTCCTGCAAGGTGTTCGGTTGAAAGGTGGTCGCGTTCACTGCGGCGATGGCGGCTTTCATATCGGCAATGGCTTCGAGGGCGGACGTGGTGTCGTTCCGACCAACTGCGTTTTCAATGCGACCAAGGGCACGGGGAACCGGTTGCCATTGCCCTAACAAGCTGGCTTCCGCTTCAGCGGCTGGCCGTTCGACCAATCCGCTGTTACGATTCATCATTGAGGGTCTCGCCTTGATTTGTAGTTCGGAGTCGAGCTTGAAGGCACCGTTAGTGACGACCAGTTCGCCTTCTGATAGACCTGATTCGACCACGAATTGGCTTCCGATGCGCTCACCAAGAATAATCTCGCGCCCCTCGAACTTGGGTTCAGGATTGGCGGCAATCCTCACATAAACCGTCGCTCGCTTGCCTGTCCGCAAGACAGCGCTCGACGGGACGAGCAAAGCCTTGTTCTCGTCCGTTGAATCTGGGGCACCTACCATCGACCGGGCAAACATCCCCGGTTTGAGCAGGCGTTTCTCATTTGACACATCGACCCGCACTTTCACCACGCGACGCACCGGATCGACTTCGGGATCAATGAAAGCGATCTTTCCTTGAAACGTCTCTCCAGGAAAAGCTTCGATGATGAAGTTCACTTTCTGCCCAGCGCTCAGCCATGCAAGGTCGCCTTCATAGGCTTCGAGATTCAGCCATACCGATTCGAGCCCAGCGACGGCATAGAGTGCCTCGCCTTCTTTCACATAGGCACCTTCGACCACGTGGCGCTTCGTCACGATGCCATCCTGCCTTGCGTAGAGCGTAACCTGTTCGGACGGTGTTTCTTTCGATGCGATGGCATCAATCTGCGCCTCTGTCAGTTGTAGTAGCTGGAGGCGTTGCCGAACGGATTGCAAGAGCCTCATTTGCGTGCCGACGGAATTGCCAGTGCCACTAGCTTGCGCCTGCTTGAGCCCTTCCGTGGCCTTGATCAGATCCTGTTGGGCAACGAGTAAGTCGGGACTGTAGATCTCGGCAATCGGATCACCTGCACGTAATTCAACCCCGGTGTAGTCGACATAGAATTTGTCGAGCCTGCCGCCGACACGTGCTGTGGTCGTGGTGACCAGGCGTTCGTCGTAGGCGATTTTTCCGAACAGATCCACGCTAGCCGTTGCCGAATCGAGCACGACCGGAGTCACTCGCAGATCCATCAACGCAGCCGCCTCGGGAGTCACCTTGACCTCGCGCAGGCCACCTTCGCCACCCGCCTCTAGCGGAATCAAATCCATGGAGCACAGCGGGCAAAGACCGGGATTTGGCTGCCTGATCTGCGGATGCATGGAACACGTCCACGTAGTGTCACTCTCTCCGCTTGATTCCTCGGGAGCCTCTGGCGGCAGTCCGACATACCAACCCAGCAAGAATACGCCCAGGATAACGAGCGGTAGCGTGAGCTTGCTCGCGTATTTCAATCTATGGATGAACTTGGGCACGGCGTTAGAGATGGCTTGCGGTGGCTTTGCGCAGGGCGGCGAGCGCCTGTCCGAGCTGCGCTTGGTTTCCGGCTTGTTGGAGTTGAAAAGCGAGGAGCTGTCGCCACGCATCGAGCGCGTCCACGAAGGATTCCTCGCCCGCACCGTAGCCTGTCAGCACACCGTCGAAGGCCTGCTGGGATTCTGGCAGGATCTGTTTGGCGAACAGGGTGATGAGTTCCTCCGCAGATTGCGACCGCAACCAGGCATCTTCGACTTCGTGACGCAGGCCAGCGCGTGCGGAACCAATCTTGGCGGTCGATTCTTCAATGCCTGCACGTGCTTCATCAATCTTCGCGCGACGCGGAGACTGCCAGAGTGGAATGGAGACTCCGATCGAAGCGAACACCTGATCGCGACCATTGGCCGACGGCGCCAAGCCACTGTCAGAGACAGCAGCATGTTGCACGCCTAACATGAAGTCAGGATAGCGTTCGAGTTCAGCACGGTTTAGCCGGTGCTGGTAGGCGACAAGTTCGGCGCTCGCTGCCTTTACCTCTGGATGCTGCGATTCCGCGACTGCTAGCAGCGCTTGCAGATCTTTCTTCTGAATGCGTTGGCGAAACTTCGGGGTGGGCAATTCCGAACCATTGGGACGGTTGAGCAGTGCGTTCAGACGTGAACGGGCACTCGCCTCACCGAGCCTCGCTTGGATGAGGACTTGTTCCAGCTTCCCTGCCTCGGTGGAAAGTCTCAGCTGATCGCCTTGGTTGGCCTGGTTGGCGGCGACCCGTGCATCGACGGAACTGCGAATAGACTCTAGCACCGTGCTATTCTGAGTAGTGATCGACACAGTCCGGTTTGCGAGGTAGAGGTTCCAATAGGCTTGCTCGACCTGCGCAGCAACACTCAGCCGTACAGCCTCGAGTTGCGCCGTTGCGGCTTCAGCTTCTTTACCCGCAGCCCGTGCCATCTCGCGAAGTTTTCCAGGGAAGGGCAAGGCCTGTTCCACTCCCGCCATCCAATCCACACGACCGGCAGCGGTTTCCGCCATCGCCCCAGAGGCGATCTTGAATTTTGGATCGGGCAGGCTTGCGGCCTGGGGAACTCTGGCTAGCAATCGCCTCACTTTGGCCTCAGCAGCAGTGATGCTAGGGTGGTGCACCAGCGCATGCTGAACGAGATCATCGAGATCAGCGCTGCTACCGACGGCATAGCTGACTGATTTCGAATGCGGCGCTACCATCGCCAGGACTGAGGAAGACTGTTGAGTAACCTTCGTAGGCGTGGTGCACCCAGCAAGACCAAGCGTTAGAATGTACAGGAGCACTCTCATTGTTCGCCTCCCACCATGTCAGAGTGCTTCTTGTGCTTGCCTGTGCGATCTTTCAGAAGCGCTGCCAGTATCTCCTTGCGGTAACGTTCGCTCTGCTCAGCAGGCATGAGAGTCGCTACCTGATAGACGTGATGCAGGCTCATCTGAATGCACTCTTCTTCGACCTCGTTCACTTTGGCATAGGCATCAGCGATCTCGTCTGCCGTGCTGGATAACGAAGCAGCTCGGTCTGCCAAGTGCTGACGCGCTTCCGCCAAGCGTTGGCACATTGCGCGACACTGCGGAAGATACGACGCACTCGCTTCTCGCACTTTGACCAACGACTTGTCAGACAACGAGTATTCGGTCTGCAGCCATTGGAAGCTATCCTCGGGATGGTGTTTCGTCGCCCACCCGAAGTAGACGCAATATGCTATTGTCGCGGATAGCAGAATCGCAATGAGAATGACGATCCCCTTATTCATGACCGTGCGACTGGTTGAGAGTTGATCCGTCGGAGCTGACGCGCGCCAGTGGACTAATCAAAGCGAGGTAACTTGTCGCGGCCTCGGAGCGACGCTCAGCATCAACTCTTTCGGCGTTCAGGTGAGCCAAGCCAAGGCTGGAGAATAGAGCGACCACTGCAGCCGCTCCTGCGTAGACTGGTCGCGCGAAGATCCCTCCTAACGCATCGATCAGAGACCGGCGCTGCTTCTCCTCCCGCGCCGCAACCTGCGCCCATACTGAAGAACGAAAGTCGCGAGGCACCTCCACTTCCGGATCCCATTTCTGGACGAGCTTGGAAAGATCGTCGTCTTTGTTCAAGTTCATACGAGTTCTACACCGCCGCCCCTCTCTACCCCTCAAGATATTCTGCATTTATTCCTATGTCTTTGTCGGTGAACTGCTTAAAATGCCACTAAGAATCGCTCTCAGCAGCTTGCGGGCTCGATACAGCCGCATTTCCACCGTCTTGATGGAGCAGCTCAAAACACTGGCGATCTCCGCGTGGGAGAGTCCTTGAAACTCGAACAACAAGACGGCGCTTCTCAGATCGTGTGGCAGTTCCTGCACAGCTTGCCGCACTAGTTCGGCCTCATCTGAGCGCATCGATTCGGTATCAGGGGCGTCGGCATTACCCTCCAGCTTCTCTGTTAGATCGTCACCATCTTCTGAGACGAGCGCGACTGTCGGATGCCTGGATTTCCAGCGCGCATGATTTCGACATAGGTTCACAGCTATCGTGAACATCCATGTGGAGAACTTGCCCTTGGCGCGGAAACGTTTCCGGTTCTTGTAAACCCGTATGAAGGTTTCCTGTGCCAGATCTAACGCATCACTGGTGCTGCTCGTGTAGCGCGTGACAAAGCCAATAAGTGGCTTTTCCCAACGTTCCATGAGCACATTCAACGCGAGGTCATCGCCATCGCCCAGCCGTGTCATTACTGTTTCGTCAGTGTCAGTGCTATTTTTAGTTTCGTTCGGAGATCGTGTCTTGTCGACCATTGAGTTCGCTCCATCATGGGATTATTCTTGGGATGATCGGAAGGCACGACGGTGCGCCTTCCGCAGTCGGTGAAGCCGCCAGAGCGGCTCCAGAGCGAATCTCAAAGTTGGAACGAACAGTACTGAATGCGCTGCGGACTCGCAGGCGGTTTCAGTTTCTCAGAATAGGTTGCTGCGTGAATCGAAGGCGGCTGCGGGAGCGGCTTGATCAGCACCACTGATTCTGAAATGGAAGGAATCGCTATCAGATTCTCAACCTGAACCTCTGCCGGAGCGGGCTCTGGCTGGTCACCAGAAGCTTTAACGCACAAGCAGGAGCTTCCCGCGCTCTTGGCATTCTCGATTGCTACAGAGGAACCCGAAGGATCTGATACGTCTTGCTTCTCAGTTTGCTTGCAACACGAGCCTTCTACCTGGGACTCGGCACCACAACAGCACGCAGCACGGTGCTTTGCACTATTTGAGCAAAGACACCGCTCAAGCGTCAGAATCCCCGCCTGGCTGGAAACCAGGCAAACAAGGAGCAGAATGGAGATGAGAAATCTCATGCGGATCTCCCAGCGTAAGTGGAGACTGAGAAAAACGCAATCGGCTTAGATGGCTTTGCTCCATTAGTGATGCTTCGCGAGATTAGGCAATTGGACATGAATCTTGGAGACGCCTCGATGGGCCCGCGAGTCCCGACAAGTGCATCCGAATCGAGAAAAAGTATCGAATTGATTCATCGATTGGGTCAGTCTCGTTCCCATGCAGCGATATTTTCTGGCTACAAAAAACGCCTGGCTGGCGGTGATTCTCTGGAGCTTGACTCCAGGACTTGCGCAGGACTTGCCTAACATCATTGTCATTTATTCAGATGATTTAGGTTACGGCGATCTGTCGTGCTACAATTCCAAAGCAGCCTACAAGACGCCGAGGCTCGACAAAATGGCAGCTGAGGGAATTCGATTCGTGGATGCGCACAGCCCTTCCACGATCTGCTCGCCTTCTCGCTATGGGCTGCTGTCGGGACAGCAGGTTTGCAGAACAGGACGAGGCTCCACTGCCTTCGAAGGCCCTGGCGGTCCGAGCTACATCAAGCCCGGAGAGATGACGGTCGCGGAAATGTTGCGCAAACAGGGATACCGGACGGGCATCTTTGGAAAATGGCATGTTGGACTCACCTGGTATGACAAGTCAGGCAAGCGGCTGGGAGGAGGATTCAAGAATTCCCTACTTATCGACTAC
>JBNMNB010000283.1:0-9463 GCA_051270635.1 Verrucomicrobiales bacterium | reverse complement strand
ATCAAGCAAGTTCTCATCGAAAGACCAATAGCCAACCAAGCCCTCTTCGAGTTTTGACGCATCTCGTGTGACGGTGACGGAGTAAGTCTTCGTGATACCGCCAGCCTGACTTACTTCTATGATGATCAGATTTCCCCCCTCAAGCAATTGGATTCGAGATGACGGCGCGCCGTCGGAAACCAATTCACTGTTTATTCTTACCACGGCACTAGGAATGGCCGCTCTCGGAATAACCGTGATCGTGGTCGCATGATTGGCCACACTAAGAGTATAGGTGGTTGAATCAGGTTGAAACTCCGGGCTCAGAACGCCGGAGCTAAAGACCAGCGATGACAATTTAGGTGCTACGAGCTCTGCGATGCTGTTGCCGACTCCCTCATTCCATATCTCTTCAATCTCTCCCTGCTGTAGAGCGCGACCCCAGATCGCGACATCGTCAATGAGCCCGTTCCAGAAGCGCAATGGGCTATCTGGATTATTTCCAATGAATACCCTCATATCGTTGTCTTCGATCGCCGTGTTATCGGTCGCGCCCACCCACACGCCGTCAATCCAGAGCTCGGAGCCTTCACCATCGCGGGCCACTGCCACCAAGTGGTGCAGGGTTCCATCATTCACATCAACACCTGAATCAGGTGTATCGTTGTTCCCTGGCCCGGCGGAGAAGGCCATGCCACTGCCGTCGGATCGACGGTGGGTGCGCCAGTTACCGCCTTCGCCTTTGGCCACAAGGGCCTGCCAGTTTATGTCAAAGGAGCCTACTTTGAACCAGGCCGACACCGACATGCTCTGACCTGCAAAGTCAAAATCAGATTCAGCGCCTCCTGTAATCTCTACGAACTGATCGACCCCATCAAGAACTATACCCGAGCCAAACCGGCCGTCGGCAAACGTGAGGGGATCGCTGCCGTGCCCGGTGCCGTGATGGTCTCCCGCGAGATCGTCGAAGTTTTCATCCAGAGGCCAGTATCCTACAAGTTCCTCGCCAATGGAAGACGGGAGTTCAGCTAGACTCCCAGGGGAAGCATTGCCACTGGCCAGGGCCCTAATTTGATGCTCTGTCAGTGCAGTCCCAAATACAGCAAAATCGTCGATAACCGCCGAAGGATTGCGATCACCTTTATCACGACCGCCAATGTAGCCATCAGCGAAATCCGTGGGCAACGGATTGGCTACGGAACTCCGCAAAAATTCTTCGCCATCTATGTAAATCCTTTTCTCCTCACCGTCTTTCCAGAATACGTAGTGGTGCCACCCTCCGTCGTCCCATGCGAAAGTTCCTCCGGTTGCAATGCCGGTCGGATTACCGTTCAATCGATGGTAGGACTCGCCCTCGCAACAGTTACCAGAATCGTAGTAGATTACGCCATCGTCCCATGGCAGATGAGCTTGCACTCCTCTCGTGTTATCGCTGGAACTCGGAGAATTGAACCAGAACGCACTCGACTTTGGCGTGCCAAGATTCTTCTGCCACATCACAATTGACAGTTTATCAGCCTCACCCGCCACGTTCATAAAGCTGGCATCCGCGATATGCACAGCGCCACCTTCTGGACTGAACTGCAGGGCACGATCTCCCTCCGCTCCTGTGCGACCCACTACGTATTGAGGCCCGTCGATACTAGCAATTTTCCCACTTACCAAATCTACAGCACCTGCAGGAGTCTCCGCGTCATCGAATGCGAACCACGCCACCGGATTGGAAGCACTTTCGACACGGTCATCAAAGGTCGATCGACGATTGAACGATGGACGCCGACCGAACCCATTTTGTTGCACGCCATTCACCAACAGCGTACCGAATTCGCCGTATCCGTAATTATGCTTGTTGGTGTAAACTGCGACGTTGGCACCCAACAGTGACAATGTTGCTCCTTTTTCAACCGTTAGCGCTACAGCAGCCACGTCTCCGTTTTGAATACCCACTTCGTCACGGATCACCAGTTCATGATTGCAGAACACACGTGCCTCACGAGTGGAAACAATGCTTACGCCTGCCATGGACGACATCGCCAACGGTGAAGTAGAAGTCCCACGAATTCTTATATTATCTGCCGTAAACGAAGATCGGCTCAACTCGACGATTTCAAAATTGTCGATACGAATCTCAGAGTTGGTATTCAGAGGGGCTGAAACGATCGCCCCTGGACGATCACTATTCCCACCAGAGTCGCCAAATCTGGCCACGGTAAGTGTGCCTGGAACCATTCTCCCCAGCCCATCGAACCACACCCGCGTTGCCGCAGAAATCTCATCGACTGAATAAACGAAAGCGTTACCGCCTCTGAATGTAAATTCTCCATTCCTGGATCTATAGACTCCTCCGTCCAACGTCAGGTCGCGGCTTTCAAGCGCAATATTCGAGAACGCCTCCATCGTCGAGGATTTCACTCGTATATCAGATTCGGATGGTGCAAGGAAATGAATATACCCCAGCGGAACATCATTTCCGTCCGTAATGAATACCTCACCGGTTAAAGGATCAGATGTTTGACCACCCGTTGCCATAAACACGCAATCAGACAACTCAATCGTGAAACCTTCGTCGCTTGGTTCTGCATTCGCGATCTCAATGCTGTGGGAGGTAATGTTCGCCCCGTTCGTCCGAACCCAGTCCGCTGAGCGGAGGCCTGTAGGATCGTTTGCTCTCAAAGCCCGTTCCGGCTGGTTGGAACGACGATTCCTGATCCAAGGGTATGTTCCACCCTGACTGATTTCATTACCAAAGCCCGAAAGACGCACATCTGCGCCAGCGCTCGGGCTAAATCTCAACGTTCCGATCTGTGCCCCAGACTCCCTCACACCAACAAGACTCGCATCTTTAGTCAGTTGATCGGATATCAGATTGGAGTCGAACACAGTGATTCCTGACGGCGGTATCATCAACAAACCAAAGTCGTTGGAATTCGTCTCATCGAGGTCTTGAAGTGGTTGGAGGTTGGCACTTTTCAAGGCCTGATCCAGATCTGAGACTCCCTGAAATCCATTGAAATCAAAAGACGAACCGATATCTAGTCTGGGGTCGGCCGTACTCGTAAATAGCTGCGCGATCGGCTGGTCCGAGCTGTCATGAGGATAGAGCGTTAGTGCGGAGGGGTTCTCAACCACGGGAAATTCCACGTACCAAGATCCAATCGGAACGAGATAGACGCGACTGCAACCTCGCTCACACTCAAAACCAATGCGATTGCGCGGTTCCACCGTAGATTGAGTTTCCGGAAAAATCTGGATTGGGCCAGGGCGGTCTGAACGCACCTCCGAATAACCTGGATTAAGTGTTCGAACAGTCGTGTCTACAATGAATTGCTCGACTTCATTTAATTCATTGTCGAGATAATACTCACCACCAAAACCGAATCTCGAAATATCTTTACCCTCCTTCCTTTCCAGAACATCCGCAGTCAAGGGCAATCGGTCGAATGAAGATGGAGAAATCGTGATCCGTTCTACTCCTTCGCCCGACGTCATGGAACCGGAGAACGCCCCAAAATGATGTGCCTGATTTGCGGTCCCCGTTCGCGCTGCCACTACAAGCCGACCACGGCGAGGCGACCAGGTAGGAAGCGGCATATCGACAATTTGAGCATTTTTCCATTTGATCCTAAGGTAAAACTCCTCAAAACCGTCTTCCTCCAGGGCAACTTCAAGAGGCGCCCAACCAAGATTCTCGACCGCTGCTACAGCAGTCAGCGCCCCTGTTTGGATAGAAGTCGCATCCGAAGCATCTCCATGCAAAGTGGCCATCGGAAAACTGTGGACCAATTCTCCATCAACTCTTACGCTCACTCCAACCGCGTCCTCACCACCATTATCCAAGGAATCAAATCCAATGCCCACGCCTGTGACACTTCCTTCCTCTGGAAGATCCAGCGCCGTTCCATCTGGAGCCGCAGCGAAGCCACGAAACGGGAGGGGTTGACCGAATGGCCTTGCAAGAACTGGATCGCCCGGTGAAACAAAATTGATACTGAAGCCTTCTCCCGGAACATCAGTTCCACCACCAATCCGAGCAGTCGTATGCACCCGAAAAGAACGAATAACTCGATTGCCAGTTACATCGTGAAGGACGACACCACCACGTGCAGAAGGAGTTGCGTCCGTAACAGAAAAGTAACTCTTACCAGGTTCTCCGACTCTTCGATACTCAGCGGCACCCGCTGATCCAGCGGCCCAAAAACCGTCGATCAACCAATCGGTATAATTTGAACGGTAATAAAGGGGTTGCGAACCTCGATGTACCTCCCCAAAAGAATCTACTCTGTAGACGACGCTGCCATTCGCTTTCATGAAAATATTCACCAAAGAATATTCCCCATAGTAATGAAATCCCACTCCGGCAGAATCCGATAACTTAAAATTGGTTGTATTCTTGTACATGTCTGTATCAGGCGTATAATCTGATTGAGCATCATTAACAAGATTAACACCCAAAAGCCCCCCTACTCCATCAACACTTGCAGGTGCCGAAGTAGCCCTTTGACCATCTGGAAGTTGGTTTGGATAAGGAACAGAAAAACGGAGTGGATCATCGACGGCATTGTAATTATCTAATGCGGTATAACCGTCGTTATCGTCGTCAAAACCAGCATCACGTGAATCAAATGGATTCAGCAGCGTGTGACCTGCAATTAGTATGGCATAATTCATGATTACGTTCTTTTCCTCTGACGACAAAGTGGAAACGTCTGGGAAAGGGTCTGAACTCAGCAGCGCCTTGAGATCCGTCAGTTCTTGCCCGCTGAGTAACTCTGACTCTGGCTTATCGATGACCATATCCCAGTTATCATTGAAAATGCGGATGTGCAGGTCAGTGCCGACCAGAGCAGCCATTACGAGCAATCTGCCGTCATCTACTAGATCCTCGCTCGGAGGCACCAAACTAAGGGCATACGCATTCAACCCAAACAGGATTTCATATACATCGTCAATCTGGTCGCCATCGGCATCGTCAGGCTCGAAAATTGAGGACTCTGAAATTCGATAAAACGCTTGATCAAGCTGCTCGGCAGGACGGTCATTGATAGTCATCTCTCCGGAGAGCTCAGGAACGGTCAGAGCGACGGGAGTGAACAGAGACCTCAGATCGTCCGATCGCCAAAGGACATTGTAGTAACTTTTTCTCGCAGTGAAAGACAGCGAAACAGTCCCTTCTTCGTCAACTACCACATCCCCTAAAATTGGCTGCTGCCCCTCCAAGGGCTGAATGAATGCGACAACGCAGGTCAGCGCAACTGCGATGCCTGCCAAAACTGAATTCCATCTATATTTGTAATCGCTAGTTCTCATAATCTCACTGGGTGGAACGCAAAAAGTCTGTCGACGCTGCAGTGGGGAGGTTTTTTTTGCGTATTTCTTTGTGGGGGTGCCTGCTACTTCTCGGGATCGGCCGGCCTGAGACTCGTCGATCTCGTCTCTCTTTTCAGCTTGGAGCGTACCTTGAGGGCTTTACCAGACATAAGATGTTTCTCTGTCCATTATTTGGTTTCCTGGGTGAGCCTTCCGCGGCTCGTGACAACAAACGGAGCAACATCGAAAATCGCCTTCCACCTGTTTTCGCTTTTGATAACAGCCTTGAATAGTTCTCTCTGGGAGGCGGACATGGCGACGTGGGGAGCGTCGCCTTTTAGGTAGCGGTCGTAGAAACTCTCCATCAGCCCGACAGTGGTGCGGTCGTCGATGCTCCACAAGGTAGTGATCACATTCTGACAGCCGGCTTCGGTGAGGGCTCGACGAAATCCCTGGATACCTTGCCCGCTTACCACCTTGCCCTTCGCGGTGTCGCAAGCACTAAGCACGACTAGATCAGTGCGTCGAAGATCGAGCGCTGCAAGTTCCGATGCCATGAAGACTCCGTCGGTCTCGGTATCTGGAAATTGCTTTCGGCTCCACGAACCAAATGTTCGACCGGCTCCGACAAAGGCAAGCCCAGCTAAGTACATCGGATTCTCAACCTGCTCAAGGAAGCCACCGGCGGGGCGATCGGTATTCGTTCCGAAGTAAAATCCGTGAGTGGAGAAATGAAGAACGGAGCACTGGGAGGACAATTCGCGGACTTTCTCTTCAGTTGGCTCCTTATCAACGAGAACTGCAACTTTGTAGCCCGAAGTTCTTAACTTCGCTGTCAGGCTTTTCACCTCTCGGCCGCTTCCTTCCAGCGTGCTCAAGGAGGAACCTGGCGGCACGATGACCTTGATGGCACGTTTCGTCTCATTGCCCTCAGGCATCTTATTCGATTGAGCCTTCGATCGTTGCCTGGTCGACAAGTAATCCGGTGATCCAACCATGAGTGCTCGTTTTTCAGCGAGCGAAGGCTTGTTGGGTGGCGCTAGGAGGTCACGTAAACTATTGATGTAACGGAAATCGTGAGTTGCGATCAATGGGCCGCGTTGGGCTGCCATCTGATCCTGCAACACTGCAAAGGGAACACGATGCACCGCTCCGTCAGTGCAAATTGTGATTGTCGTGGCCTTCGCAAGCGAGTGCCGTGCAGGGCCGAGCAAAATTTCGAAAACTTCCTCGCTCCAATCCACGGGGTCGCCTTCAAGCGACTTGCTCCCTCGCTTACCGAGCGAATCGACCCGTCCCCTCAATTCTTCAAGATGCGCTTGGAGAAGTTCGACTTTGTCCTCCGGGATGACATAAAGCATAGGCTTGGTATCCTTTTGCAGTAACAACACACCGATATCGCGGCTCCAACCTTCGGCCGCCCGGTTGCCACGAAACTCGAAGAATTCCAAGACCACTTCACCTTCCCCCAGCGCCTCCAACAGATCCTTCGTTTCTGGTTCCCTGGTGGCGGATGTGTTTTTGAGAAGGCCCGCGCGCAGCCTGCGGATGTCGGTCTTAATCTTTTTGATATCGGCGCCCCGCAATGAAGCCGTAGCGAATTCGCGCTCCAGTTTCGCCAACTGGTCAACCAGCCCACGTTTAGTAGGATCAACACTTAAGCGAGCCAAAGCGCTTCGATCCTTGGCGACCGATTCTGCTACGAGATCTTTGAGCTTCAGGGCCACGTCCATTGCAAAGTCAGCATCTTCCAAAGTGCCCGCCAGATAGAATGGGTAACGAATCAAGCGCTGACTGAAGTGCAACCGGACTTCGGGCGGGAAGTAGGACAACTCCCGATAGCTTCTCTCAAGCGTCTTGATCGCCTCTCGGGCCGCCGCCACTGCCGCCGCCTGCTTGCCCTGATGAAAGAGGAGCATCGCATGGTTGAACTGAGCGCTGAATCGCTCCTCAAGGAGACTCAAATCAGCACTGGCTGGAGGTAGTGTTTTGAGCGCTATCTCGATATTCTCCCCGGCACCTTCGAGGTCTCCGGTGAGAAGCTGTGAGATCGAACGATTGTTGTAGGCCGTGGCAATTTTAACCAAGGAGAGATCAGCATCCGAAGCGGTGGCATCTTTCAAGGCGAGTGCATGGTAGCGTGCCGCCCGAGTGAAGTCTTCTTTCTCGAAGTAGCAGTGGGCGAACTGGTTTCTTGCTTGAGCTACCAGGCCTCGCTGGTCAGGCAGTTCCTTCGCCTCCTCAGAGGCGATCCTGAGTACCGCAATAGCTTTGGAGAATTGGCGTTCAAGAATGAGAGCCTGGCCAAGATTAATCTGAGCGTTGATGTGATCAAGCTTCCGATTCGCGTTCGAGTAAATCTCGACTGCCACTTGCAGATGTTCCACCGCGAGTTGGCTGGAACCCAGCCGATTGCTAATACGCCCCATTGCGTTGTGTGCCCTCGCCAGTTCAGGATCGCTGGAGTCCAAATGCTCTTCGCATTGTTCGACAGCGGCCTCGAGCGTGAGAGACGCATCGTTCCAACGATACGAACCCATGTAGAGCAGTCCGAGTGTCGTCATCACCTTGGCGTTAAAAGCGTCTGGCAGGTCGCTCTTTACTGAGTCAACCATAAATGGCGAAATTAGTGCCTCGGCCTTGGTGTAATCCTCGTGTTGGATAAGCGAGCGGACGTAGCTCAAGCGCGTATTACGACTCCATTCAGCAATTGTGCCGCTTGAGGACTCCAGCCAGTCCAGAGCTTGCTCGTAGGCAGCGAACGATTCAGCCTGTCGTCTCAATCTCCCTAAAACGTCCGCTATTTTGGACAATACGGCACCTCGAGTCTTCAAGTCATTTGACCGTCCTTCCGCCAGAATCGCGTTGCACTTTTCATAGAATTCCAAGGCCGTCTTAAGATCACCGACCTTAGTAGCTTCCCCTGCACGCTGAAGTGCCACTACAGCGTCTGGTGGAAGTGTGGATCCGTCCTGCCCTAAGGCAACAGGTAGACACACCCACATTGCGAGTGTCAAATTGGCGAAAAAACCCCACATGCTTCGATTCTTTATCATGTCCCTACAACATCATTCAAAGCTCAGACTAATTTCGACAGCACCACTGGGTCAAGCACGTTGTATGAAGAATACTTCCACAGGGGGAGCGCCCCAAGAACAACCTTCATAGCTCAACAGCAAAAAAACGGCCGGGATAATCCCGGCCGCTTCACGTTCTCATCGACATTCACCAATGATCATTTCTTCTGCCACACGCTACCAGCTGACGTATTCGAATGCGAAGTAGCTGTTGACGCCGTGGTAGGTATCGACCATCCGAACCTCGATCTTGTAGTAGCCTGAGCAAGGGGCACGGAAGGCGACCACCGGCTCAGCATCCCTCAGAGTATCGGCGTCGATCACGCGGCCTGAAGGTGTCCGGGCGATCATGTCGATGTCCAGGGCGTCTTCATCACCCTCAGCGGCGGCCTCAAAATCGTCGCCTGCATTCAGCCAGATAGTGTAGGTCATGCTGTCCCCTTCTCCAAGGAGTTCCACATCTGAACCGCGACCAGCAAAGGCTGCTCCAGCAAGAGTAACTAATGTAGCAGCAAGAACAGCAAGGCGACGGAGTGGATTTGTAGATGATTTCATGAGTTAATTTTGCTGTGCGTTTTTGATTATCAGGTTTATTTTGCAGTGAAGCACTTTGTCCGATTGTGTGACGCAGCGTCTCGTTACCTGAAAGAACAACGACCAAGTCGTTCTTGCGCAGAATCGGAACTTTTTTCTGAACACGTCAGCAAACCCACGGTCACCCGCTCGCCGAACACAGTTGGAAAGTTCTACGAAAACCGATTAAAAGAACACCAGTTAAGCGTGTGTAAGAATATGATAGGACGATCCCCATTTCATCAGCAGTCACAATGATATCGCGGTGGAACGTGACAAGGCAGATTGAGATCGTTGAGAGTCTATCGCAGCACTGCGACAGGTTTCCCTCTCCTCTATCGAACTCATAAGAGCACCACTGGCATCCAAGCGAGACTCGCCGGACTCAAAAGCACCGCCTAAGCCCACTGCAATGGTGTGGAAAACTCTGCAGGGGAAATTCGCTTTATTGCTATGTTAGTGCGCCGTGCCGCGCACATGTGAGCTCCGGTTCATCTGGGTCGAAATCGCCCTCGCCGCGCCCTGCG
>JBNMNB010000282.1:0-9473 GCA_051270635.1 Verrucomicrobiales bacterium | reverse complement strand
ATCGAGGAACTGCAGAAGCAGGGCTACAAGTTGCCGAACTATCCAGATGAGCCGCAGACGGACGAAGATCGCGATGTCCAAAAACGCTACGACAAAGTAAAGGGCAGTGCTGTGAATCCAGTTCTACGCGAAGGAAATTCTGATCGCCGGGCACCGAAAGCGGTGAAAGAATACGCGCGCAATAATCCGCATTCGATGGGTGCATGGTCGCCTGATTCGAAGACCCGCGTTGCAACGATGGGGCAGAACGATTTCCGCTCGAACGAGAAATCTGTCACCGTCTCAAACCCGACAGATGTTAAAATCGAATTTGTAGACAAAGCGGGCGCAGCCACCGTTCTCAAAGCGAGCACTCCACTGCTGGCAGAGGAAGTGATCGATTCCACAGTTCTTAGTAAGAACGCACTGATTGCGTTCCTCGCCGATCAGGTAACTGCAGCTAAGAATGAAGGCATCCTTTTCTCGCTGCATCTCAAAGCAACGATGATGAAAGTTTCTGATCCGATCATCTTTGGCCATGCTGTGCGGGTGTTCTTCAAAGATGTTATCGAGAAACACGCAGCTTCGCTCGATGAACTCGGAGTCGACTTTAACAACGGGTTCGGAGATCTCATTGCCAAGCTGGATGAGCTGCCCGCAGATAAGAAGGCAGAGATCGAAGCGGATATCGAAAAGTGTTACGCTGACAGCCCGGGCATGGCCATGGTGAATTCTGACAAAGGGATCACGAACCTGCATGTGCCGAGCGATATCATCATCGATGCGTCTATGCCTGCGATGATCCGGACTTCAGGGCAAATGTGGAATGCGGAAGGCAAACCGCAGGATGCTCTGGCAGTGATCCCTGACAGCTGTTACGCCAGCGTTTACCAGGCAACGATCGACTTCTGCAGAGAGAATGGTGCCTTTGATCCGACGACGATGGGCACTGTGCCTAACGTTGGACTTATGGCGCAGAAAGCCGAAGAATACGGCTCCCATGACAAGACTTTTGAAGCTCCTGGTGACGGTGTCATCCGCGTAGTCGACACGGCTGGTAACACGTTGTTGGAGCACAACGTCGATGAAGGCGATATCTGGAGGATGTGTCAGGCAAAGGATGCGCCGATCCGTGACTGGGTCAAACTCGCCGTCGCACGCGCACGCGCAACGGCTACACCGGCTGTCTTCTGGCTCGATGAAACTCGCGCGCATGATGCGCAGTTGATCGCCAAGGTGAACACCTGCCTGAAGGAACACGATACCGCAGGACTCGACATTAGGATCCTGGCACCAGAAGCAGCGACGCAACTGACATTGCAGCGACTGAAGGCAGGGGAGGATACCATTTCTGTCACCGGAAACGTCCTGCGTGATTACCTGACCGATCTCTTCCCCATCCTCGAGTTGGGCACCAGCGCGAAGATGCTCTCCATCGTGCCGCTGATGAATGGCGGTGGATTGTTCGAAACCGGTGCTGGCGGATCGGCTCCCAAGCACGTGCAGCAGTTTGTCGCTGAAAATCACCTGCGCTGGGATTCGCTTGGTGAGTTCCTCGCGCTTGCGGTTTCACTCGAGCACTTGGCCGAGCGCTTCAGCAATGCCAAAGCAAAAGTGCTGGCGGATACACTCGATGCCGCCACTGCACAGTTTTTGCTGACCAATAAATCACCGTCCCGCAAGGCCGGTGAGCTGGACAATCGCGGCAGCCATTTTTATCTCGCACTCTATTGGGCACAGGCGTTAGCGGCTCAGGAGCAAGACACGTCCCTGCAGGCGGAATTCGCTCCTCTCGCAGAGCAACTGGCAGCGAATGAAGACAAGATCGTTGAGGAACTCAACAGCGTGCAATGTCAGCCCGTCGACCTCGGCGGTTACTACCAGCCAGACGAGGCCAGCACTACTGCCTCGATGCGCCCAAGCACTACATTGAACGGAATCATCGGCTGATTCGGGCTGCCGTTCTCTTACATTTCACGAAAACGGCGAACGATGAAGCGGTTACCCTTTTCGTAGGTCATATAACTCATTAGCCAGTTGGTGAATACCAGCAGCTTGTTGCGGAATCCGATCAGATAGAAAATGTGGACGAAGCACCAGATCAACCACGCGAGGAATCCGTGTAGATGATGCGTGCCGACATCAGCGACGGCACGACGCTTGCCGATGGTTGCCAGTGATCCTTTGTCGAAGTAGCGGAAGGGCAGCATCGGCTGATTTTCTTGCTGTCGTTGCAGATTTTTGGCGAGGTGGGCCCCTTGCTGAATAGCGGCCGTTGCCACCATCGGATGGCCGTCAGGTGCTTCATCTGTCGGCATCCAGGCCACATCGCCAATGGCAAATACGTCTGGCATGTCTTCGACCTGACTGAACGCGTCCACCTTGATCCGGCTGCCCGCCACGATCGACGCCTGGGCGATGCCTTCCGGCAGCGCACCTTGCACACCCGCTGTCCAGACCAGTGCACGGCTCTTTAATTCGAGCCCCTTGTCAGTCTTGACTGTCATGCCGTCGTAGGACTTCACCCTATTGTCTAAGATGATCTCAGCCCCCATCTTTTTCAGGTCATCGTAGGCAGATTGCGAAGCATCATTGGACATGCCCTTAAGTAGCTGTCCGCCTGACTGCACCAGAAAGACTTTCATGACATCGACATCGATGTCCGGGTAGTCTTTTTTCAGAATGTAGCGCTTGAATTCAGCCAGCGCACCAACCGTCTCGACTCCGGCCGGGCCACCACCGACAACAACAAAATTGGTCAATGCATCGCGTTCCTCAGGATCAGTGGAAATGGCTGCGGCCTCGAGGTTCTCCAGCACCATCGAGCGAATATTCAGTGCTTCGCGAATATCCTTCATGCCAATGCTGTGCGATTCCAATTCCTTATTGCCAAAGAAATTGGTAATACTTCCGGTGGCAATCACCAGCTTGTCATAGTGAAGGGTGCCTGAGCCCGTCGTGATCATTTTCTCCGAAGCGTCAATGCTCTTCACTGATGTCATTCGAAAGCAGACATTGTCCTGTCGCTCAAACAATTTGCGCAGCGGAAAAATAATACCATCCGGCTCGAGACCACAGGTCGCCACTTGATACAGCAACGGCTGGAACTGATGGAAATTGTTCTGATCCAGCAGCACAATCTGGTAAGGGGCATCATTCATCGATTTGATGAAATTGATGCCACCAAAACCACCCCCAATGACGACAATGCGAGGATACTGGCTGACAGGTAAATTAATGGAGTCCATTCCCGCCACAGTCAGTTAAATCGCCAGCGATTGCAAAGCGAAGGAGCAGCGAAGTGCAATTTTTTTCGGGCTCGCTCATTGCCTCCTTGCGATCTTCAAGTGAGGCTCGGGCTCTGCGTGTTGAATAGATGAGCATCGTTCGTAACGCCTCACAATTGGTCGCTTTTGCGCTCATTATGCTGCATCGGTTCGTACAGGGGCGAGACAGTGAACCGACGAGCCCAACACTCGCTATGGGCAAGTCAGCCATCGACGCGGCTAAAGCCGCCTGGAGTCATGTTGCAGATGTAACTGGTGTGCGTCTGCGCTGAATAAGGGCGGGGGGGTACTACGCGGTGCTCATTGCTGCGGTCGTCTTCGCCTTTTCTCGATGGGGATCGGCACTGGTGAGCAATTATGGCATGTCGGCTCTCATCGGATTCCATGCGTTCCGCAAGTTGGCTCAGAGGCGATCGAACACCATTTAACTTCACCTTAACGAGCAATTGGCTAGAAAGCGTGATGTTAGCTAATTTCCGAGGTTCGATCTTAACGTTGCTGCTAGTCTCAACGCCCCAGCTTGGAGCCAACCCAGATTTGAAGATCAGCACGCCGGGCGGCGGCGCGGTCTGGTTGCAGTTATCCGAGGATCTCACAGGCGACTCCTGGATCTTGCAAGATTCCTACGACGCGAGTTACTGGCGCGACCTTGCATCCTTCGACGACGTGCTCGTCTACAAGGAAGGGCGAAGCCAGAGGATCAAGAACCGGATATTTCGCGCAGTGCAGAAAGATCTCGATTGGCCGATCGATGCTCTCAACAACGCGCGTGATCGCTGGGAGGAATTGATGCCGCTCGAATACCAGTACGTCTACCGGAACTTTGGCGAGTTCGGTCTCTATGAGGAACTCGTCGTTGTCGAAGACGATGTGGTTACCAAGTCGTTCACGCTGCGGAAACCAGATCACGAAACCGGAAAGCATACGGGGACGATCACTGACCTCCACAACGAGATCTCGAGCACGATCGGATTTGCCGCCTCCGTGGAAGTGCGATACCATCCGACGATAGGAACTCCCGAAACCATTTTTGTCGACTATGATGCCGGTCTCGCAGATGAGGAATGGCAGTATGAGATCATCCAACCGCCCGCTTCCCCGAGCGACGCGCTAAAGCAAGGGCGGCGGCTCTGGCGGATCCACAAACCGAAGTCCTACCAGTTTCATCTACGATACGTCTCCGGCCTTTCCGAATGGGAGGGAAGCCTCAACGTATCTGAATCAGGCGCAGTTACCGTTGTCGAGAGCAGCACGGCTCCACCCGCGGAAGCGTTGCACAGCATCGACGAACTCTATCTGATCATGGGAAACGCGATGGATAGCGACGATTCGGTTCACCTTGCGTTTGATCGGGACAGCGGTCAGCTGGGTTTGTTCTCTAGAAATGCAAAAGCCGGAGATTCCAGCGAGCAATATTGGATTACCGAGTTCAAGAGCACCAATGAATAGGCAGTGACATGGCTGGTACTTCACCGACTGTCCTACCCTCTCTCTGGAACTCCGATGGAAAATCGAAGGTGCCAGCGTCTCGAGTGCCTAAATCAAAATCTCACGGACGACATTCCCGCTCACATCAGTGAGGCGAAAGTCGCGTCCTGCGTAGTCGAACGTCAGTTTTTCATGATCTAACCCTAACAAATGCAAAATCGTGGCGTGAAGATCGTGAATATGAACGGGATTCTCCATGGCCTTGTAGCCAAAATCATCGGTCGCCCCGTGGGTCATGCCGCCTCGCACTCCGCCACCTGCCATCCAGATCGAGTAGCCTTTGTTGTTATGATCTCGGCCGTCGCCGAGTCCCTGAGCATACGGGGTGCGACCGAATTCTCCTGCCCAGATGACGAGCGTGTCCTCCAACATGCCGCGATTTTTCAGATCGGAGAGCAGTGCGGAAATCGGCTGGTCGATCATCGCGCAGCTTTCGTGAAGCGACTTGCTGAGCAGATTGTGGTGGTCCCAATTCGTCGGTGCGGTCACCTCGACGAAGCGCACGCCCGTCTCGGCCAACCGCCGTGCGAGGAGGCATTGTTTTGCAAAGCGATCGTTCGTCCCCTGACCGACCCCGTAAAGTTTGCGGATCGATTCCGGCTCCGACTTCAGATCCAGAACGCCGGGAATCTCATCCTGCATCCGATAGGCCAATTCGAACGATTCGATTGACCCTTCGATGGCAGGGTTGTAGCGATCCCGAGCCAACTTGCGTCGATCGAGTCCCGCGATAAGATCGATTTGAGCCCGCTGTGTCTCCCGCGAAACATGTTCATTGGTGATGTTTTTCATCGGCGGTCCGGGCTCCTCGGTTTTTCCGGAAAGGGCTGAAAAGAGCGCCGGGAGCTGACCTCCGCCGATTTTTGCGCCTTGATAAATCGCGGGCAAGAAAGCCGAACCGTAATTGTTTGCACCTCCCATGTCCGTGGGAGGGCTCAGGGTGATGAATCCCGGCAAGCTCTCGTTCTCCGATCCCAAACCGTAGAGAGACCAAGCTCCGAGCGATGGCCTCACGAACTGAAAGCTACCAGTGTGAAGCTGCGCGAAGGCCTGGGGGTGGTTCGGCAAATCGGTGTGCATCGAGTTGATGACACAGAGATCGTCAGCGTGGTTTTTGGCGATAGAGGGCAGGAGTGATGAGATGTGAATACCGGATTGCCCGTGCTGATTGAAGTCAGCCACCGGCCCTAAAAGCCGCGCCGCTCCGCCCCGCCAACGGCCGCCAGTATGCTTCTTCAACTCCGGCTTATAGTCGAAGAGGTCGACGTGTGAAGGCCCGCCTTTCATGCACAGAAAGATTACCCGTTTTGCCTGTGCCGGAAAATGTGGCGTCCGGACGGCAAGCCCCGACGGCTTGGTCTTTGCCCTCTCCGCCGCCGCTAGACTCGCGTAGGCCAGGTAGCCGAAGCCGGATGACATTGATTTCAGAGCCGCGCGTCGAGAGAGAAGAATGGGGGAATCGTTCATAGTTTCAATCCAGATAGCGGAACTCTGCGGTCGACAGGAGCGCCTGGCAGTAGCGTTTCAATTTGTCAGCATCGACCGAGTTCGTGAACGCCTCTGCCATTTCCAATTCTTCTGCGTCTGGAGTGCGGTTTAGACAGATCTCGAATGCCATTTCGATCAAACTTCCACCGTCCTCCTCAGTTCTCACTCGCTTGGCGAACGCATCGGCGCGTTGTTCTACGAACGCGCTATTCATAAAATACAGCGCCTGCATCGGCACGTTGGTCGTTTCCCTGTTTCCTGTAACAAGGCTGGATTCGGCGAAATCGAAAAGCTCCAGCACATCTGGCAGTTTGTCGCGAACGACCGGCAGATAGACAGATCGGGTTACTGTTCCGTCGAGATCCGCCGCCACGCGTTTGTCGAAAACCAGCAGGGCAGCGTTCTGATTCCCGATGCGCCCGATGAGAGATCCGACCGGACGTTTGACGTCCAACTCGCCGGTAACGGCTAGCATCGCATCGCGAATCTCCTCCGCATCGAGCCGTCTTTTCGAAACCCGCCACACCCATCGGTTTTCCGGATCTTGTAGAAAAGCCGCCTCCCTGTAGTCGGACGATTGCCGATAACTGCGAGACAGCACGATCTCGCGGATCAGTTTTTTCACTGACCAGTCATACTCGCTTCTCAGTTGCAAGGCGAGGTAGTCCAGCAACTCCGGATGGCTCGGACGCTCTCCGTTGTAGCCGAAATTGTCTGTCGTCCGAACGATTCCCACTCCGAAGAGATGCTTCCAAACTCGGTTTGCCATGACTCGCGCCGTCAGCGGATGACCAGGATGGGTCAGCCACTTCGCTAGTTGTAGTCGACCGCTGACATCATCGGGAATCTGCGGCGAGTTGGTCACTTCAACGACTTCGGGAAATCCTCGCGGCACGGGCGCATCCCCGGGATGGGCGATCTCGCCGCGCTCGTAAACGGGTGAATCAATCGCTTCGTCCCGATCCGTCACTCCCATGCACATCACGTGCGGTTCGCCAGCGGCATTCACTTTTGCCAGCTCCCCATCGATCCGGCCGACCTTCCAAATATTTCCAACCGCCATTCCAAGGCTGAAGAATTCTGTGGGATCTTTTCCCGCTTTCCGTGCCTCTTCGGCCTTCTTCTGAGCGATCTCCTGCTTTGCCAATACATCCGCCTTTTCAGCCCGCAGCTTCTCGACATCCTCCAGTTTGATTGCCTTGTTAAACACCGGCAACTCCAGCGTCTTCGGAAGATGAATCAGCTCGCCGCCCGTTTGATTGTCTGGCCCGACCGCAGTGCCAATAAATGTTTTCGAACTGCGGAATATTCCTGCGAGCGCGTAGTAATCCCGCATCGAAAATGGATCGAACTTGTGGTCGTGACACCGTGCACATGCCACCGTCGAGGCCATGAACGCCTGCGTAGTCGCGCCGATTTGCTCGTCCGCGACATCGGCGATCGTTTGCTCCGCATTCATCTCATTCAGGCTGCGGGGTCCAACCGCGAGGAATCCGGTGGCGATCAATAGCCGCGCCCGCTCGGCATCAGAATCCGCAGGGAGCAAATCGCCCGCGAGTTGTTCCGCGACAAAACGATCAAACGGCACATCGTCATTGATGGCGTCGATCACGTAATTCCGATACCGCCAGGCTTCCGGATAGGTGAAGTTCGATTCCTTGCCGCTCGATTCCGCGAACCGTGCCACATCAAGCCAGTGCCTGCCCCACCGCTCGCCAAAGCGCTCCGACAGCAGCAACTCGTCTACCCGCGCACCTAACGCCGCTTCCATTCCATCGCGCTTTGTTGCTTGCAAAAATTCCGCTAACTCCAAGCGAGACGGCGGCAGTCCGATCAGGTCAAAAGTGAGTCGCCGCAACAAGATCGCGGAATCCGCTGGTGGCGAGACCTCGATTTTTTGCTCTGCGAGCTTCGCTTCTATAAAATGATCGACTCTTGTCAGCCCAGGTTGCCGAACCGGTTTCCTAAACGCCCAAAACTGGCGACCTGATTCCAAGTCCGTCGGCGCATCCGAGAGTTTCCCTGTCGACTCCGTCCGCGGGTCAGCGGCTCCGGCTGCGATCCATTTTTTGAAATCCGCAATCACCGCAGCCGATAATTTCGGTTTCTTCGGCGGCATCTCCAAGTCGGGTTGCGCATGGGAAATCGCTGCGACAAGTAAGCTTTCATCTACCTTCCCGGGCACCACCGCCGATCCGCTATCACCACCCTTGCGAATGCCATCTCGCGTATCCAGCAACAAGCCACCTTTCGATTTTCCGCCCTCGAACGAATGGCATTTGTAACAATGCGCAACCAGCACCGGTCGAATTTTGGATTCAAAGAAAGCCCCATCATTGGCGAGCCCTGATCCAGGGCTCGTCAGAAAAACGAGTCCGGCAAGAAGGCAGCAAAAGAACTTCATAAACTAGTTAGTTAGATGTAGCTGGCTTGAGTTTGACTTTAAATCGAACCGGAACGGGGGTTGCCAGCTTGCGTTGCAGTTTTACGACCTCCGCTTCGATCGTCGCAGCTTGTTTGCGCAGTTCTTCGTTCCGAGGATGGGCTTCCAGAAACATCGAAATTGTTCGCCCCGTCCCGTCGAGGTCATCTCGAATGGTGGTGAGCGATGATACCACCTGCCCTTGACCATGCCAGGGTCCGCCGGGAACCCAGGGGTCTGCGGTCGCACTCGCGAGGTTGATCCCCTGGGCGAGATCCTTCTCTGACCAACTGCCGAGTTCTCTTCCGCCGCCGGTAATTTCATAGCGGCCTTGCGGGAGGTTCGAGATGGTGAGTCCATAGCGATTAAGATCATTCGAGACCGGAATATGCCAGCCGAGAAGCGTCCACAGCGGTTGCAGGTTAAAAGGCAGGCGCTCGTCGAGTCGCGTGAACGTGAGTCCAACTTCCGACACAGCCACATCCCGGATGACGCAGGAATCTTGGCTCGCCACCGAACCGTCTTTGGCATCGATGCTGGCCGAGGAGACGTCGGCCGGTGCGCCCAAGCCTTTGAGTATTGCCCATGCCATCGCCATCTGCCCGACGTCGTTGAGGTGAACGCCATCCGCTACGTGGAGGCTCGCGTGCTTCGACTTATCGGGCTCTTTGGCATTCGCCGCGAGAATCCTGCGCTGCACTGATCGCATCGCCCGCATCACATCAATCGTCCTGGCCTTTTTCGATTTCGCCAGGCTCAAGCCCTCATCGCACATACGCTGGAGAAATCCCGTCTCCGCTTTGTCTGGA
>JBNMNB010000281.1:0-9476 GCA_051270635.1 Verrucomicrobiales bacterium | reverse complement strand
TTGGCGGCGTGGTAGTGTCTTCATGGTGAGTCAGTGTGAATGGACGCGGTGCGAGTGTTGGCTATTCTGGCAGAAATCTCAAGAGGCGTTCCCTCTACTGCGGAAATGATCGCAATCTCGGTCAGCAATTTGCGAATGTTGAAGTCATTTGCTGCAAAGTCATCGCGCAATTTGCCTGGAACGTTCTGGCCATAGGCACTGATCGGTTGCTTGACCATGTAGTGGAAAAGATGGGTGACAAATGCCTGGTGGGCCGTGGGACTTTGTGCGGCATGGGTAGCAACATCACGCGCTCCAGTGAATGTCACCTTGTCTCCACCGTCGGTCGTGTAGTCACTAGTCGTATCGACGGGTTTTTCGTTGTCCTTTTGACGAAGCCTGCCAATCGCATCGAATTTTTCCAGGCTGAATCCCAGCGGATTGATGATCGAATGGCAAGACATGCAGGCATTGTCTCGCGTGATATGCGTCACCTTTTCGCGCATTGTGAGGGTGGGATCAAATTCGCCGTCTTTGAATTCAATGGCCACCGGTGGTGGTTTCAAAGGGCGCCCGACGATATTGCGAGTCAGGAAAACGCCGCGGTGGATGGGCGATGAATTATTGTGATAGGCGAAAGCCGAAAGCAGGTAAGGATGGGTGAGAACGCCTGAGCGCTCCGATGGATCGAAGGTGACCTTGCGGAAGCCTTCGCTGGGTTCGCCGCTGTCCGCGTTTGCGTAGAGCAGGGCCAGTCGGTCATTGAGAAAGAGTGAATCCGCCAGCAGTAGTTGGCGATAGTCGGAGCGCTCGCTCCAGACAATGTCCTCGACCAGCAGGTTCAGTGAGTGTCGAAGGTCGGCAATGATGCCGGGATTGAACTCTGGATAGACCTCATCGTCTTTGAGTAGATCTCGTTCGCCATCCATCTCAAACCAGTAGTGAAAGAACGATAACACCTTGGCATGGGTGCGCGGTTCAAGGATCATTCGTTCAATTTGTTGCCGCACGCCGACACGATCGTCCAGGCCACCGCTGGCAGCGACGTGCAGTAACTCGTCATCAGGCAGGGAATCCCACAACTCGAGGGCAAGTCGACTGGCAATGTCGAAGGAGTCGGCCACCTTGCGTTCGTTCAATGATGGAAAGAGGAATTCGGGAGACAGCAGGGTAAACAGGGCGACGCGCTTCACTGCTTGTTCCGGCGATTCTGCCTGGTCAAATCTGGCCGCGATGATGCTTTGATACTGTTCTGTGCTGAGCGGGCGGCGGAATGCGCGTGCGACCAGTTTTGCTGCAAATTGTTCCAGTTTCTCTGCCCGGTCATCGCTGTCCGAGCGCGAGCGCGACAGTGAGTCGATGCGGTCGTCGATTTCAGCGGTGACTTCGATGGCTCCAGCCGTCACTGCATTGAACCACTCCTTTGAGACAGCAGCGCCACGTTCGTAACCAAGGCTGCGATCATCAGCAGGGAAGGGAGTGTTGACCACCGTCACTCGCGGCTTCATGCGGGGGGCGAAATCTGTGTTGGCAGGGAGGCTCCAGTCGCCGTGCGGTGGTTTCCATTGAAGCCTGATGGACGATAATTTTTCCTTGTACTTGAAGAAGTCGAGACGGATGAGGTAGCTCCTGCCACCCAATAGGAAGAGTCGCCCCGTTTCTTCCCGCATCTCACCCGAGCTGACCCAGGCATCGATGAGTGGCGTCTGGCTGGGCGCACTGCTGTCATCGCGCCGATTGCTGTCGCCTGGCTTTAGGTCCGCGTTCACGTAGAGACGGGCTCCATTCGGTGTACGCACACGGAATTCGTAGACGCCGGATTCACGGGCAGTGATGGCGCCCGACCATGCGATTGAAAACTGTTCAGCGTTGATATTCTCAGCCGGGCTACCCTCGCCAAAGTCAAAGTCGATCTGGTGGTCAAGCCGCTGCAGCGAGCGCTTGTCCTTTTTGTTCATTCCCTTCGACTCGTAATACTCGGCAAAGAGGCCGGACTTCGCGTTCTTGAATTCCTCTGGAATCTGTTCCCGACTTCTGCGGCGACCGCGCCTGCGCTCGCCGTAGTCTGCTTCTGGCTCACCCTGGGTGGTGATAAAGCTACCGATGAGATCGGCGATGGTTTCGCGGTATTGGCGGTTTGTTAGTCGCGCTGGAAGAATTTCGACCGGCTGCAATCGCGCTCTTGCCTCTGGCGAGTAAAAGGCTTCGTGGATGTAAGCGGAGACGGCTGCCGCGTCGTCACCGACGCACAGTTCCGGCTCATCTTCCGGCATGGTGCGCCCGATTAGTTTTGCAAGCCCCTTGATCGATCGATTGCCATAAAGTGGCTCATCGTATTCGTCGTCCACTCCTTCACCATTGGCACCGTGACATTGTGCGCACTGCATCCGGTAGATCTGAGCTCCTCGCTGACTAAAGGCCGGAGACTCGTCCGCCTGAAGCGATGACGACGAGACGCCTGACATCAGCAACAGTGCGATGAAGGCGATGCTTTGCCTCAGACGAGGATGATGTAGGGATGCAGGCAAGGGACTGGTGGATTGATCAGAGTTGATGACGTAGTGAAATATACTACGTCACACTCCAAACAAAAGTGGCAGATGATCCCCCTCGTCTCCACCGGGAAGTATGCGGCGGAAAACAGTTAGACACTCGCGCACGCTGATTCACAGCTGAAATGCGCGATTTTGGTCGATTTCCGGTGCCGCTATGACTTTTCTTCGATTAATTCCAGAGCCTTGTCGAAACTGCAATTCGACAAGAAATGCTCCAGACGCGGCGTGAGCTGGCCGTCGTCGCGCAGAGTCGCGTGCAGGGACATGATGGACTCTGACGCTTGTTTCAGCGCATCGAGATGGGCGTCCGGATCACGATCACGAAACGCGTGGTCGCCGATGACGGCGAGTCGTTGGCGGAGCAGCTGAGCAAGTTCTTCCATGGGAATGGGGGGTGTTAGAGTTGAGGTATTACAGGTAGTGGTGACTTTTCAGTCGCCATCTTCTTTCAAACTTATGTCTGATGGCTAAAACTAGCCGCCAGCGACAACGCGGATCAGTTCAATTTTGTCGTTCGGCTTGAGCAGGATGGATTCAAAATCGCGGGGAAAGAGAGCATTGCCGTTGTGTTCGACCAGTACCGGTTGACCGCTGAGCTTTAGCTCATCCAGGAGGTCGCCAATGTGACTGGTGCCGTCTGCGGTATCGTGTTCCTTGCCGTTGAGGTGAATCGTCATGCTGAAGGAACGGCTACTGCCAGTGGCGACCCTGCAGAGGATAAGATTGCCTCGTCCCAGTCTTTCCATACGGGGTCGAGTCCCATCGCGCGCAATGCTGCGGCGACTTCGGCGGGTGTTCGGGTGTCTGCAATGCCGAACTGCTCGGTTGCTCGTGTGCAGTTTTGAGCATCTCCAGCGGGCTGTGCTTCCAGTTCGACACGTCTGCCTTTCACCGTGAGGTGCAAGTCATCGCTGCCTTCGCCAGTGTAGCCGCCAGGTTCGGTGTGGCTGCCGGCGCTGGCGGTTGTCACGCCGAGCGGGAACAAGGCATCCCGTAGTGGCTGGCTTTCGCGTGTACTGAGAATAATACCGACTTCCGGGAAGGCCATGCGGAATGCAGCAATCAATTGCACGTATTCGCGATCAGACAGCGAGAATTTTGGATGGAATTGTCCGGCAGCTGGGCGCATCCGCGGGAAACTAACAGTGAACGAAGATTTCCAGCAGCGTTGCTGCAGAAACTCAAGATGTGCGGCCAGTGCCAGTGCCTCCCATCGCCAGTCGGCGAGGCCAAACAGAGCACCGATGCCGATGCGGCGGAAGCCGCCTTCGTAGCCACGTTCGGGACACTCGAGCCGCCAGTCGAAATTCTTCTTTGGGCCGGCAGTATGCAGATCCGCGTATTCCGTGCGATCGTAGGTTTCCTGATAAACGACAAGCCCTTCTGCGCCTGCCTGCACCATGCGCTCGTATTCCGGTGCCTCCATCGGCCCGACTTCTATGCCGATAGTGGGCACGAACGACCGAATGGCTTCGATGCACGCCTCCAGATAGCCGTCCGAAACAAACTTGGGATGCTCGCCTGCCACTAACAGAATATTGCGGAAGCCTTGATCAACCAGATGCCGTGCTTCCTTGACCACCTGATCGATGCTCAGCGTGACGCGAAGGATCGGATTGTCGCGTGAGAAGCCGCAGTATTTGCAGTTGTTGATGCACTCATTGGAAACATACAATGGCGCAAACATTCGCATGGTGCGGCCGAAGTGCTTTCGCGTCGCGGCCTGCGAGGCACGCGCCATCGCTTCCAGTTCCTGATCGCTTTTCGGTGTGATCAGACTGGAAAATCGACGCAGCAGTGGGCTCTGGCGATCTGGAAGCTGGTTGAAGGACTCGACGAACGACATGAGAGTGGTTTACTTCTTGATCAGCAGGGTTTTGCCGGTCATTTGCGGAGGCTGAGCGACACCCAGCATATCGAGAAGGGTGGGGGAAATGTCCGCCAGAATTCCGTTCTCAAGTGTGTAATGATCAGCGTCGCCGGCTACGTAAAGCAGGTGTACAAGGTTAGTGGTGTGCGCAGTGTGCGGCGATCCATCTTCCTTTATCATGAGCTCGCAGTTTCCATGATCGGAAGTGATCAGAAGTTTGCCGCCGAGTTCCAGCGTCTTTTCTACAACTGCTTTGACTTTGCTGTCGATTGTCTCCACCGCTTTGACACCCGCTTCTACGATGCCGGTATGACCGACCATATCGGGATTCGCAAAGTTCAAGATCACCAGATCGTATTCAGGCAGCAGAGAAGTGACCTTTTCTGTCACTTCATCGGCACTCATCTCCGGTTTCAGATCATAGGTGGCGACATCCTTAGGCGAAGGAATGATCTCGCGATCTTCTCCTTCGTACGATTTTTCTACGCCACCGTTGAAGAAGTAGGTCACGTGTGGGTACTTTTCGGTTTCAGCGATGCGCAATTGTTTCAGGCCTGCCTTGCTGACGACTTCGCCGAGAACGGCCTCCAGTGCCTGGGGTGGAAAAACGACCGGGCAGTCATACGTTTCGTCATACTCTGTCAGCGTTACATAGTGCACCTTTGGAGCCGGGCCACCAAGATCAAAGTCACTGAATTCAGGATCGAGGAACGCATTCGAAAGCTGTCGTGCCCGGTCCGCGCGGAAATTGAAAAAGAGGACGACGTCACCGTCGCGCACGCGTTGTTTTGAGACGTCCTGGAAGACCATCGGCAACAGAAACTCATCGGTTTTCGCATCGGCGTACTTGGCGGCAATTGCTTCGGATGCCAGTAGTGTGCTTTCTTCGCCGACGCCATGAACGATGGCGTCCCATGCTAGTTTTGTGCGGTCCCAGCGTTTGTCGCGATCCATGGCGTAGTAGCGGCCGACTACGGTTACAATTTTAGCACCGAAAGGCGCGAGCCCATCTTCACAATACGACACGTATTCCTTGCCGCCACTGGGCGAGGTGTCGCGACCGTCGGTGATGGCATGGACATAAATGTCGTCGACCCCCGCTTCTGCGGCGGCTTTTGCCAGCGCGATGATGTGTTCCTGATGACTGTGCACGCCACCGTCTGATACCAGGCCAACGAGGTGCAGACGTCCTGACTTTGCTTTATCAAATGCTTCGACCAGCGCCGGGCGGCCTGCCAGTTCATTGTCGGCGATTGATTTGTTGATGCGCGTCAGATCCTGGTAAACCACACGGCCAGCGCCGAGATTTAAGTGGCCGACTTCAGAGTTGCCCATTTGCCCGTCAGGAAGTCCGACGTCGAGGCCGCTCGCGCTGACTCGGCTCTGCGGATACTTTGCATAAAGTTGATCATGGAACGGAGTGTTGGCGAGCAGCGTGGCATTGCCATCGCGCTCTGCGTTTTCCGGGCCGTTCGGGTTCTCGGCCCAGCCGTCGCGAATGATGAGGACTACAGGTTGTTTAGCCATACAGGGAGTAGATAACAGCGATCTGAGTGAATGAAACGGAAAAGTGAAACATCCTCGTCAGGTCAGGGGATTAGGCGAAAATCTTGCGTAGTCTGCGTTCGAGGTGCGCTCCGATCCAGGCAAATCCCGTGCAGGAAGCGAGGAAAACCAGCGACCACAAGAACGTGGTCAGCCAGGCGTGCGATGCGTCATTGTGCACTTGAATCTGCGCCTGCCAGACCAGTGGATTGCGCAGGAATCCGTTCATCAGGAAGAGCGGCAGTGACAGCGAGCCGTAGAATGCCAGGAATCGCACAATGCGGGCGGGACTCGTGGCAACGAAGCGCAGCAGGGGCACCGTGATGACAATGAATGCCAGTCCAGACAGTAGCCATGCGAGTGGATGCAGTTGTCCAGCGATGAAGATTCCACCTGCGAGGGCGAACCAGGCTGCTGGCGCGCGCATTTTTCCAGCATAGGCGGCCCACATGCCGAGACAGAATTCAGCGAGATGACCGACGACCGTGTAGTTCAAGTTGACTTCAGTCGCCGCAGTCAAGCGAGCATTGAGGGCAAATTCAATCAACAGAGCCACGCCACCGATGATCAGCAGCGCCGGGGTGCCAAATTTTTTCATGGCGCGCAACAGAAGTGGGAATACCAGATAGAATTGGCAGATCATCGATAGAAACCACCATGGGCCGATCGGCGTGAATCCATCGCCTGTAAAATTGCCGATGAGGAAGATCTGGCGTAGCAGTGGGACGCCATTATCCAGAAATGTGACGCCGGGCCCAGCGAAGATAGTGTTGTAAATGAGGAATGCTACCGCTGCGATAAAAACTGCGGGATAGAGAGCCGTGAGCCGTTTTGCCATGAATGCGCCATAGCTCGGCGAATGTGTCATGCCACTGCGCGTCAGGCCGAAGGCGCTGAGAAACACAAACAATTGCACGCCATAGTGGCCGAAGTAGGAAAACAGAATACGCCAGCTATCCAGCGGGGAGCTGGACAATTGCTCTAACATTGTGGCAAAGTGCGCCGGATCAAAGTGGAATTCGTTCTCACCAGTGACGGGCGGCACCCAGTGGGTGAAATTGTGCAGCATGATGAACAGAATTCCCGCACCACGAAGCACCAGGCCTTCCTGTTTCCCTAGTGTGCTCCAGTCCTTGAAAGCGGAGGATGCTGAGGGAGCTTCCGATCTCATGAATCGCGCAGGAGAGGGTTGCAGGTCTGGAGTGTGCTGGATCGCTGGCGGTTCTCGAGTCGCGTGAAGCTAATCCGTGGGGAAAAGCGCCGTCGAGCCGGCGCACTCCAAAGCGATGCCGGGTGATTCGTGTGGGGTGACTGGTTTTCGCAGTGCATTGGTGGCTCTAGTTCTGTGCGCGACCAAGTCTCCAGTTCAGGTATCATGTTGAAATGTTCGTCAGATCTCTGAATCGTTTAACTTTGCAACTAGTGCAATAGAGTCACGCATTTGTGGCAAAAATTCAAATGCGTAATCTATCTGAAAGTGGCATCAGCGCCTTGCCGAATACGGAACCTGAGCGCAAATCACGGTCAGACCAGCAGTCAGAGAATTCCTTTGCGCTTGAGCGACTCTTCCATGGCTTTTTCCACAAGGAGAGCGGCCATGTGCTCGGTTGCTTGATCAAGCTTCGTGTTGGCCTCTTTTAGCTGGCGGGAATCGTGCGTTTCCAGCGCCTTGCGGACAGCCGCGGCTGCATCTGCGACAGCCGCTTTTTCAGTATCATTCAGCAATTCACCCACTTGTGAAAGTGCGCTGTCGACAGCGGGCAAGAGTTCGTTGCTCTTCATCTTTGCCTCTGTCCAAACGCGCTCGTTCATGTCGTCGAATGCGTAGTCGATCGACTCAGAAATCATCGCTTCGACGGCTTCATCGTTGACGTCGACGGCGGCGTTGTCGATTTTCAGAATCTGATCAGTATGCGTTTTGGTATCACGCCCAAGCACCGTGAGGATGCCATTTTCGTCGATTGCGAATTCGACACCGACACGTGCATGTCCTTTGGGGCCAGGATCAAAGTTGATCTCAAATTGCCCCAGTTCCCAGTTGTCGCGCGCCATTTCGCGCTCGCCCTGCAGTGCGCGGATCTTCATCGATGCCTGACCTGCGACCGCATTGGTGAACAATTCTCCTGCCTTGGCAGGAATGGTCGTGTTGCGCGGCAAGATAACATTCATCAGCCCGCCGAACGTCTCAATGCCAAGTGACAGAGGTGTGACATCGAGCAGGATCACATTCTGCGTTCGACCGGATAGGATACCGCCTTGGATCACGGCTCCCAGCGCCACGGCTTCGTCAGGATTTTGCGTAGTGTCAGGCTGGCGGCCAAAAATGTCAGCGGCAATCTTGCGCACGACAGGCATGCGGGTGCTGCCGCCGACCAGCACGACTTTATCGATGTCTGCGAGTGCAAGTTTCGAGTCGCTGATGGCGCGCTGGCAGAGGCTGCGGGTGCGGTCAACGATCGGAGTCGCCAGTGCGATCAGTTGTTCTTGAGTGATCTCGCATTCAAAGCTATTGGTCTCGGAAAGAAACGGAACGCTGACGGTGGTTTGAGCGGAATCGGATAGCGCATGTTTCGCTCGAATGGCGGCGTCCAGAAGTTTTGCGCGAACTTCTGGGGCGGCATCACTTTCCGGGATACTGGCCTTCTGAAAAAGCAGGGAGAGAAGCGCACGGTCGATGTCGTCGCCGCCCAGTCGAGTGTCGCCAGCGGTGGATAATACTTGGAAGACGCCATCGCTCAGCTCCAGAATCGAGACATCGAATGTGCCGCCGCCGAGATCATACACAGCGACTTTCGAGCGTTCTCCCAGCTTGTCTAATCCATAGGCAAGTGCTGCTGCGGTTGGTTCATTGAGGATGCGTTCGACCGTGAGACCAGCCAGTTCGCCAGCGCGTTTGGTGGCCGTGCGCTGCGCATCGTTGAAGTATGCTGGCACCGTGATCACAGCCCGGGTAATGTCCTTTTCAAGTGCGGATTCCGCGATCGATCGAAGCTTGCTTAGAATGGTGGCGGAGATTTCTTCTGGTGACAGAGATTTGTCGGCCAGTTGCAGGCGAATTCCATCGGCCGCAGAAGTCAGCGGACAATTAAACATTTCTGCCTCTGTAGCAGGGACTGCGCGTCGTCCCATCAGGCGCTTGACCGATGTCACGGTGCGATCAGGATGCAGCGCACGCATACGCAGGGCGGGCGCGCCGACCAGTGGTGCAGAGTTATCGGCAGGAAAGTAGACTGCCGAGGGCGTGAGCCTGCTGCCGCTCTCATCAGCGAAGAGAATGGGGAATCCAGCGTCCACGGCTCCCACTAGAGAGTTGGTGGTGCCTAGATCGATGCCGATGATGTCGGGTGAGTCAGAAATGGTGCTGAGAGTTTGGGTTCAGCCGACTCAACCACCGGGCGCGTGTGCAAGCAAGTGATTACCCTGCGGTAGCCTTTGATCTTTGCTTCGTCGGCAGTGAATAGGGTCGTTTTTGTAAATACCACCACTCGATCAACAGCAACTGAATTGCGGCGATTGGGATATACCGC
>JBNMNB010000280.1:0-9513 GCA_051270635.1 Verrucomicrobiales bacterium | reverse complement strand
CCCAGTCGCGGATGTCGGGCGGTAGCAGTAGCGGGGTGTCGTGGTCGATGTTGACGAATCTTGCGGCCATGGATGCACCTTAGCGACTCGCGCCGTAGATGTCACCCTAAGTCCGACAGGCTGCTAGACGAACCTCGCGTTTACAGCCGAGCCTTGTCGCAAGCCGAGATCCTCAGCTTGGTTGCTGGCGGCGCGGCAGAAAGCCCCAGCCCCAGCCCCTTTGATGGCGCGGTTGGCATACAAACCCATGGGGCGAGCTGGGCCCCCGCTGGTGCCGCCACCTCCTACGGAGTCTATCTCGGCACCACGGAGTCCGCCGTCACGAGCGCCAACACCGGATCCCCGGAATACCAAGGCTCCACCTCCACGGCGGATTGGGAATTCCCACTCCAACCCTCCACCGTCTACTACTGGCGCGTTGATACCGTCACTGGATCCGGGACCATTGCAGGTGAAGTCTGGGAGTTCACCACCGGCAGTGAAATTTTTGAAACCGGTCTCATCGCCCACTGGAAAATGAACAGCGGCAGTAGCACAACTGCTCTCGACTCCACTCCCAACAACAACCATGCCACGGTCAATGGCGCTAGTTGGACAAGCGGGTTCGAAGCAGGCGGACTAGCCTTCGATGGCGTCAACGACTCCGTCACCGCTGGCACCGGTCCCTCCCTGAGCGGCCAAACGAATCTCACCCTCACCGCGTGGGTCAAAACCAGCGCCTCCTCCGATCAAGTCATTATTCAACAGCGTGACGGGGGATTCAACGGACAGTATCAACTCAAAGTCAACGCCAACGGAACAGTCGGCTTCTTCCTATACGGAAACAGCGCCTATCAATTCAACTTCACCACCACCACCACTGTCAACGATGGCCAGTGGCACTTCATTTCAGCCATCCGCATTGGTGGGAATTGAGCAATCTATCTCGACGGAAATCCAAGCCCTGCCGCCTCCGCAAACGGCATCATTCGCGACCTCAGCGCCTCCATCGGGGTGGGAATCGGGCGCGACATTCGGGACAACAACAAGCCCTTTAATGGATCCATCGACGAGGTCAAAATCTACGACTTCGGCAAATCCGGAGCGGAGCTCGCCACCATGCACAATGATTACATCACTGGTGGAAACGATGTCTCAAGCTGGGATTCCAGCCCTGTGGTCGAGATCGCCGCCATCGAACGAGTCGGCTACAACTCCACTCTGGCAGACGACGCCTCTGACCTTCAACTCGACCCGCTCACCTACACCAAGGTCTCGGGCCCAGCGTGGCTCAACCGTGGCCACAAATGGAACATTGGGCGGAAGCCCCAGCAATGGCGATGTTGGTGCCAACAATTGGATCGTGAATGTCACCGATAGCATCGCGGCCCCAGTCCCTGTCACCCTGAACATCTTCGTAGAGCCTGACAACGATGGCGATGGTGACCCCGACATTACCGATCCAGATGACGACAACGACGACATTCTAGATGCCTGGGAAATCGCTCATTCTCTCAATCCTCTCGTCAATGACAAATCCGACAACCCGGACGGTGATGAGTTCGACAACTGGTCCGAGTATATTGCAGACACCGATCCCCAGGATGCCGACTCAGGTCCGACCATCGACCTTGGCCCCGCCCCGGCAACCGGAGAACCTCTCGTCAAGTTTCCGAGCTCGCTCAATCGAAACTACACCGTGGAATATCGCAACGACTTGAACACCGGCAGTTGGCGCGACCTCCAAGCCACCACAGCTGGAACCGGCTCGGAAATGTCCGTCTCCGACAGCAGCACAGAAGTTCATCGCTTCTACCGCCTGCTCATTGAGTTACCGTAAGGTATTTTCCTGCCCCCTTTTTAGACCCATGCCCTCAGGTCTCGCCCCTGACCGGGACCCAGACCTCCGAAGTCCGTCTCTGAATGGGACTGGCAACCTAGCCCATAACTTCAGTCATGGGAAAACCCGTCGACCAATATCCCGTCCTGTAAGGACGGTGCAAAAGCCGATCGCCCCCTCAACCGGTCCTCATGCGCGCTACCCTTTCCCGCTCCCTTACGGGGCGCAATTCCCCCTTCGGCTCCATACCCGGAGCTGAAGCACCAGGCCTGATTGAGTTACGCTGGACACGGACTCATCCTCTACCGACCAAGTGAAATCTTCGTGCCCCTTGTTTGACACCGCCTTGAGTTGAAGTGAATCTCCGACTTCAATATGGCGCTTAGATGACCCGTCCCCGTGAAACGCCTCCCAGTTTCAGAGCCCCCCTCCACGGCTCCTGGGAAATCCCCTGATATAATCATGAAGTATAACATAATCCTCTGCCTTGTCGGCGGGCTCTGCCTCACTGCTGTGACACAAGCCGCCACGCCCTCCTATCGAACAGCAGTGTTAGCGGACAATCCGCTCGTCTACTTTCAGTTCGATGAAACCAGCGGCACGACCGCAGCTAATTCTGGTTCCACTGGCGCGACGAACGACGGCACCATCGGTACAGAGGGCGGTGAAGTGACTATCAATGAACCGAGTTTCCCCAACGGCGGATCCTCCGATGACTTTGACGGCGGCAATGTCCTGGCGGCGGCGCTGCCGTCCTCATTGACCGAGTGGAGCATCGAAGCGTGGGTGAATTGGGACCCTGAGAAAACCCTCGCGTCCAATATATTTGGAAATGACCAGGGAGGCTGGAATAACGATGTCCTCTTCGGCATCGGAGCCGAGGCGGGGACAATGGGTGTTCCCGAAAACAGTATCGGCCTCATTCAACAAGGTTCCCCGGGCGATGTTCGTGACTTTGTCGAGAGTCCCATGACCGACAGCGAGTGGCATCACGTCGTCGTCACCGCCAGCTCTACTAACAGTGAACTAATCCTCTATGTCGATGGTGTGGAGGTGGCTAAGGAAGTGAATGTTAACAACGGCCTGACCATGAATGGCGGCAAGGACGGCGATCCCGACACCCTCGACAGCCCTTTCATCTCCGTTGGTGGGGCACGCGCGGTTGTCGATCCGGGTTATCGTCCCTTCGACGGGTTGATCGATGAGTTCGCCATCTACGAAACGGTCCTGGGCGCAGATGCCGTTTCAATCCACTACACGGCTGGTGTCTCCGACCCTCCCAGCAGCATCACCGCTATCGACTACGATAGCAACACAGACACCGTGAGCCTGACCTGGACCAGCCGCGCCAATAAGCTCTACGACCTGCTCAGCTCCACCGATCTTTCTATCCCTCCTGCCTCTTGGGACGTCTACGAAGGTCAAGGGGACATCGCTGGCTCTGGCAATGGCACCGACACCCTAACAGGTGCCCCGGCCTCCGAAACCCCACGCTTCTTCGTGATGCGCGAAAAGGATTTCCCGCCGTCCTTACAGGCGGATTTCGAGGATGGAGCCGATGATTGGACCATCGAGACTAACGGTATCGTCAGCGACACGACATGGGAAGTTGGCCCACCCGTCGACGGTCCTCCGGGGGCCCACAGCGGAGCCAACGTGTTCGGCACCGACCTGGACGCCGACTTTGAGGCAGGGATCACCAATCCAGACACCAATCTCGGGATTGGGTTGCGCTCTCCCGTGGTCGACCTCGCCGAGTTGAGCAGCGCGACCCTCACATTCTGGTATTTCCTCGAAGCCAGCGAGCAGTCAGGCGGGCGGCTGAACCTCTTGCGGGGCGATGACGGGTCGCCGATCCAAGGGCTCACTCCGGCGTTGTTTCTAGGTGATAGGAACACGGACGACTGGACTGAGTTCACGCTCAGGCTCCCGCAGGAAGCGCTCGACGCTGGCAGCATCATCATCGAGTTTGAGTTCCTCAGCAGCGATGCCGCTGGTGCCGGTTGGTTTATCGACGACGTTGAGATCCGAAGATGATTCCTATCATGAAGCGAACTTACTTGGCCATTGGTGCTACCCTGATCATTGGCGCAGTCAGCGCTGCGGCGGGCACGGGCTCCTACCGCGATGCCGTCCTCGCCGATACGCCCATCGTCTATTACGAGTTCGATGAGCCCAGCGGGACCACCGCGCTCAACTCCGCCACCACGGGGGCGATCTACCATGGGACCTTCAACACGGACGGTGGCCCCGTCACCGTCAACCAGGCGAGCTTCGCCGAGGGAGGAACCTGTTATGAGTTTGGCGGTGGCTTTGTCAGTGCGGCGTTCGCGCTGACGGACTCGCTGGACGAATGGACGGTGGAGGCGTGGATAAACTACGACTCGGCAAAGGCCAGCGCGTTCAATTTCCTCTCCAATGACCAGGGTGGGTGGAACGATGATGTGCTCTTCGGCATCGGTGCCGAGAATGGGGGCGCGGGCGTCCCCGCCGGCAGTGTCGGTGCGATCCAACAGGGCAGTCCGGGAACGACCCGCGACTTTGTTGGATCTCCCTTGGACGCCGGTGAGTGGCATCATGTCGTGGTGACCGGCAGCACCACTGCAGGCGCTCTGACGCTCTACGTCGACGGCGTGCTCGCTGGCTCGGACACGTCGCTCGTCAACGGGGCCTCCTTCAATGGCGCGGATGGCATCGGGACGGCCAACCTGACGGTCGGCGCGGCACGGCCGAATTCCGCGGACCCGGGCTACCGCCCTTACGACGGTCTCCTCGACGAGGTTGCCATTTACGATCAAGTGCTCGATGCGGATGCCATCGCGAGTCACTACGACGCAAGCGGGGAGGAACCATCCGATCCTTCAGATCCACCCGATTCCCCCAACCTTTCTGACGACTCCGAGTTCGGACTCAAGGTGATTGAATACGCGCCCGGCATTGATCCTGCCCGCTTTAGCTGGCCGACACACATCGCCTTCGGTCCCGACGGCCAAGAGATTATCTCCGATCTAAAGAACGACCGCTTCATGGTTCGCGACGGTCCTGGCGACGCGTTTCAGGCGTCTCCGGTGGTCTCGGTTAGGGGCCAACACTCGGTGGCCTACAATCCGGCAGACGGTCTCTACTATGCCGACGACACCGACAACCATCGGATGATCGCCTTCGACCTCGACGCCGAAAGGACCCTGTTTGGAAATTTTCCAAGACCCGCCCAGACTAGCAACATCGCTGGCGTCGCTCTGAATCGCCCCCACGACGTGGTGATCGACCACGATACCGGATGGATCTATGCGCTCAATCCAAACTCCGGGCACGTCTTCCGCTTCACCGCCATCGGAGAGAATGAGAGCGTGATCGTTGCGCCAGTGGGCGGTTACGCGCGCGCCCTCACCTGGGCCAACGGCAAGCTCTATGTCATCGGTTCAGCCAGGGGGCGGATCGTCGAGGTCGTTGATTGGGAAAACGAGACATTCAAGATCTACGACAGCTTCGACCCGAGCGGAGGCAGCGGGACCGCGGGGACTTGGGTGACCACGGGACTCGTGCTCAACGACGCCGAGTTCTTCGACGGCTTCTGGTATGCGACCAGCTATTTTTCCCCGGCGTTTGGTGGCGGGACCGACTTCGACCAGAACAAGTTCATCCGTTTTGAGACCTTGGATGACTTCGTCAGCGGCAATTGGACCGACCTGAGCAGCCTGGTTCCCAGTGGGATGACCCCTTACTTTCTCACCGTGAACGGCGGCCATCTCTATCTGGCGATCTTCAATCATGGATCGCCCGGCACTGGAGATGCGATCCTGCGGTTCAGCCCGAGCCCTGGCTTCTCTATCATTAGCACCGAACATGATCCAATAGCCGACACGACCACCCTGATTTGGGAGTCGGATGAAGGTGAGATGTTCGAAGTCCACAAGAGCCTTGATCTCGACTCCTGGGTGGTTGTCGAGATGCAGATCCCCGCCGCCGCTGCGCCTTCGCAGACGACCACCGCAATCGTCGACAACAACGCCGTCGAACCACGGGCATTATTCTACAGAGTCGTCCGTCTCACCGGGGAAGAGTAATCGTTCACCCAACAGCCTCTTTCACCCCCTCTCATCCGCGTACCCAGACCACGCTCGGAGACGAGACTCCCGACTGGGACTCGTGGCTGCACTTCTTCCTCCGCAGTTTCGCGAGGGCTTCTGTGAAGCAGGCTGGCTACTGGGTGTTCGACGGAACCGGCATGATCCTGATGTTCGTCGGCTTCCTGCATTTCGTGCAACAGCACTCGATCTGATCGCGCTGCTAGTCCCTGCCTTTGCAGGATCGATCAGAGGTGATGTTCACCAAGACACCATCGGGATCGCGATACTTTTGCCTTTCGGCTTCCGGTCCCGCGATGCTGATCCCTCGGAAACCTAACTGAGACTCAGGAGGATGTGCCGCCCGTTGCGTGTGAGAGGCGTAGACCCGAAGCTCTAAGGTCGTGTAGGGACGTTGCCAGAGCCATTCGCGATTCTCAACGGCATTGATCGAAGGGTTCGGCGGCGGCTCATCGGTGAATGCTAGAAAGGTGAGCGTGAACCCATGGGCGAACACTTCCTGACGAGACAACAAACGCATCCCGAGGGTGTCGCGATAGAAGGCCAAGCTCTCCTCGGCATCACGCACCGTCAGGCTAATCTGCCCAAGCCTTGGTTCGTTACCTAACGGATAGCCTTCCATCGGCGGGCGAGGTTGAAGAATCTTCCCAAATCGGTGTTGCAATAGCTCGATGCAGTAGCCATCAGGATCTTCAAGATGACAGAGATAACCAATGTCGTAAAACTGACAGGGCTTGGTCACCTCAATCCCGCCCTCAATCAGTCGCTGTCGCGCCAAGTCCACGTCGGCGATGGTCACCCCGATCTTCCAATACACATCGTTCTCCGATTCTTTATAGGAAGCGTTCTCATAGGCTTCGCCGCTGCGATGCCGGAGATTCAGCCGTGTGCCATAGACGAATGCTAGCTCATAGATCGCCTCTTCCTGCTCAGGAAAGTCATTCTCGGATACAAGCTCCATGCCCAGCTTCCCGACATAGAAGTCCAGGCTTGCCTCTGGGTTTGAGATATCGAGTCGCAGTTCGCTCAGTCGCATGATGACTTCAACTATCCCTCGCGAGCTAAACTTGCCGAGCCTCGAATCACCAAATTAGATAGTTCGCGCGCCTTCCTCATCAACCCCCACACACCATTAGTACTCAGATCGCCCCTGCATAGGCCCACGGGTTACAAACCCGTGCTACTTGGGGCTTGCTTGTTCGTTCGTAGCACGGGTTTGCAACCCGTGGCACCTCACCCAGTCCGTCACCGTCCGAAATCCGCATCACAGCGAGTCGTTGACAATTTCTTCATCCTGTAGGAATTTCCTACCATGACGGCAGTGCTCGCTCAGAAAGGTCAGATTGTCATCCCCAAGGCGATCCGAGATCAGATGAACCTGGAAGCAGGTGACGACTTTGAGGTCTATCTTCTCGATGGCGAAATCGTTCTCCGCCCGCTCGCAAAGGCGAGGAATCAAGGACTGGCGAACGTGCTTCTCAACCCTCCCGGAAAGTTAGAGATCCCGGAGAGAGGCCAGCAAGACCTCCCTGAGCCTTTGAACTTCGGCGAATGAGCTACCTGGTCGATACCAACGTCTTCTCAGAAAAGCTCAAGCCTCGCCCAAATGAAAAGGTGGTTGCTTGGCTGGCAGAGAATGAACCAGAACTCTTCGTTTCAACAATAACCATTGCCGAAATCCGCCGAGGCATCGAACGGCTACCTGAAGGCAAGCGGCGCGACCAATTCCAACAATGGCTCACCACACTCAGCCAGACGATGGCAGGTTCGATCCTCAGCTTCAATCGCGCCGTCGCTCACACCTGGGGACAAATGCAAGGGCAGTTGGATCTCAAAGGAATCAAACTGTCTCCTTTTGATGGTATCATTGCTGCCACGGCCATTCGACACGGACTTACCGTGGTAACCAGAAACGAGCGTGACTTCAAAGAGACGCCTGTTAGAATGCTGAATCCGTTCGAGTCATAGCACCGCCAGTTCAAACGTCTTCTCGATCGCGAGCACCCATTCAACTATAACAGAATCTAAACCAGGAAGTCCCCACAAATTCCATGGCCGATAGCACAAAAAAGATTTTCCTAGCTTATCCCGACTCCGTTCGTGAGGTGCGAGATGCGATCCAAGCAGCCGTGGAGCTAGGGGCCAAAACCGCTCCAAGCCTCAAACTTCATCCATGGACCGCAAATGATATTGCAGGCAAATGTCTAGTTGATCCGATCCTAGCGGAGATCTCAGGTAGTGCATTCTTGATGGCTGATATAACAAAACTGAATTTTAACGTAGTTTACGAAATAGGTTTTGCAATTGGTAAAGGCAAGCGTGCAGTTTTGACATTGCATCGAGCTGTAGAGAACGATGCCCTGCTAGCACGGAACACAGGTATCTTTGATACTCTCGGGTATATGCAATACAATGATGCCGAGTCCTATTTGGGGTTAATTGATCTGGCAGAAAAGAAGCCTCTGGTAGCAATTAGGAACAACATAAACCGCAGATCTCCAGTCTACGTTGTCTTTCCCGATGAGAAAACTGAAGCCGAAACGCGCCTAACGTCACGACTCAAAGAAGCCAGGATTACCTATCGTCAGTTCGATCCCACCGAGGAAAGTAGATTAACCGTACATCAAGCAATTCAGCATGTGTCGGAATCGCACGGCGTAATTCTTCCATTGGTTCCATCATCCCGCAAGGAAAGTAAGCCTCATAATCTTAGATGTGCTTTTATTGCCGGAGTCGCACACGCTCTTGAGAGAGAAGTCTTAATGGTCCAATCTGGATTTGACCCTGTTCCGTTGGATTATCGAGATTTTGTATCATCCTACGGAAAGCCCGATGAAATTGATTCTAAGATAAATAGATTTGCCCCGAAAATTACTGAACTATTGCAAATCGAGCGGCAACAGGAGTTCCCAGAGACTCAATCCGATCTTCAAAATCTATTTGTTGGAGAAAGCTCTGCCGAGAATGAGTACTCTGATCTGCAAGAATACTATGTTCAGGTGGATGAATTCAACCGAGTTTTAAACGGAAACGTACAAATCATCGCTGGAAGAAAAGGCTCTGGAAAAACAGCTATGTTTTACCAGTTAACAGAGCGTCTTGCACGTGATAAGAGAAGAGTTGTCGTGGCTTTGAAACCCGAAAGCTTTCAACTCAGAAAATTCAAGAGTTTGATATCAAAGAATTTCGAAGAAGGCACTCAAGATCACACAATAACCGCGTTTTGGGACTATTTGCTCCTACTGGAGATTTGTCACGAGCTCTTGGAGAAGGATCGCGGGCGGAGGATCTATGACCCACAAATGAGGGATTTGTATTCTGCCTTGTCAGCGGCATATGGAAAGGATGAAAGTGCATTTGAAGGAGATTTCGCGGAACGTCTTCTCCATTTGGTCGAAAGCATCGAAGACGCGTTTGGTTGCGCTGAAGATTCCCAGGATAGCAACATGCTGACTAGGAAAGACATAACAGATCTTATTTATAAGCGGCTCTCCGTCAGATTGGCTGGGCCTGAATCAGCGAATCCCGAAGAAATCAGGATCAGTCAGAGTCCTCTTCGTTACTGATGATCAAGGGGTTATGGGCTCCGACTCGGCACAGCATCTC
>JBNMNB010000279.1:0-9623 GCA_051270635.1 Verrucomicrobiales bacterium | reverse complement strand
TCTTGGTTGTTCATGCCTACTAACCATACGCATAGAATTAAAAGTACAAGTTATAATTTCAATAACATCCGCCTTCCGGTGCCCGCCGCTTTCATTCACACCCCTCGTGCTTCACACGTTTTCGCGGATGTCTTCTCGCCGCCAACGAGTAGATTCTCAAGGTAATCGACGTGGTTGCGGCCTTGGTTGCCATTGTCGGGCGCCGGTTGCCACAACTTTCCGACGAGATCAATATCGCCATCTCCGTCAACGTCTCCCGCTTGGGTTTCGTGGGTGCCGAGATTCTTCGCCAGGATAACGCGCTCGACAAACTTGGAGCCATCGCCGCGCACGTTCTCCCAGACGAACCAACGGTGGGGTGCCACGGCGAGCCCCTCCATTTCGCCAGCGAAAATATCCAGATCGCCATCGAGGTCGAAATCAGCAAGCTGAAGAGAGTGATAGGGGCCTCTCGCTTCGTCGTCAGACGCTGCAAGTATGTGAGGTTTCCAATCGTCTTGACGTGGATCCTCAGGGGCTTCGAACCAAGCAGTATGCGGATTTTATCCTGCGGTTTGAATTCAAGATCGGAGAGCGAGCCAACAGTGGTGTGGCCGTGCGTGCTCCCCTTGAAGGTGATGCGGCCTTCGTTGCCATGGAGATTCAGATCATCGATCAGCTCAATTGGAAAGGTCTAAAGGCCTGGCAGAAACGCGGTTCCATTTACGGTGTGGTGGCGGCCAAGACAGGTCACCTCAAGCAGTCCGGTGAGTGGAATACGGAGGAAATCATCTGTCAGGGAAGCCATGTCAAAGTGACACTCAATGGAGCGGTGATCGTCGATGTGGATCTCAAAGAGCAGGGAGACAAGACTCTTGACGGCAAGGAGCATCCCGGGCTCAAACGCACCAAGGGGCATATCGGCTTTCTGCCTCACACCAAGAGCTCCGAGTATCGAAACGTCCGTATCAAAGAACTCGTTCAATGAGATGGCAAACCCGCTACGCAGAGCCAGCTCGATCATCCGCCGTCTGATTACAAGATTGGAAATAACTTCGAGGTCTGGCGCAACCAAGCCGTCGAGCCTGGTCGGCAAATACCATTGAAGACCACGAAGCCTGGCGAAAGCAATTTGACGCCAAGATGCGTGCTCTGTTAGGCCGCATGTCATCGCAAGGGGAAAGAGCCATCATCAACGGCTCCCCGCTAGCTGAGTTCTGCCGCTTCCCGGTCAAACGATGTATTAGTGCACCAGGGCGATTCTGAAGTTATTCACCGAGCGATCTATCTGGAACTGCTCGGGAGGGCGTGAACGTGCAGGTGCTGTGCCCAGGCATGACAAGAACGGATTTTCACGAACGCATGGGCTACGACACAAAGTCCTTTTACCGGGACCGCATATTGATGAAGGCAATGACAACTGAAGAGGTCGTCGAGGTGTCGCTCCGCGATCTTGAAAGAAACAAGGTCGCCTGCGTTCCGGGCAGGAACAACAAGATATCGCGATTTCTTCTAAAGATCGTGCCGCAATCGGTGATCCATGAACTCGCCAAGGCACCAAGGCAACTGGTCTACGCCATCAAATAGTGGAACTGCTTGAGCGCCTTGGCCCGTTTCTCCTCATTTTCAACAAACCGCAATAGTGTGTGAAACCCATAAAGCGTTTTGATCCGGTGTGTCAGCCAGGCTCCCCATTGTTTGGACTCCATTTTCTTCCAGTATTCCGCTTCAAACGGATCGAGTGAAGTGGTCTCCAGTTTCCCCAGTTCTTCTTCCAAGTCCGGCAGTGCTTGGAAGAGGCGCAAATGTTGCCGGTGTGCCGCTAGTCCCTTCTCAGCCAATTCGGAGTATCCGTGACGATCCAGTTCCGTCAAAGCCGCTGCATGATTGATGAGATGAAACAAGCCACCAAAGCCCCGCCGATGTTCTGCAGCCGTGGCAATCAATTGATCAATGACAGTCTCAGCCATGGCATCCAATGACTCGTGCTCGGGAGTCTCCGACGCATCTGCTAGAGGTGCCTTATTGCCAATCAACCAGCCACGTTCCTTTCCATAATAACCCCGTCCCGGATGTTGATCATTGAAGCTGGAGATGAGTTTCTCGATTCCGGTCACCAATGTTGGCGAGGCATGCTGCTCATGTCCGCTCAACGCGCGGATGGCGATCGAGGCAAAGATCACATTATGACCAGACTGGCGGGTCTTGCCTATGTTCGCCTCCAAGGCTCTAGCGATGGTGTCAATCAACGCCTTCTGAGGTTTTTCTTCCGCAAAGGGCTTGAACAACTCTGCGGAGGTAATCCCTGCCTTCTTGGGATCGAACCAGATCGATTCCTCACCCCCAGTGATTCGATTCAAGTCGCGCTCGATGGCCCTGAACACTCCGACTTCGAGATCGGGATGATCTTCACCCAGGAAATACCCCGCGATCACCGCAGCACCAAGATGACCCGCCATAGAGTTGGCGCGTGGAGCGTTCGCCATTCCGCAGAGGCCGCGATAAAGATACTCGAAATCGACCATGATAGGCTTCAAACTAGAGCAAATGAACGTCCAACACCATGCCAAACCGGACAAATCGATGCATCAGTTCTTCTCTTCCAGGGACGGCGGAAAGACCTTCATGCCAGCTGCCGATATCAAAGTCGATCCGTGTGAATGCTGCGGCTCTCGGGCCGTTTATACAGCAGATGGAACCTTGTCAGTGCTGTATCGCGACAAAACGGATGACATGGTTCGATGCCAATCGCGGGATCGGGACGGGAGTGGGTTCGTTAAACGCTTACGACCAATGGAATTTAACATTCGATCCGGTGAATATCCGGTGAAGGAATGTCAAGGGAGCAACGAATTGAAGATGAGGGTGCCCACTTGCAGGCCTGTTGTGAATCTCAACACCGTCATTCTTCCCCAACTTCCTGCAAGGCCTTCGCCACGACGCTCTCCAGAGTGACGGGGCGACCGCCCTGGCGTTTGCTTTCGTCGGCGGCTTCCATGAATGCAAAAATCTCCACGGTTTCCGCTTCACTGACCGGCGCTTCTCCGGTTTTGAAGAATTTTATGATCTCGACGATGAGTGGTTCGTAGCCGTCAAATCCTCCTCCCTGGACGATTCCTTTTGTCCCGAATACCGTCGCTCCGTATCCTCTCTGTCCATCGCGAATTCCCCGAAACGTGCCGATTCTTCCACCTTCCCAAATCCCCACTGCGACGTCGGTTCCTTCGGTGTGAATCCGGGTGACCGATAGGCAGCCAGTTCCTATGATGGTGAACAAGGGCTCCACTCCATGAATGCCATACCAGAAGAAGTCGGGGTGATTGGGTTCTGTTGCACAGGGACTATAGACTTCGGCACCCCTGATCTCTGAGGTTGTGAATGTTCAATGCCCCGTCCGCATACCTCAATGAGGAACTGGTAAAGAGCGGGACGCCGTGCTTTTTCGCGAGACGGAAAATCCGGATCGCATCCTCGAGGGAGCCAGCGATTGGCTTGTCGATGTAGACGGCTTTGCCTGCTTCTATCACCGGGGTGGCCTGTTGCAGATGAGGCCGTCCATCGAGGCTCAGGATCATGACAACGTCCACTTTTTTGATCAACTCATCGATGGATTCGACCATCTCTACCCCGAGTTTTTTCATTGGTTCCCGGGCCTTTTCCAACAACTCCATGCTCTGGGGAATATCCCGGCTTCCTCCGGGAAAAGCGGCGACAATTGTAAGGTCCGCCAGTTCACCGCTTGCCTCGGGATTGTTGATGATCTTCGTCCAACTCGAGGCATGGGCATCAATTCCGATGATTCCAGCCCGGATCGGAGTCTTGGTTTCCTGAGAATAAATCGCCGGAAGGACAATGAGAAAACAAAGTGCGATGAACAAAGTAGTGGTGTGGCTTTTCATATTTCGGTCGCTGCGCACATAAAACTTATCGTTTCCCACGCGCGGCTTGCCAGACTACGCTTACCGCTCCCCTACGAAAAAGTTGAGATTGCTGAATTTAAACTGTTTTACTATCAAGGGGGAAATCAAAACAGACATTTCTAATTTTTAGTTATCGGGTTTGAATTTAGTCCAGTTTGTTCCCCGAGCAGGACGAGGTGTAGGCTTTATCGTATGATAAAGAATCTTTTCTGCTTTTTTTCCATAAGGACCCATAAGCTTTTCCTTTCCATCGGGACCGATTAGTAGCGAACATCCAATGGTGTTCCAATTTTTCCATGGTCCTGCGGTTATTGGACCCACATTACTTGCTGAAGCGATCCAGACAGAAAGTTCGTTCAGTTTACGATGCTTGATTAATACATTCCCCTTGTTATCGATAATTACAGCGGAATTATAAATTGCATCCCCATCTCTTTCAACAATACCAGCACATATATAAACATTATTCTCTTTTGCAGATTCACAAAATCGTCTGCATGTTTTCCCATTAGGTATTGGCTCGGCATACTCTTTGGCCGAGGGATGAGTCCAACCAAGATCCATTACTTCCGGAAGAAGTACTACATTGGCCTTATTAATCTTAGCGGCGGCGATGACCGATTCATGGGTCGCCTCGTCCAAGTAGATGTTGAGCTGCGGCATGGGGGCAAATCTTCACACTCGCAAGTGTATATAGTTCGCATTGCCAAGCCGATACGACGGTTGTTCTCAGGACAGAAAAGCCAGTCAGCGTCTGACGTTTCTAGCGCTAGCCGCCCCAGCTTCTCCATTCCCATTGCAACACCTATCCAAAAACTCACCTTCTCCCACTGCGTCACCTTCCGATTCAGCCTCAGTGCCACTAGCGGATGATGGCGGCCGCGTAATTCCCCTTGCCGGGAGGTGAAAGCTTGACGGCTCCACCGGAATCGATCTTCGCGGTTCCAGACGGTTTGCCGGTATCGATGTCGAGCCAGTGGAGGGTGAACTCTCCTTGTGCGTCCGATAGATCAAGAGTGATCTCGGCGGCTGCCTTGGAGGCGGGAAAAAACAGCGCATAGGCATCACGTTTCGCCGAGGCCGCCAGGTAGGCCTCGTTCTTGCCTCGATCTCCTAAGAGCAGGTTCGCGGGCTCGACGCTCCACAACGGGATGTGCTTCTCGAGCAGACGCGCCGCGCGGATACAGGCGACCGCGTTGTCGTTGATCCCGAGCCCGGAGTCTGGTCGGTGGAAGCGGGCGGAGGCGGCGCCGGCGAGCAGGTGACGCCAGAAACGCTCGATGGCGTCCTGGTCGGAATGACCAAATTTGTTATCATCCGCACCGTAAGTCTTGGTGGTGTTCATCGGGCGTGGCTTGCCTGCCAGGTACTTCCTCACGTAGAGGAAATTGTCCCAATGATTGTCCCCATTGTTGTGGTTGTTCTGCGAAACGTCGACAAAGTCGTAGAGCTCCGGATGATCGAAGGTGCGCTTGTGTTCATCGGAGGCAAGGTTCCACGCGTCCCACATCTCCGTGACCATCACCTTCACCCCCGACTTCTTCGCTCGCGCCTTGATGAAGCGCGCCCAGTATTCCCCCCACGCGGGCTCGGCCTTCGTCTCGTTGTCGATGCAGTAGAGCACGTGATCGTAGGCGAGCGCATGATCGAGCAGCTTGTCGACAAAGGCATCCTGGTAGCGGCGCACGACCGCGATGTCACGCTGCTTAGGGGTCGTGAAAAAGAACGGCTGCTTGTTGGCGCCAGGATGGTCAGGATAGCGCGCGGCGAAGGTCGATTCCTCGGCGGAGTAGTTGACGTTGTTCTTCGGCGCGTAGGGGTGATCCTGCCAACGCCGCGCATCGTTGTCGCGGTTGTCGGTGTAGTCGAAGCGGTCCCAGATTTCGATCTGGACGAAGATCCCCCGCTTCGCGGTCTCCTTGAGAAACCGCTCGAAGCGCTTCCAATATTCTGGGTTCCACTTCGCTAGATCGTATTTCCCGCCCTCGAGTTGCAGGAAGGGGTAGACTTCGAATCCCTTGTCCTTCCGGTCACTCATGGTATTGCGAACGACGTTACCACCCGCCGTCTGGATGCGATCCAACTGTGCGATGAGCTCGCCCTCCGACCACTGGAAGAGATTGTCGTCGTCGCTCCCACCGAGTAGCAGCAGAGGTTTCTCGTCGTGGGACCAGTACCACGGATTCGCGGCGAACGGTTCGAGTGCGAAGGATGACGGCAGAAGCAGGCAAGCGATGACTGCGTGCCAGCCAAGAACCCTAACATTAAGCCAATCGCCGCGCGATAATCGCAGCAGCGATCGGAGTCGGAGCCGCCAGGCGGCGACAGCGGGCGTCACGAGATTCCCGATTGGCAAAAACGATCTGCGACACGCGGGAATGGTCGGGCATCTTCTCATTCCGAGACCCTATGGATTTGAGCTCTTACAGTCAATGACACTTAATACTGGCCTTATTCCTGTCCGCTCAACTTCTCCAGCCTCACGAATTTTGCCCTTGAATGCCGCTACTTTTTCTTTTTGCGAGGATCGTATTGCTCGAGCACGACCGGGACATCGATGTCGCTGATCCACGTGTTTCGAAATTCCACCTGGTGCTGGTGCTCCTGGAGGCGTAGTGGGCCTGGGGTCGAGGCTTCCCTGTCACCGGATCCGGTGGAGCCGGTGATCTCGACCTTGCGGTGGATCCACTTGCCGTTCAGCTTCGCGCTGATGCTGGCGTTGGTCGTCTTCTTTTCGCCATCGTAGCGTGCCGGTGTGAAGACGATATCGTAGCTCTGCCACTCGCCGGGTTTCTTTGCCGCGTTCACATCGGGAGCGCGAAGTTTGTAGAGGCCACCGCAGAGATTGTCGGCTGCGGGCAGTCCGAAGGAATTGCAGATCTGCAGCTCGTATCGGCCTTGCAGATACACGCCACTGTTGCCGCTAGCTTCATGGCGTGGCTCGGCATCGGTCATCGGCGGGGTGCGGAACTCGACGTGCACCCGCTGCGTGCCGAAATGCTTTCTAGAATCCATGCTACCCGCCAGCGGTAACGGAACGGCGGTGCCGGTTTTCTCATCGATTGACCATTGGAGCTTGCCCGCTTCATACTTGCTCATCCACGGAACTTTCTCCGGGCGCAGCTGCCACTCGCCGAGCCCTTTGCCTGGCGCCAGCAGGATATGCGCACCGCGGGGCGGTACCTGCCCCAAGGTATCGGTTTCGCCATCCAGCAGGGCGCTCGGATCATTGGCTGCGAGCTGCATGATTTTCAAACTGCGCCACTTGATGCTCATCGGCGTTGTGTTTTCACCAACACCGTGCACCTGGAGACCGATGATGCCTTTGCGTTCGCCATCGTCGACAAGTTCGGAGACGTGCACACCATTGAGATAGGTCTGGATCACCGGCCCGTGACAGACGATGCGGACCGAGTTCCACACACCCGGCTTGAAGGCCGCCTGCGCATCGGCGGCTTCGACCGGGTAGAGCCAGCCCCGGGCGCCCTCGTGATATATACCAGCACTCCACTTGCGATCAGAAGGGTCGATCTCGCACTGGTATCCCCACACCCGATCGCCCTTCTCCCGAATTTGGCTGCGGAACTGCACACCGCAATTCAGTGTGGGATGCGGGAAGTAATCGTACTCGAGAACGAAGTCACCGTATTCGCGGTCGGTGCACAAAAATGTATTCGGCGTGTTCGGTGCGCTGGTGCCGACGATAACACCTCCTTCAATCTTGTAGGTCGCCTTACCTCCATGCTGCTCCCAGCCATCGAGGGTCTTGCCATCAAAAAGCGTAGTCCAGGTGCCAGTCTCCGCTGCACAGAGCGAAGCAGTCATGAAGAATGCGGAAAGGAAGATCTGTTTCATCACTCAAGCCAAGCCACGGAAAACCCTCAGGTCAACGAAGAAAAGGTTACTCACGGATCAGCACTGGGTTAGGGCACGGGTGTGAACAACAGAAATCAGTTCGAGTCGCGAGGTTGACCCAGACGGCTCCGGTTTTAGCGATCTATGGTCTAACCTGCTGCTTCTGGCAGGCGGAACGCTTTGCTGTAGTAACCAGACTGATCGAAACAGCAAACGCGGCGCTTCCCCTCTGCGAGCATCTCACAAGCATCGCCAATCCGTTTGGTGCGTGTCTTCGCCTGCCTGGCAGAGACGATCCAGTGAATCCAGTCCAATCGTGCGATGGTCGTTGTGTCCTCCCAGACCTTGTGAGCTTCGGGAGCACCCGCAAGTGCAGCTTTAAAATCTGATGGGATTTCCGGCTCAGGTTCTTTCGCCACAGAAGCGATTTCCAAAGTGACGCGATCGCCGATCTCCACGCCTGCGGCTTTCCTAAGTTTCTCGCTCACCTTCAGCCAATGGCCAAGTTGACCGTCAGGATCGAGCGTCGCTTGAAATCTGTGCCCGTTGATGGTGCCCTCTACGGTCGCCCTTCCTCGTCTCGGGAGAGTGTCGCTTACAGCTTTGGGAATGACGAGAAAAGTCCAGGAACTACCCGCTCCAGGCTTTGCGGGGCGACGTAGTTTTGTCGTGAATCGGGAAGTTGAATCCTGCGTTGCCATTTATTTAATCTGTTTATCGGCGGACGATTCCAAGCTTAGCGCCGTCAGTGTTTGACTCGGTAACTACGTTACCCTATTCGATCAAGACGTCGATGGTCTCCAGATCGGTTCCAAGGTGAAACTTAAGGGAATGCCGGTCGGCGAAGTCAAAAGGGTACTGATCCGCTTCGAGAGCGAAAACGGAGGCCCGGCGTCCAAACCATCGGTTCCCGTGATCTTCGATATGGACGTGGCCAAACTTTCCGAGCATCTGGGGCTCAGGATCGACGTGGCCGAGCCCAAGCTGATCGAGCGTCAGATCGAACAGGGGCTACGGGCGAGGTTGGAAATGCAAAGTATACTCACCGGCTCGCTCCAGGTGAATCTTGACTGCATTGATGAAGCAGAACCAGCAAACGCTCGCACTCGCTTCGAGCACGACGGAAGTTCCTACCCGATCATTCCTGCAGTGAAGTCAGACATCCAGGAGGCGAAACAGGACATCATCACCGCGATAGCGAACCTCAGCGAAACCGACTTCAAGGGGATCGCCGACCGCCTGAGCAAGCTCATCGAAACGCTGACCATCGCGATGCGGCCTTCAGGGCGGAACTGGAGCAGAGCATCAAAGATATCGGGGATGCGGCGAGACGGATCAGCGAGCTAACTCCGTACGCCAGCCAAGGCTGGCCTCCGGCAGGTGGTCAATGTCGATCAACGAGACCGCCCCGGGGAAACCGGCCATCGCCGGCATAACCAGAAATTACATGAACGACGAAAAGAGCCGCGCTATTCCGTCGCGCAACTTTATGGGCAACGGGCGGCTGTCCAACTCCTCCAATGTAATGCGGCGCGCTAGAGAGCGTTTGGAGTGAACTATCGCTTCGAGCTGCTGTCCCACCTCCGCACAGTAGCATTCGACATTGAACTCAAAATTGAGTCTGAGGCTTCGCGGATCCCAATTTGCCGAACCGAATAACGCCCACAATCCGTCAACAAGAAGCAACTTTGAATGGTCGAAGGTGCCGGGCGAAAGCCAAACCCTGCAGCCGCGCTCGAGCACCTGCCAGAGTGTGGCATCCATAGCCCATTTAGCTAGAGGTTATCCGAAAAGGGATTTGTTATGAAAATTAGGGTCGGAATTTCGGATGAGAATTTCGGATGAGAATTTCGGAGCGACGGAAATTTC
>JBNMNB010000278.1:0-9643 GCA_051270635.1 Verrucomicrobiales bacterium | reverse complement strand
ACATGTCCAGGAGGGGGCACTGAATCCGCACCCCTGCAACTACATGCTGATTCATGAGAAGGAGTGGGGCGATTTCGTTCTGTCGCTGGATTTCAAGATTAGCCCGAAGTGCAACAGCGGTATCTTCATCCGCACTTCTCCGCTGGTGCCACGCCCTGGAAAGGACGTCGGTTTCAACGGGCTGGAGATTGCGATCGATGACACCAAAGGCGCGGGCTTTCATGACACCGGAGCCATTTATGATCTGGTCGAGCCGATCAAGAACGCCATGAAACCGGCCGGGGAATGGAACCGCATCGTCGTGACGTGCAAGGCTAACATGATCACGGTGCAGATTAACGGCGTGGGAGTGACAAAGATGGATCTCGATGACTGGGGCGAAAAGAACAAGCGCCCAGACGGCAGCGGGCACAAATTCGACACCGCCTACAAAGTGCATCCCCGCAAGGGATACATCGGTCTTCAGGATCACGGCAGCGACTGCTGGTTCAAGAACATCAAGCTAAAACCTCTAACGAAACGCTAGAAAAGGAGAACGTCCTATGCCTGAAACACCTATATCGACCCGCCGGAAATTTATCGCTGGGAGTGCCGCTGCGGCATTCTCATTCCAGTTCGTTCCGCGCCACGTGATTGGCGGCCCCGGCCAGATTCCGCCGAGCGAGCGCATCAACTTTGCCGGAGTGGGCGCAGGGGGAATGGGCGGCGGGGACATCCGCGAGATCGCGGCCCTCGGCGGCAACGTGATCGCCATGGCGGACGTCGATGACCGGAGCGCGGCCGGCAATTACGCGAAGTTTCCAAAGGCTAGGCGATACAAGGACTTTCGCGAAATGCTGGACAAGGAGGAAAAAAACATTGATGCCGTGACCGTGGGGACGCCCGATCATATCCACGCGCTCGCGTCTATGGCGGCGATTGTGCGGGGCAAGCACGTCTACTGCGAAAAGCCCCTCACCCACACAATCTACGAAGCGCGGCAACTAGCGCTAGCCGCGAAGGAACACAAGGTCGTCACCCAGATGGGGAACCAGGGGCACGCATCCGAAGGCGCACGACTCACTAACGAATGGATCCAAGCTGGCATCATAGGCGAAGTGCGTGAGGTCCACGCCTGGACGGACCGCGCCGGGAAACTTTGGAAACAGGGCATCGGACGTCCCGGGTCCACGCCGCCCGTTCCGGCGGAACTGGACTGGAACCTTTGGTGCGGCCCCGCCCAGGAGCGGCCCTATCATTCCGCCTATTGCCCCCACAATTGGCGCGGCTGGTGGGACTTTGGCACTGGAGCCATGGGAGACATGGGGTGCCACATCGTCGACCATCCTGTTTGGGCGCTCGAGTTGGGGCCGCCCGAAAGTGTCGAGGCAGTCAACACGCTCGACGGTTCGGAACTCGACGGGAAACCGAATTTCGAAACCTATCCCATCGCCACCGTCATCTATTACCGCTTCCCGGCGCGCGGAGCTAGGCCGCCAGTCACGATGACTTGGTATGAGGGCGGACTCATGCCTCCCACGCCACCTGAAATGGACCCGGGACGCAAGCTTCCTGGCAATGGCGTCCTCTACATCGGCAGCAAGGGCAAGATGTACCACTCATCCCATGGCGGCACTCCGGTGCTGCTCCCAAATGCTCTCCGTGAGGAGGCAGTTAAAGTGAACAAGACGATTCCGCGGTCGCCCGGCCACCGCCAGGAATGGGTGCTGGCCTGCAAAGGTCAGGGAACGGCCGTTTCAGATTTCGGCTACTCCGGTCCCATGACTGAAACCGTCCTGTTAGGCATTCTGGCGCAACGCGCTCCCGGCAAGCGGCTTCTCTGGGATAGCGAAAACCTTCGCGTCACGAACATGCCGGAACTTAACTCATTCGTGCACAAAGAATATCGCAAAGGCTGGAGCCTGTGAGATAATCCGCGCCCCGCGTTGTCGGGTTTCGAGCATTCCCTGCCTCTAGCCAATGGCGAATTTCCCCCAACACACCCATCCTCTGAACGGTCTCAAACCCCGCACGCTCTTTGAACATCGGCCTGGACAAGGTCTTGCGCTGACTGGTCTTGGCTTAAACATGATCATACGCGTCATTCTTTCTCTCTTCTCATTGGCCGTGCCAATGGCAGTTGCCCAGGAAGAGACGCGGTTTGAATTCACGCGGATGATTGCGCACTGGGATCAGTATGACGATGCCGATTACCTTGAGTTCGTTAGGGAAGCTGAGCCCGAGGTGGTTCAATTGGGTTTCTATGGAGCCCATTTCTGGAGTTTGGTGCAGACGCCTCAGTTTGGCGGGTATCCTGCGCATTTCCCCGTGCAAGGTTGGGATGCTTGTGGGGACTGGTTTACTTTGAGGAACCGCGAAGTGCATCAGATTGATCCGGCTATCAAAGTCATCGGGCATTTTAATATCGAGTTCCTCGTCGGAGATCCGGATGGTGAGGACGGGCCACGTGGCTTCTTCCAATGGTATCGGGATGGTTGGGACGAAGCGGTGATGGGCGTGCGACCTGTTGCGAATCCTACCGCATTGTTAGAGCGAGACGAGCGTGGCGTGCCTCACAAAGCGCAGGGTTATGCCATTGGCGGGATGCACGAATACAGGGCCTGCCTAAGGAACCCGGGCTGGCAGCAAGTTCTCAAAGGTTGGGTGAAGCAAGGCATTCGACGTGGTGTCGATGGCTTCATGATCAACTATTTCTATCGCGGCAACTGCTTGTGTGAACATTGCGTGAGTGGCTTCAAAGCCTACCTCGCTGAGAGATTCACCGCGGTGCAATTGAGCACGCAGTTCGACATCGGTGATCTCGATCAGCACACCTTTGGCGAGATCGTGAGTTGGCACGATCCTAAAGAAAGCACGCCTCTGCGGCGCGAGATGTTGCGCTTCTCTCAGATCTCTAACAAAGCGGTTTTTGATGATGTGTTCGTGCGCCATGGGCGCACGTTGAAGCCTGATCTGCTGGTCGGTCAGTGGAATCATCTTGGCGATTTTTCGCAGATCGCTGGTGATGAGCGTTGTCTCCTTCCTGCGGGTCTCTGGGGAAAAGATGAGAGTTACCTGTGGTATAGCACGGGCGGTGCCGCCAATGCGACCGATCTTCCCAATCGCTTTCTCGGTGAGGGCACCCTCCAGGCGCGTTACATCCGTGGCGCGTTCGCAGACAAGCCGTTCACGTTAGGCAAGTATGAGAGTACAAGGATTCGAGTGGCCATCGCCGAGCTTGCTGCCAACGGCGGGGCGCCGATGGGCTTCTACACGCGCTTCAAAGAGCCGACCACGCGCGCCGAGATTGTCCGCTACTATCAATTCTTGAAGCGCTACGACATGCTTTACCGCGGCAATCGTCCCTATGCAGAAGCAGCCCTGTTGTTTCCACGAAGCCAGGTCCATCAAGGAAAGATTGAGGCTCTCGCGAGATTTAAAGAACTCGGGCGAACGCTGCTCGATGCGCATGTTCTATTTGATGTCGTGCCTGACGATCAAGTTGAGCCAGGGCGCTATGCCGATACCATCCATTGTCATTCACCGCAGAATCACCTGAAACGGATTTTGAAAGAGAATCGTGTTAGAGTCGATGCGCCATTCACGGTCCGCGTCTCGGCGAGTCAGCCTGCCAAAAGCGAACAGGAAATCGATTTGCATTTCGTGAACTACAACCGAGTCGAACCACCCAAGAATGCCGATGGCCAGCCTTCTCCGGGTAGCGGCATCATTGATGAAAAGCCGATTCCAATAGCTGGCGTGAAGATCGAAATGCCAGAGTTGCTCAACGGACGGCAAGTCCAGGGCGCCGTGTTCTTAACTCCAGAAATCCCGGACAGTGTTGAACTAGCGGTGGAACGCTCGCGTGGCCGATTGCGCTTCGAACTTCCTGAGTTTCTAGTGTATGCCGTAGTTAGGCTAGAATTGCGATGAATCCACACCAGGAAGGCAGCTCCTTGAAATACATTGGATGGACTAGCCTTTCTCTTTGCCGTTGCGCGGTCGGAGTTTTCACTTGGCTCATTTTTTCAGTTAGTCTGCATTCTCAAACGAGCGAACGCTTGCCATGGACGTCGTCGCGCTTTGTGGGTTCACCGGAACCACCGTTGCCATTCACGGTGGAGAGGATCTTCCCGAAGGTGGGCCTGCCTTCGCCGATGTATCTCATTGAAGAACCTGGCGGCGGTAACCTTTGGGTGGTGCTGCAAGGGGGCGAGCGCGACAAGCCCTCCAAGATCGTCACGTTTCCTAACAACCCAGACGCAACGGAGGCCAAACTCGTGTTCGAACTGCCAGGACACCTGATCTATTCGATGATCTTTGATCCCGGCTACGAGGAGAACCGCTTGATTTATCTCTTCAACAATGGCCCTACAGGAAACCGCAATCGGCATAACCGAGTCGATCGGTATCGGGTGGACAAGAAGAACGGCTTTGCTGACAAACTCACCATCATCGAATGGAAATCCGGAGGGCACGACGGTGGCGACATGGCCTTCGGAAAAGACAGGATGCTCTACCTCACGACGGGCGATGGCACGGGTGATTCGGATGGATGGAACTCGGGGCAGACGTTGGACGACTTGTTAGGGGCGGTGCTGCGGATCGACGTGCGTTCATCGGGAGCGGACAATCTTTACGAAATCCCGCCGGACAATCCCTTCGTCGATATGGAAGGCGCACGACCAGAGATCTATGCCTATGGTTTGCGTAATCCTTGGCGGATGGGGATCGATCAAGAGTCCGGGCAGATTTGGGTCGGCAACAACGGTCAAGATCTCTGGGAGACGGCCCACCTTGTCCGTCCTGGGGAGAACTACGGGTGGAGTGTGTTTGAGGGCAGCTACCCTTTCTATAAGAACCGGCAACTCGGCCCAACCCCTCACATCGTGCCGACGATCGAACATCATCATGCCGAGTTTCGTTCGTTGACGGGAGGTGTGGTTTATCGCGGCACGCGCTGGCCGGAACTCGACGGCGCATACGTCTATGGCGATTACTCAACAGGCCGGATCTGGGGCGCGAAACACGACGGTAATTCGCTAGTGTGGCATCGGGAACTTGCAGACACTGCGCTCATGATCGCGTCGTTCCGAGTGATTGGGAGTGAGCTCTGTGTCGTGGATCATGCGGGAGGGATTTATCGCCTAACCAACAAGCCTAAGCCGCCTCAAGACGCCGACGCGTTTCCACGTCGCCTAAGTGAGACGGGGTTGTTTCAATCGACGCCAGAGCACGCGATGGCACCCGGAGTCATTTCGTATTCTGTGAATGCGCCCGGCTGGCATGATGGGGCGACTGCGAGGCGTTGGATGGCCATTCCTGGAAAAGAGACGATCGCGTTCTCCAATGGCGCACGCGCTGGCGAGTTTCCTGATGGAACCGCTTTGGTGCAAACGTTAGAGCGTGATGGCGTGCGAATCGAGACACGTGTTCAGCTGCGTCAACAGAAGGAATGGATGGGCTACAGCTATCGGTGGGCGGTTGATCAGAAAGATGCCGTGCTCGTTCCCAAAGGCGGGGAGGACATCGCGGGAATCGATTGGCGAATCCCAAGCCGGGTTGAATGCGCGGCGTGCCACAGTCGTGCCGTGAACTATGTGTTAGGCATCACGGGCCAGCAACTCGATCACGCCGATCAGCTCAAGACACTCGCAAATCAGGGCTTGTTCAGCAAAGCGGTGCCAGAGAAGCGCGCCACTCCAATGGCGAATCCCTACGACCACATGGCCGATCTCCATGAGCGTGTCGGCGCTTACTTGCACACGAACTGCTCCATCTGCCATGTCGAGAGTGGTGGCGGCAATGCGAAGATGAACTTGGGACTCGGCGCTTTGCCAGATCGGGCCGAACTGATCGAAAAACGACCTCAACACGCCACCTTCGGCATTGATAATGCGATGTTAGTCTCTCCGGGAGCGCCGGACCGCTCAGTGCTGGTGCACAGACTTGCCCATCGTGGTACTGGCCAAATGCCGCCCCTAGTGAGCCGTCGAGTGGACACGGAGGCGGTCGCCATGATCCGCGAATGGATCGAGAGCCTAACCCCGAGCCAGGAACAGGTGAAGGCGTGGTCGCTGGTAGATTTCGATGGCGACCTGGAGCCAGCCATCGCGCATCGCTCCTATCATTCAGGCAAGAAGGCCTTTGAAAAGACAGGTTGTTCTCAATGCCATCAGATCGCTGGCTCAGGCGGTGTCGTAGGTCCCGATCTTTCGAAAGTCGGCTCGGTGCAATCTCCACGGGAATTGCTGGAATCCATTCTTCTGCCTTCACAAAGCATCAAGGAAGAGCGGCATCGTGTTCCTGGTATTAATCCCGCGCTGTCATTGATGCCAGCAGGAATGGTGAATGTGCTGACGAAGGAAGAAGTGCTCGATCTCGTCGCTTTGCTAAAATCCGGTGGCCGTCCACGCGTGGCGGCCATCGTTACGGAATACCGTCATAATTCGCACGCGGACGTTATTGTGAGTCGTCTTTTCCAGACGGATACCTTAGATGGCAAAGGCAAGGAATCGCCGCTCCGGCTCGCCTCGCTCTACACCGATCAAGTGCCTGACAGCGACACCAGTCGGCAGTTCTCTTCTCAATATGACTTTCCCATCTATGAATCGATCAGCGAGGCGCTGACGTTAGGCACTGGAAAACTCGCGGTCGATGGCGTGCTGCTCATTGCCGAGCATGGCAAGTATCCAAAGTCAGCCACGGGGAATACGCAATATCCCAAACGCCGTTTCTGGGAAGAGATTGTTAAGGTATTTGAGCAGAGCGACCAAGTCGTGCCGGTCTTCATCGATAAACACCTGGCTGACAACTGGGGCGATGCCAAGTTCCTCTACGATTCGGCTCAGGAGATGAAGATCCCCATCATGGCAGGATCCTCCCTGCCCACCACTTGGCGTCGTCCCGCAGCCAATGTGCGACGCCGAGCCAATCTGAAAGAGATGGTCACCCTCACCTACGGATCCACCGACGCCTACGGATTCCACGCGCTCGAGCTGGCGCAAGCGTTAGCCGAACGACGCCGCGGCGGGGAGACTGGCATCCAGGCGGTGCAAGCGTTTCAAGGCGAGGCTGTCTGGCGAGCCTTCGAAGAAGGGCACTTCGACTTGGCACTCTTCCAAGCGGCTTGGGAGCGTCTAGAGAATCCACGAGGCAGCCACGATCTGGAAGCGCTTCGCAAAGCCGTGGCCAAGCCGCTTCTCTTCACGCTTGAGTATGCAGATGGTTGGAAATCTCATTTCCTTGAACTCAACGGCGCAGTAGGCGAGTGGGCAGCGGCTTGGCGCTATAGTAACGATGATAGAATCGAATCATCACTCTTCTGGACGCAGGAGGGCCGTCCTGGCATGCACTTCACCTGGCTCTTGAACGGCATCGAGAAGATGATCCTAACCGGCGAACCCTCATGGAACGCCGAGCGTACCTTGATGACCAGTGGCGCGCTCGACGCCCTCCTTACCTCATTGCATGATGGTGGTAAACGTTTGGAGACGCCCAACCTGACGGACATCCGCTACCAGTCGAGATGGCGTTGGACCGACCCGCCACCACCACCACCGATGCGCCCTTGGTCGGAGAAGTGAGAGGACAACCTATCTCCTACCATGAGCGCAACTGATTCTAGGGAACGCCTTGCTTCGATCGACGCCTTACGCGGCTTCGATATGCTGATGATTGCCGGCGCAGGAAGTTTCTTTGTCTTGCTTGGCGGCAAGACGGACGTGGCTTGGGTTGATGCCATTGCTGCGCAGTTCAAACATCCGGCCTGGAACGGATTCACGTTCTACGATTTCATCTTCCCGCTGTTTATGTTCATGGCGGGCGTCTCCCTATCATTCTCCCTCAACAGTGCCCGGCATCGAGACCTTCCCAATGCCGTTCTCTACAAGAAAGCCTTCAAACGGATGATTATCTTGATCGGACTTGGCATTCTCTACAAGAACGCGCCGCTGCCGATCTTCGAGCCTACACAGATTCGCGTAGGCAGTGTGTTGGGACGAATCGGCTTTGCGGGCTTTGTCACTACCGTCCTCTATCTCAACTTCAGTCCTCGGGGGCGTGTGTTCTGGATTGCAGGTATCTTGTTGATCTACTATGCGGCACTCTACCTCGTGCCTGCGCCGGGACACGGAGCTGGCGATTTGTCTTTCGAGGGGAACTTGGTCGGTTGGCTCGATCGGCAATTTCTGCCGGGACGACTTCTTCAGAAAACCTATGACGAACTTGGTCTACTCACTCAATTTCCTGCCCTTTGCCTCACCATGCTCGGTGCTTTCGCTGGCGATATATTGCGCCGTGATGCAAGCGGCCGACAGAAGCTGAAGACGCTCGGTTTGTTGGGCCTTGGTGGCATCATTGTGGGCTTGTTGTGGGCGTTTCATTTCCCGATCAACAAACACCTGTGGACCAGCTCCTTCATCCTCTTGACGGGCGGCATGGCGTTCCTTGCTTTGGCACTGTTCTACGGACTGATCGACGTCTGCGGATTTAAGAAATGGGCCTTCTTCTTCCGGGTCATCGGCATGAACTCCCTAACCATTTATCTGCTCAATGGCTTCGTCGACTTCAAATACACTTCCGCTCGATTATTCGGGGGGATCTATCGCCACGCGCCCGAAACGTGGCACGTCGTATGGCAGGCGCTAGGAGCTCTCGCCCTAGTGTGGCTCTTCCTCTATTTCCTCTATCGCAACAAGCTCTTCTTGAAGGTATGACTCGGCAACTTTCGCTACCATGGCAGCGCTTCGCCGAGCACGATCAGGTTGATCAATTGTCTCGCGAAGGGATCCGAGAACATCGTAAGATTTCATGATGAATGCAATCCGCAACCTGGGCCTATCGTCCGCCATCGCAACGATCTCAGTTGTTGTGCTTGGCATGGGAGCGCTTTGTGCTGAAGAGGCGACTACTCGCGGGACCTTGGAGGATCTTTGGGTGCTCGCGCCCCTCCCTCCAGGCGACCTCGAGGCCAACTCCATAGACGAGGTCTTGAAAAAGGAGCAGCGTGCCCACGGCATCGATCCGTTCCCAACTGCCGATCGCCGAACGCTGCTCAGGCGGTTGAGCTTTGACTTGATCGGATTGCCGACGACGATCGAAGAGCAGGACGCCTTTTTGAATGACACTTCTGAAGATGCCTACGAAAGGCAGGTTGACCGGCTGTTGCAGCATCCTCAACACGGCGTCCGCTACGCGCGTCACTGGTTGGACGTGCTGCGCTATGCGGATGTGGACGACCGGATGCCGGCGGCTTCTAGCATTCATCTATGGCGCGATTGGATGATTCGTGGTCTCAATCGGAATATGCCTTATGATGCGTTTGTTAGAACGCAGATCTCCGGTTATGAATCCCGGAAACGCGAAGAGGTCAGCGCGACAGGATTTCGGCGCAAGCTTCGCCCCCGTCCAGACAGTCAATTTGCGCTGGGCTTCCTGTCACGCGGGGCAGCGTCTTCTTCTGATGTCGATCATGGCTTGGCCATCTCAGCGGCCGAAACAGTTTCATCAGCGTTTCTAGGGATGACCTTGCATTGTGCCAAGTGTCACGACCACATGTACGATCCGATCTCTCAGGACGACTACTATCGGATGAAGGCCGTCTTTGATCCGCTCGTGGTTCGTACGGTTCCGCTAGCCACCCGTGAGCAGATTGTCAGTCACG
>JBNMNB010000277.1:0-9649 GCA_051270635.1 Verrucomicrobiales bacterium | reverse complement strand
CTCGACTTCTACCACGTGTGCGAATACCTGGGCGAGGCGGCAGAGGGTTGCCCGGGCGGAAACACGCCAACCGGGAAGAAGAGTTGGATGGAAAAGCAGAAGACGCGGCTCAAAGAGAACAGATACGAGGAAGTGATCGGCGAGCTGGAAAGCAATCAGGAGGCGGAAGAAGTGGCCGAAAAGGAAGCGCCGGTGCGCCGATGCTGGCGCTACTTGAGCAACCGCAAAGACCAGCTTGACTACAAGGGTGCGATCGAAGCGGAGCTGCCAATAGGCTCCGGGGAGGTCGAGAGCACCCACCGACACCTGCTCCAGCAGCGGCTGAAAATCCCGGGAGCGTGGTGGAAGAAAGAGACCGCAGCCGACATGGCCCAGCTCCGCGTGATGCGCGCGAACAATGAGTGGCGAACCTTCTGGCAGGAGAAAGCTGCCTGACCACCGCTTTCATTCACACCCATTGCATCCACTCACGTGCTGCATCCGGATCCTGATTGGCCCAAGTTGAGGCAATGCTCCCAATCATCTGTCGGCGCTGATCTCCAGACGGTACCTGTTCTAACAACCCAAGCGCCCGCTGCGGATCCGTAGCCGTGATGTTAGCGGCCACAGCGCTTAGGGCACGTCGGCGCTCCGCCATATTCTCCAGGCCCATCGTAAATGAGATGGCTCGATCGGGATCCATTTCCGCAAGTCCATTCATGAGACCATTGAGCGCCCTACTGCGATTTTGCTGCCCTTGGATTTCGCTGATCCTGGCGATTGCCGCCTCCGGATCATCGCGCCCCCATTGGCGGAAGAGTTGATCAAACTGCCTGGATGCCTGGTTTCCAAAAAGCTTATTTGCCATTTCAAAAACCAGCTCGGGGTTCTGCTGCGAACCACTCGCGATGAATCCATTCATTGCTGCCTGCTTCACTGGGCCATTCTTCAGCCCTTCTACCAACTGCCGGGCAGCCGACAAATCCGTGCGAGCGATCTCAGCCACGATAGCGTTCATCGCCTGCCCCTTAATGTGGATGATGTGAATTCTCGTCGCAGCTTGCCAGGCTGCATCTCGGTCCAACTGCGCCCAGCGAGTGTAAAGTGCCGCGCGAACCTTGTAGAGACGATTGTCGCTCACAGGAACATCCTCCATCTCCTTCGCAAGTGCCTCGATTCCCGCTAGATCAAGCCGATCTACTGTTTCATAGAGTTCACGATTAGAGGCCAGATAGTTAGTATCTACCAGGTTAAGAAGCACATCGATATTCCGACTGCCACCGCCCACTCCACCGCGCTTGGATCGAGAGGACGAACCCGCAGCAGTCGAACCACCCGTCAACGACGAACCATTCACCCCAGTCGTCACCCCGCCCTGTTCAGGCTTTGCCTCCTCCCGGTCGATGGTCGATTTCGCCAGCATAAATCCAAGCCCCGAACCGACCACCAGACTGACTATGCATAAAATGGGTTTCTCCATAGATTAGATCTCCTTGCCCGTCACTCATACCGACCGAAGCAGTATCTGTCCAGCTCATTGGCCTTCGGTACCTCGGCTATAACTCGGCCATGGAAGAAGTGCTGATACTTCACCTTGATCGGTCACCAGCAAGCCCACGTCTCTTAGTTCTTTTTCCTTCAGACGCGACGACCTGCGACGAAGAAGTCCCGAAGGACTTCCTCTACTGCGCTTACATTGAGAGGCGGCCCGTGAACAACTCCCATAGAGAAATGCTTCTGCGTTTCTTTCTCACAGGTGCGCTCAGCTGGACATTGAGGGAAATCCTGCCGGGTAGAGTTCGGCGTCTTGAGATGTTTGCTTTAATCGCGACTACTTGTGACTCGATTTTGTCGTCGATCGCAACATCTTCAAGCATGGCCTCTATGCCTGGGACTGAGATTCAGATTTTCTTCATTCATCCACGACTTTCCCGAAAGAATCTGACACTTTTGCGTCCTTAAAGCCAAGATAGGCGGCGATCACACTGGCCATGATCGTAGTGCCAGCGATGGATGCGGCGGCAGTGTAGACGAGGTACTGGGGAAATTGGGACAGCACCTCCATGTCTCGGGTTCCCAGTGTCGCGACAAGTAATCCATGAGGCCAAACCAAAGCAATCAGTGCGACGAAGATTTTTCCCGTGTCATGCGCCACGATCAGGAATATCGAGCAAAAGCTGATGACAACAATCTGGGTCAACATGTATGCTGCGAACCGATTCTCGACTGGTTTCCATCGTTCTATCAATCTAAGTAGCGGTACCGGAAAGAGAATCGCTGCAGGCAATGCAATCCATTGCAGAACATAGGTCATTGGAGGAATGGCGCGCCTGCGCAGGTCGCCCTGCAGCCAGGCATCACAGCACAGAGTGATTCCTGTAATCAAAAGCGTGAAGAAAACTCCTGAACTCCACCCTGGAGAAACTATGAGCCTCATCAATCTATGAATCACTCCATTCCTTGCACTTCCTACACTTCCAATGGCTGTGTGATGACGGTTGTTTGATTCGCACAGGGCATCAATGGCCGGGATCAACGCCAGAGCCCATAGCATCCCACGCCATTGAGGAATGGCAAACGAGCAGGCGATCGCGACCACTATCAGACTGGCTAATCTCTTTCGCGGCGCATGGCTCTCTGCCTCCGGGGCAATGCGGCTGACGCCGCCTTCGAGTAAAAACCAGCTGACATAACCGGCCCCGAACGTAGCAGTGATGAGAACTTTAAGCTGTAGCCAGCTCTGGTCGATTTGACGGAATTCGAGAAGTTGTCCGGTAAGCTTTGCTGCCCCGTATCCTGCGATCATAGCGATCGCTGAACGAGTTAGAAATGAGGGAAAAACTGAAAACGCGACGGTCAGTGCGGTGAGCATGCAACTAAGCAGGAGCAGGTAATAAAACACTGGCAGCTCGACCATTAAATCAATTCCCCCCATGAAGTAGCGCATCAAAATGTAGGGCAAAATGGTAACGCCAAGAAGTAATGTCTGCACTACCAGCGCGCACCATTTCCCAAAGGCAATGCGCAGCGAAGAAAGGCGCGTCACTATCAGCAGATCGAGCGTGTTGCCTTCCATTTCTTCGCTCAGTGCAGCGAAGCCTCGCAGTGGCATCACGCCAACGATCAACACCGCCGAGAACATCCAGAACAAGTAACTGCTCTGCGGAGAATTCCCTTCCAGCGAAAACAGAAGCACGATCGACAATGTGGCCTGCAGCAAGACGAAAGCGATGACAAAGACCCTGGTGCGCAATCCCTGGCGCAGTTCTTTGACCAGCACTGGGCTCAACCAGTCTGAAAAATCGGTGAGCCGCGCCGCTGCATCAGGGATCGCAGTCAACCTGTCAGGCTCATGTGCAACGCTCTTACTCATGCTCGTGCTTTTATTCTTCAGTCTCTGCGCGGCAGTTCAGGCGGTGACGGAGGTTTGATATCTGACACCTCATCCGGTTCAGGAATGTCCTGCAGGTCAGACTTCTTCGATGCCGACTTTGCTGGCGTTGGTATTGGCATTGGTGGTGATGGCTCGTCTGGAATCGACACTTCAAGCGACTCAATCTTGTGGGTGCCGTCTTCCAGTTGATTCAGAATATCAATGAAGGCATCCTCCAGATTCCGTTCCTCCTGATGAAAATCGGTCACGACCATGCCGTCCGTCACCAATCGCTTCAACACATCTGCAATGTGCGATTGTTCCTGTGAATCGATTCGCACGCGCGCTCCGGACTTCGCTTCTTCTATCAATTCGACATGTGGCGACATCGTCACCCATTGAAAAAGTGGTGCCGTGTCTCCGGCGATTCGAATATTGACCGCAGTCGTGTTGTCAGTGCCCTTCTTCAGACTCTCGGCAGTGCCGTGGTGCACGATGCGACCGTTGTGAATAAAGAGCAGAGTGTCACACATTTCCCCTAACTCTGACAGAATATGTGAACTGATCAGGATTGTCTTCCCCTCTTCGGCAAGTATGCGCACCAAATGCTTCAGCTCCACGCGCGCCTTTGGGTCGAGGCCAGCGGCTGGCTCATCGAGAATCAAAACCTCCGGATCATGGAGGAGCGCTCGCCCCAGACACAGCCGTTGCCCCATGCCCTTCGACAACTTGTTGGTCAATCGATCCGCCAGGCCAGTCAGATCAGTGAAGCTCATTACCTCGGCAATCCGGGACACCCGTTCCTCCCCACGGTATCCGAGCGCACGCGCATAGAAATCGAGATACTCGACCACCGTCATGTGGGTGTAAGTGCCGAAACTGTCTGGCATCCAGCCGAGCATGCGACGCACCTTTGCCGGATGGTTTACAACATCGATTCCGTTCACCCGGGCGGATCCCCACGTCGGGTAATCGAGCGTGGCAAGAATCCGCATCGTCGTCGTTTTGCCAGCGCCATTGGCTCCGACAAATCCAACAACCTGCCCTCTGGGAACCGAAAACGAAACACCCTCGACCGCACGCAGATCACCGAACCTGCGATGCAGGTTCTTTATTTCGATGCCTGGAGTGTCGCTGTCATCCGCCATACTGTCTGCCTCTTGCTACCGATCTCCGGCAGCAATGACAAGCAGACAAAATCCACATTATTCGTGGCTCCACAAATGGAGAGGCGACTGCTTCTACTGCTTTTCGCTGCTTCCACCTCTTCCGTTTGGAGTGAGATGAATTGGGGAAGACCTTCCCAAATAAATCCACTATGAAACTGTAATCTTTGAAAAAGTCGATCTCTCGTTGATCGCGCATTGACTACCGATCGCAATCAACGGTTTCAGTAGAAGTCGAAGCCTCGAGGACACAGCACAGCCTATTTCTTGTGAAGCGCGCCGAGGCCGGATGCCTTAGCTTTCACTTAAAGATCCCCCTTGTAACATTTCCTAATTTCGCATTTCCTCGGATGAAGAATATTCTGCCAATCTTGTCCGAAGTCCGCTATCTCAGCACTAGCACTGGGGACTGGAGCGATCCGATCATTGGAGAAGCCGCAGCAGCAATCATCTACTTGCATCAGAAAATTATGGACGAAAATAACACACTCGAGCCCAATACCTTGTTTATCGAAGTTTCAGGAGCTGGCATTCCTGAAGTAGATGGGCTTTTCGTCCCATCAACGGCACCGCCTGCCGAATCTGAATCGGGAACCGTATCCAGTCTCGGCTACTGGAATGGAAAGAAGGCATGGGATCGAGCCGATGGGAAGTCTGCCAGGAGCCCAGCGCTGTCTTTTTCCAACAGCTACAACTCGTGGAGAATTTGTCGTCTCGACGGCCACCTCGCTTACGACATCACCTGCGAAGACGCGCTCCCTCCAGCCGATCGCGAGTGGCACGTTTACAAGAAAGGAGTCGTGCCAGCGCCAAAGGTCGTGCTCCACCACTTCGACCCCAGGCAGCCCTGCCCCAAGCCCAATGTCGTCTTCGTTCTCGGGGGGCCGGGGGCCGGAAAAGGAACCATGTGTGAGCTGTCCGAGTGCCAACTCGGTTGGACTCACCTGTCGACCGGTGACTTGCTCCGCGCCGAGCGTAAAGCGGGTGGCCCGACCGCTGCCACCATCGAAGAATGTATGACCGCTGGAAAGCTGGTTCCCAATGAGATCATCGTGACACTGCTGAAGAACGCGATGGAAACCATCACCAGAACGACCGGGAAAAACAACTTCCTTCTGGATGGATTCCCCCGCTCTCAAGATAACCTGGATGGATGGTTCGAAATTTTTGGGAAGGAAACTGACCTGCCGAAAATGTTGTATTTCGAGTGCCCCTACGAAGTTCTCGAACAGCGGATCCTGAGCCGCGCCAAGTACACCAAGCGCAGTGACGACAATGTGGAAAGCGTGAAGTTAAGATTCGAGACGTTCAAGGCCGAGACGTTACCCACCGTCGAATTCTTCAAGAGCGAAAACAAGTGCATTGAAGTTGACACCAGCCAGGATCGCCAGGCCGTCTATGAACTCGTCGGCAGTCACCTCGCCGAATACACCGATCAAAGTCATGCCGACAAACCGCTCACCGATCGCTCTCAGATTCTCCTCGGCCTGAAACCTTACGGTTCATCTGCCAGCGGCCCATGACCCGGATCGAAGGCCCTTTATTGTGTGTGTGCAGTTCATCATGACTTGTGGTCACTCGAATTGCCCTCTGCTCAGGCTGCCGAAGGTCATTCTGCCGCATCGAGATCTTTCCAAAAGCGGTCAAAAATGGCCTGAGGATCCAGCTCGGTCAAAACCTTGATCATGCGGTCTTTGTTTGCAGCCTCTTTGACAGTGCCATCGTCTTGAACGGTCGGCGCGGAGATCTCTATGGTTTTGCCGTGTGAAGGGTCAATGACCTGATGGATGGCCGCAATGTCCCACATGACCCACGTCGACTTCCCCTTTGCCTTGGTATCCCACAGCGATGCGAGATAGTCATAGACAGGCCCACGTCCGGCGAAATGCCGTTCCACATCATCCCGCGTCATCACCACCCGGTTACTCACGTCGTCGGCCGGAATGTGCAGAACGGGCACATTGGATTCGAAAATTACCGCAATATCTTTCCACTTTTGGTGCCAATTGAAATCGTCGGCGCCCCATGCGGGTTCTCTATTTGCGTGATAGGTGCCGCCGATCAGCACGAAAACGACTCGATCGGCAATTCGCGGCTCCATGAGTAGAGCGGACGCGAGATTCGTTGCCTGGCCGAGTGCTACGACATACAGCGGCGCATCCGATACGGCCATCGCCCGTTCGATGATCAGTCTGGCCGCAGCCGTTTCATCAGGTGTGCGCTTGTCTTTGAGTGTCAACGAGCTGCCGAGTGCCAACGGCACCTTGCCGTCGAGCCCCATCAGTCGGAGCAGCTTCTTTTCTTCCTCATAACTTCGCTGCGCACTGTCCTTCGACCCGGCGAACCCCGCAGCCGTCAATCCCTCGACCTTCAACTCCGGCGCAATGAGCGCACGGATAATGGCGAACTGATCGTCAATCTCGTTCATGGTATCGGAATCGATCAGAATCCTTCGTTTCTTCATCGATGATTCCGCGCCCATCACCGATGTCGAGAAGAGCGACCCGGCAACCCAGGAGCAGATTCCAAGACTGCCGACTGCCGTGAGGCCATCGCAGAGGAACTGTCTACGCGAAGACTGTTTAGACATTGCCTGCTCCTGCATCGTTTTTATAGTTAATTTTGTTAATGGTCTCCAAAGTGAAGGCCGGTTAGTGAATGTTGTCGATGATTTCATTGGCGACTGGTCAGAATGGATTCTCGGGCTCAGTTTCATTCACGCTCGGCTCCTTCGCTAGCACTCGATCCTGCTGTTTGGTTCTTCTCTCCTGTAGCATCTGCTCAATCGTCATGATAACTTCGGGACGCTCCCTCCCAAACCGCTTGAAATAGAGATCCTCGATGAATATCGGCAGCGGAGACTTCCATCTCTCTTGATCATGATTAGCAAGGCTCCCGAGTTTCTTTGGGTTGAGTCCCAATTCTCTTGCCATCTGAATGTGATCATGTGACAGCTGCAATCGTTTCCGTGCATCCACCCAGACCTGAAACTTAGGCGGCAATGATTTCTTCTTCTGAGCCATCCTTTTACCTGCCGATTAGCGCATGAACGCCGGGTTGCCCCATTACGAGCGGAGGCGTGATAACCGCCGCGCCCCACACAGCCGCATGCGAATGATGAATTTCTTTTTCTGTTTGTCGTTCATATTCTGGTCTTCTGGTTAATAAAGAGTTTTAGGCCCTCGTGAGACGCTCTAAATCCTAATGATTCATAGAAATCCTTAGCTTCAGGCCGTGATTTATTTGTGGTGAGCTGAATCAAGTGGCATCCCTCAGCTTTAGCTCGCGCTACTACTTCCTCGATCATAATTCGACCAATTCCTCTGGATCGGTGTCCCGCATCGACTCTCACGCCTTCAATTAATGCTCTCTTTCCTCCCTTGAAGGTCAGGTTTGGAATGAATGTGATCTGCAGAACCCCAACTGCTACGTTTTCAGAGATCGCTACTAATAGTTGGTTGTCACTACTTTCTGAAATCTCTTCGAAGGCGTTTATGTATGAAACTGGAAGTGGCTCTTCGAAGCTCTCTCTCGTGCTGCCGAGTTTATCATCCGTTAACATTCGGATAATGAATGGCAAATCGCTTTGGATAGCCTCACGAATCTCGGTCTTTGGTTGAGAGTCCATTCTATACTTTTATCAACGTCCAAGCGATGCCGTTCGTTACTGCCGGCGCGCTTCCGCTACAACCACTGCGGGAGGCGTTTGATCATCAGCGCCGTTGTTGTCAGGGCTCAGGCATTTCTTCGTGTTGAGGCGTTTGTGTAAAAATCCTCCTAAGCACAGTCCGAGGCCCGAAGTGCAAAGGAAGATAAGCAAGAACAGATCTTGAAGAAACAAGAATTCGACCAGTCCTGACGTTTCAAATTTCAGCGGGTCAGGCGTCGGCGTGCAGCGCTCTTTATTGTTCGGTTTCTCTATCTCTATTTAGGACAATCGACTAGCTCTTTAAGACCAGCGGGCAACGTCTCCCATAACTTCGGATGCGACTCAACCAATCTCACAATATCAGCAAAATCTTTCGCCCGTTTACTCTGTCGTCTTGATGCATCCTTCCACGCAAGAATCTTCCCTCTTAACGTGTCTTCTAACGAAGCTACACGAAGAAGTATTCCGTGGACATCTGCCGGAACTGATCGCTCAGGAAATGTCAAATAGATATCCTCGGCACTCAACTGTACACTCACCCTGGAACATCCCTTGAAATAGACAGACCATTTGAATCTTTCAACCGAGAACCCGGCATTCGAAAGCACCTCCACAGTCTTCTCCAAATCAGCGGCGGACACCGCAAAATCAACGTCTTGGGTCACCATTGATTCGATCGCCCAATGATTAACCGCCACCCCTCCAATTGCACACCACTTCACCTCTGCACGCTCCAAGGAATCTACCAGGCGCATCACATCATCAGTACCGCCAGCGGTCTGCCAGTCATAGAACTTCTTGTCAGTCACCTGAAAACTATAATTGGTCGATTGCCGATGTCATTCAGTATCTTTTCCAGCGTTAGGCGCTCAGCGGACCATCCTGGCGGGAGATCTGCCCCTTCGGCCACCGTTGGATCAAGTTCCATAACGGTCTTCATACAGACCACTTGTCGATCAGCTGTGGTCCCAACAGTGATCATCCTCGTAGTGGGTCACCTGCATAATCGGAAACCCCCGTCTCGTGAAGTGCGTGGATGTCACCGCCGTCACATTCGGAGCTTGATCGAATGGCCAATCGCTATCGGAGTCCGTCATTTCTTAGCAAGGTGTCATCCCAGATCAACTTCACATGGGATGAGCAAAGATCCGCTGCGTGATTCACCAACACATTCAACAGCTTCACCCACTTGTGATTACTCATCAGAGACGCCGAGTATCGCTGCTCGATCAGGCGATCCAGTTTCTCGTCTGAGAGGTTTTCCCGCATGGATGGATTTTCTTATGGATATCTACGTTAAAAGCATGCCAGCGCGGAGCCAAACTCACGAGAGCGAACGAGCGAACCAACCGCATTTTTCGCGCTTGGCATCACCTATTGTGTGTGCCCAGCATGGGCGAAAACCAAATGGGGTTCAAGTCCCCTGTTTATAGAATGAACATCCAAAAATGAAAAGAACTACCAGAAGCCAACTGCGGAAGG